>CAZPGF010000011.1:0-43324 GCA_964586025.1 uncultured Planctomycetales bacterium
CCCCGATCTGCGAAGCCGCACATCCGCAAGGTCAGCGACCCCCTGAACGGATACGTTCGTTTACGCGCTTGAACGAGCGGCCGCGCGAGCGCAACAATCTGGCCGTGACCTTGCCGAGGATGAGCGCGGCGATGCGCTGCCTGCATCGCGGAGCCATCCCATGCGACCTTCCACCTCGTGTGTTCGAATCCTGGTTGTCCACCTGTTCTTGATCCTCGCCGCGTGCGGCGGTTCGGGATCGTCGCGACCCGCGACCGCCCCCATCGGCGTGCTCGCGTCGGTCGTCGGCGGCGAGGGAGTCCCGACGCCCGAGGGCGGCTGGGTCGCCGTCGTCGACGACGACGGCACGGTCCGCTACGCCCTGCGAACCGATCCCGACCGCACGGATGCGATCGAGGCGGTCGTCCTCGACGTGCCCGGCGTGGGTGAGTTCGATCTCCTCGCGAGTGGCGATCCGACCTTCGATGTCGCGGGCGGGGCCATCGAGGGATCGGGTGCGATCCCCGCGAGTGCGGCGGCCGACGTCGCGGATGCGCCGGAAGGCTCCGTGCTGCGGGTCGTGTATGCCGGCAGCGCCGACGACGGCGAGGGTCCGGTCACGACCGGCGCGGCGCCCGGCTGGATGGCGGCGCTCGGAGAGGACCTGCCCGACGGACCGATCGCGGCCGCCGGCGCGTTCCTCGACGACGACCTGACCCTGCACCTCCTCATCGCGCTCGCTCCGGAGTCGCTCGGCGACGTGCAGGGCGTGCGCCTCGACAGCCCCGCGACGAGCGGCGTCGGAACGGTCTCGCGTCGCGTCGATCAGGCCGAACTCACGTCCGCGACCGACGCGGCCGGCGCGACGCTGCGCGGCTCGCTCGTCCTGACGATGCGCGAGGTCGCGGCGCTGCTCTATCGCCCGGAGGCCCACGAGATCGTGCTCGAACGCGGCGCCGAACCCGATGTCTCGGGAACCCTGCGCATCCCGCGCGGTCTGCCGGTGTGGGCCTCGCTCGTCCAGGTCGCGCCCGCGGTCGGGATCGACATCACCGCGGCCAGCCTCGTGCGACTCGTCGGTCGTGACGACGCGGAGATCGTCGTCGCCGTGGGCGAAGACGGCGATCCGGCGCTGATCACCTCCGCCGAGCTGCGTGCCGGCCCCGTGGGCGGCGCGGGTGCGATCGCCGCGGACGCCCTGGCGTCGAGCGACTGGCGCATCAGCGGCGACCTCGACGTCGGTCTTGCGACGTTGCACCCCGGCATCGAGACGCTGACCCGCCTCGTCGGCCACCCGTCCGGCTGGCACCTGCGGCTCGTCACGCCCGCCGGCGAACACGCGGGCGTCTTCGGTCGTGCGCCCCACGACTTCATCGCGTTCCTTACCGGTGAGCCGCTGGAGCCGGTCATCGGCCCGCCTGCGAACGGCACGCTCGCGTTCACGACGGTCGCGCCGTCGCGGCTGCCGTTCGTCGTGCAGATGGGCGAACCGCCGTTGACGAGCCTCGACGGCGTCGCGGTCCACGACGGCCCGACGGATGGCGACGGTGCGCTCCTGATCGACTTCGACGCCGCGCCGGACTTCCAAGCGACGCCGACCGCATGGAGCGGTACGGCCTCCTGCGACATCGTCACGTTCACCCGGCTGATCGCGAACCCCGGTCAGTTCCACGCCCGAGCGACCACGCCCGGCGAACCGCTCGGTGTCGCGCGGGGTCCGGTAGAGCGAGGCACCGCGGGGGGTCCGCCCTCGTTCCTCTTCTACCCCGACGTGCTCGGGATCCTCGGCGAGCCGATCGAGATCGTCCCGTTCGTGCTCGGCGTGGTGGACGAATTCGTCATCGACCCGGCGCTGCCCTCCGGCCTGACGATCGACGCGGACACCGGGACGCTCTCGGGGACGGCGTCTTTCCCGCTGGTTCCGACCACGTTCACCGTGACGGCGTCGAACGAGGACGGCGATCTCTCGACGTCCTTCTCGATCGGGATCGCGGGCCTCGCCCCGACGTTGATCGACTACGTGGCGCCCACGGTGCTGCTCGTCGGTGATCTGCTCGAAGCGCTCGCGCCGACGCTCGAGGGCGGTGTCGCGGACGTGTTCTCGATCACGCCGGATCTGCCGCTCGGCCTCGTGCTCGACACGGCGACGGGTGTGATCTCGGGCACGCCGCTGCTGGCCGCGCTCGACACGGACTACACGATCACCGCGAGCAACGACCACGGGTCGGCGTCGACGACGCTGTCGTTCCGCGTGGATGACGCGTTGCTGCCCCCGATCACGCCGCAGTTCCCCTCGTCGGTCAGCCTGCCGACCGGACTGGAGATCACCGCGATCACGCCCGCCTCGTCGGTCGGCGCGGAGGTCACCTGGTCGATCTCGCCGCCGCTCCCGACCGGCCTTTCGCTGAACGCGGAGACCGGCGCGATCTCCGGCATCCCCTCGCTCGTCTCGTCGGCCACCGACTACACGATCACGGCCACGAACGAGGCCGGTTCGGCCAGCACGTCGATGTCGCTCGGAACGCCCCTGGGTGCGCCCCTGTCGCTCGACTACCCGACGACGACCTGGATCGGAAGCGTCCTGCTCGGCTTGATCGACACCCTGACCCCGACCCTCACCGGCGGTGAGGTCGAGTCGTTCTCGGTGAGCCCGTCGCTGCCGCTCGGTCTGTCGCTGAACCCCGAAACCGGCGTTCTCTCAGGCATCCCGCTGGGCCTGCTTTCCAACCAGACCTACACGATCACGGCGACGAACGACGCCGGCTCGACCAGCACGACGATCCAGATCTCGCTGCTGCCCTGAACGGAACCCCTGCGCTCCACCCGGCCGCCCCGCGCAACGCCGCCGCGTCGCGCGGGGCGGCGCTCTCCGGGGATGGGGGATCGAGGCGAACGATGCGCGACGGGGCGCGACGGGGCGCGCGAGGCCGTTGCGGCGGAAGCCGGCCGGGAACGTGAACCACGACGGCTTCGGTCTCTCGAAGGTTCCGTCCCGCATCACGTCGGCGCGATAGTCCGAGCCTATGCATCGATCGGGCGCTAGGGCTCGCGCGCGGTGCCGAGGTGGGTACCCTTGGCGCCATGAGTACGTCTCGTCGTCGCCAGGGACGAGTTGAGCCCCCCGCTCCCCCGTCCGAATCGAACGCAGGGGCCCCTTCCGCCGACGTGGCATCCGCAGCCGTTGCGGCGGCCGAGCCGATGCTGTCGATCGGCGAGTTGGCCGAGGCCGCCGGCATGTCCGCCGAGCAGGTTCGGATGTGGGAGCGGCGCTACGGTCGCCCCACCGCGGTCCGCCGCCAATCGGGCCGCCGTCTGTACGCCGCGTCCCTCGTCCCCTGGCTGAAGCGGATCGGCGAAGCGCTCGAACGCGGGCACCGTCCGAACCAGGTCCTGCGTCTGTCCGACGACGAACTCGACCGCCTGCTCACCACCCGGGAGCCCGAGGCGCCGCCCGCGTCCCAGGCGTTGACGACGGTGATCGATGCACTGCGCCGCGGGGACATGGGCGTGCTCCGCCGGTGGCTGCTCGAAATGTCCACCCAGGGATCGGCGCTGGAGTTCGTGCGCGATCACGTCGTGCCGTTCCTGACGCTGATGCAGAGCGAGCGCGAGGCGGGGCGCATGCCGCTCGCGTCGGATCGTGCGGCGACGCAGATCATCGAGGACGAACTGCGCGCGTTGCGCCAACAGCACCCCATCACGCGGTCGAGTCCGCGCGTGCTCCTCACGACGTTCAGCGGTGACGACGAAGGGCTCGGGCTTCAGCTCGGGGCGCTCGTCGCCGCGTGGCGGGGGGTGCGGGTCAGCGTGCTCGGCACGAGTTCGCCCTTGGGTGCGATCCAGGCCGCGGCCGGGGCCACGAAGGCGGACGTCGTCGGCATCTGTCTCTCCCAGCAGACGCAGCGCGAGGAGGCCGAACAACGTCTCCGGGTGCTGCGCGAACTGCTCGGTCCGGGCGTGCGACTCGTGATCGGCGGTGACGGGCTCGAGGCGTTGATCGACGGTCCGCAAGGCGTGGAGCCGCTGCGGACGATCGAGGCCTGGGACGACCTGCTCCAGAACTTCGATCGCAACGGCCCCGAAGCGGCCTGACCGGACGCTTCACGGCCTCCGTCGGCAAGAGCCTTGGGGCCCAATCCAATGGGCCGCCCACGGCGCCCGGCGATCTCCTCGCCACGCGCCGACGCCGCGCCGGAATCGGCTCTTAGGCGGGCGACGTCCGCCCGGCGAATCGGGACGGGCCCCCGAAACCGAACCGGTCCCGGGACGTGGGGGGCGGCGTGAGCGCGCGCCCCCGGACGACCGACGCCATGCCGTGCCGCGTACGGATGGCGTCGAGCGCCGCATCGACGTTCGGTGCGGACCGCGCTGCCGCGGGCGCGTCGAACAGACCGAGCTGACGTTCGCGCGGCGCCGTCAGATCACCGAGATGGACGCCGACGAGGCGCAGCGAGGTGGTGCGATTCCAGCGCCGCGCGACGAGCGCGCGGACGGCGGCGAGCACGGTCGCGTCGTCGTCGGTGGGTGCGCCGAGGCGGCGGCCGGCCTGCACCGTCTCGAAGTTCGCGGCGCGCAGTCGAACCGACACCGTTCGCACGAGCAACCCCTCCTCGCGCAGGGCGTGGAGTGCGCGCTGCGCGAGCCAGGAGAGCGTGCCGTCCACGACGTCGGGATCGCAGGTGTCGTGAGCGAAGGTCGTGCAACGCGAAATCGAACGAGCGCCCGGGGGACGGGGGCCGTCACCCAGCGCGTCGAGACCTCGCGCGCGCAGCGAGAGTCCCTCGCCGTAGGCGCCGAAGGCGAGTCGCAGGCGATCCGCGGGAAGCGCCGCGAGGTCACCGATCGTCCGGAGCCCGAGCGGGGCGAGCCGTTCGAACGTGCGCGCGCCGACGCCGGGCAGATCGCGCAGGGGCAGCGGGGCGAGGAACGCCGCCTCCTCGCCCGGGCGAACCTCGAGCAGGCCCGCCGGCTTCGCGGCGTCGCACGCGACCTTCGCGACGACGCGCGAGGTCGCGATGCCGATGGACACGGTCAGCCCGGTACGGGCGCGCACCGCGTCGCGGATCGCCGCGCCGACCTCCAGACGCGAGCGCCTCCCGTGAACCGCACCGCATCCGGCCATGTCCAGGTAGGCCTCGTCGAGGGAGATCGTCTCGACCGAGGGCGTGAACGTGCGGAGCACCGCCATCACCTCCTGCGACGCCCGCATGTACGTGGGGCCGTCGCCGGGCAGGAACACGGCGTCGCGGGGGAGGCGTCGGAGCGCCTCGGTGAGGGGCATGGCCGCGCGCACGCCGTACGCGCGCGCCTCGTACGAGGCGCAGCAGACGACGCCTCGCCGCGCCGAGCTGTCGGTCGCACGCGGATCGCCGCCGACGACCACCACCCGCCCGATCAGAGACGGGTCGCGACGTCGCTCGACGGCGACGAAGAAGCAGTCGAGGTCGACGAGCATCCACTCGCCCGGCGGCCGGGACCGGGGTGCCGGTTCGGTGGGGGAGGTCGTGGGAGGCGGCATCGGTGGCTCCGACCAGACCCGCCCCGGTGAGGCGGATCGGAATGGCTAACAACATACTACGGTCGTCCCTCCCGATCGGCGCGACCCATGCCGCCCGGTCGTGGTAAGGACGCGCGCGAGGACGCGCTCCTCCCTCCCGCACCTCGGGATCTCCGACATCGTGAGCGAGCCTGCGCATCGCTCGCTCGTTGACGCCACAACCGCTGCGCGCCTCCTCGGCGAGAAGCGCCATGCGAGCGCAGACCGCCGGGTTCGCATTCGCCCCGCACCGCGTCCGGCGGTACGACATGCCGCCGCGCCGAAACCCACCCGGCGCCCCTGGACTCCCCATGCGCATCCTCAGCGGACTCAAGCCGAGCGGCCTGCCGCACCTGGGCAACTACTTCGGTGCGATGCGCCAGTGGGTCGAACTGCAGACGCAGGGCGAGGCGTTCTACTTCCTCGCCGACCTGCACGCGCTGAACCAGGTGCGGGATGCCGCGACGATGCGCGAGTGGACGTTCGGCGCGGCGCTCGACTACCTCGCGCTCGGACTCGATCCGCAACGTGCGACGCTGTACGTCCAGTCGGACGTGCCCGAGATCTCCGAGCTGACCTGGATCCTCGGCACCGTCACGCCGATGGGGCTGCTCCACCGCGCGCACGCCTACAAGGACGCCCTCGCCAAGGGCGTCGAGGTCGATTACGGCCTCTTCGCCTACCCGGTGCTGATGGCCGCCGACATCCTCGCCTACGACACGGACCTCGTTCCGGTCGGCCAGGACCAGAAGCAGCACGTCGAGATCGCGCGCGACATCGCGGTCAAGTTGAACATGACGTACGCGCCGACGTTCGACCCGCAGACCGGCGAGGGCGGCGTGCTGAAGTTGCCGCAAGCACGGATCGTTCCCGATGCGGCCGTGGTGCCCGGAACCGACGGGCGCAAGATGAGCAAGTCGTACGGCAACACGATCCCGCTGTTCGCCTCGGACAAGGAGACGAAGAAGGCGATCATGGGCATCGTCACCGACAGCGCCTCCGTGGAGGCGCCGAAGGATCCCGCCACCTGCAACGTGTTCGCGCTGCTCCGGTTGCTCGCGCGACCGGAGGAGCTGCCCGAGATCGAGTCGCGGTATCGGGCCGGCGGGACCGGGTACGGGGCGTTCAAGTCCCTGCTGCTCGAGCGGTTCCACGACCGCTTCGACGCGGTCCGCGCGCGCCGCGCCGAGTTCGCCGCCGATCCGGCGGGCGTTCGCGCGGTCCTCGCCGACGGCGCCGCCCGGGCGCGCGTCGCGGCCGGCGCGACCCTCGATCGCGTCCAGCGCGCGGTCGGCATCCGCCCGGAACCGACCCGATGAGCCGCCGTTTGCTCGTCACCGCCGCGCTGCCGTACGCGAACGGCCCGATCCACATCGGGCACCTCGTCGAACACGTGCAGACGGACATCTTCGTCCGCTTCCAACGCCTGCGCGGCCACCGCTGCATCTTCGTCTGCGCGGACGACACCCACGGCACCGGCACGATGATCCGCGCGCGCCAGGAGGGCCGCGCGGAGGAGGCGCTGATCGCCGACATGAACGGGGAGCACCGCCGCGATTTCGCCGCGTTCGACATCTCGTTCAACCAGTACGGGACGACCCACTGCGAGGAGAACCGACTCCTCTGCCACGCGATCTGGGCCGATCTGCGCGCCGCGGACCTCGTCGTCGAGCGCGAGGTGACGCAGCTCTACGACCCCGTCGCCGGCACGTTCCTCGCGGACCGCTTCGTGCGCGGCACCTGCCCGCGCTGCGGGGCGAAGGACGAGTACGGCGACTCGTGCAGCGTCTGCGGCTCGACCTACGCGCCGTCCGACCTGAAGGATCCTCGCAGCACGTTGAGCGGCGCCGTGCCCGAGGTGCGCTCCGCTCCGCATCAGTTCGTCCGCATCGAGCCGCTGCGGCCCTTCCTCGTCGAGTGGACGCAGTCCGGCGGGCACCTCGGCGCCGAGACCGCGAACTACCTGAAGGGGCACTTCCTCAGCGATGCGTTGCGGGATTGGGACGTGTCGCGCCCCGCGCCCTACTTCGGCTTCGAGATCCCCGACGTGCCCGGTCACTTCTGGTACGTCTGGTTCGATGCGCCGACGGGCTACATCGCCAACACGGCGATCTGGTGCCGCGACAACGGGGAGTCGCTCGACGACTGGTGGCGATCGGACGAGGTCGAGATCCACCACTTCATCGGCAAGGACATCGTCTACTTCCACTGCTTGTTCTGGCCGTCGATGCTGAAGACGGCGGGATTCACCCTGCCGAAGAAGATCCACGTCCACGGCATGCTGCTCGTCGATGGCGCGAAGATGAGCAAGAGCCGCGGCACCTTCATCTCGGCGCGGACCTGGTCCGAGCACGCGGACCCCGACTTCCTTCGCTACTTCTACGCGAGCAAGCTCGGCACCGGTCCCGACGACTTCGAGCTGGGCCTGGACGAGTTCGTCGCGAAGGTGAACGCGGACCTGATCGGCAAGATCGTCAACCTGCCCAGCCGCACCGCGCGATTCGTCGGTGCGACGGGGCTCGCCGGCGCCTATCCGAACGACGGCGGCCTGTTCGCCGCAGGCGCCGAGGCGGGCGAGGAGATCGCAGACGCCTACGAGCAGGGCGACGACCAGCGCGCGATCCGGCGCATCCTTTCGCTCGCCGACCGCGCGAACGAGTACGTCGAGCAGAGCGCGCCGTGGGCGCTTGCCAAGGAGGCGAAGTCCGATCCGGCGAAGGCGCGCGCGCTGCAGGACGTCTGCACCGTCGCGCTGAACCTGTTCCGGCAGATCGCGGTGTACCTGGCGCCGGTTCTGCCGTCCCTCGCGAAGCGCACGGGTGACCTGCTCCACGCCCCGATCACGCGCTGGGAGGATGCCTCCACGCCCCTCGTCGGTACGCCCGTCGGGAAGTACGAACACTGGATGCGGCGCGTCGAGCGCGCGCAGCTCGAGCGGATGATCGCGGCGTCGAAGGCGGCCGCAGCCGCCGCGGCGGAGCGGACGCCGCCCGTCGCGGAGGCCACGGATGTCCCGGCGTACGCGGACGAGCCGCTCGCGCCGACCTGCACGATCGACGACGTGAACAGGATCGACCTCCGCGTCGCGCGCGTGCTCGCCGCGGAGCCCGTCGAGGGCGCGGAGAAGCTGCTTCGGCTCACGCTGTCGCTCGGCGGCGAGGCGCAGCGAACCGTGCTGGCGGGCATCAAGGCGGCCTACGCCCCCGCCGACCTGGTGGGGCGGCTCGTGATCTGTGTCGCCAACCTCGCACCGCGCACGATGCGGTTCGGGACGAGCGAAGGGATGGTCGTCGCGGCGGGACCGGGTGGAGGCGAGGTGTACCTTCTCTCGCCCGATTCGGGCGCCGTGCCGGGCCAACGCGTCCACTGAGGCGCGCAGGGGGCCGACGATGTCCCTCGAACGATACGTGCTGGAGCAGGTGCTGTTCGACGCGCCGCCCAGCACGTTTTATTCGGCCCGCAACGCGATGCTCGGCCACGAGGTCCTCGTCCGTCGCCTGGCCCTCGACCCGGCTCGAGCGGCGGATGCGCGCGACACGTTCTTCCGCGAGCAGCGCCTCGCGGCGTCGCTCGCGCACCCGCGGATCCAGCGCCCCATCGACCTGTTCGAGGAGGACGGCGCCGTGTGGTCGGTTCACGAGCGGAGCGATCTCTCGCGCACGTCCGAGCACCTCGAGAACGAAGGACCGTTGAGCCTCACCGAGGCCATGCGCCTGGGTGCGCAGGTCGCCGAGGCGCTCTCCCACATGCATGCGATGGGTCTCGTGCACGGACGCGTGACTCCGCACGGCGTGCTCGTGACCTCGCGCGGCGACGCGGAGTTGATCGACCTCGTCAAGGCCGCCGACATGAAGGCCGGCATCTGGCCGCTGCGTGCGCCGGTGCAGGCGCTCTCGGCCTACTCGTCGCCGGAGGAGCTCGAGGGCGACCGCCCCACGCCCGCCTCCGACGTGTACGGACTCGGTGCGACGCTCGTCGGGTGGCTGACCGGACGTCCTCCCTACGGTGACGGATCGCCCGAATCGGTCCGCGACGCGATCCGCGCGGGTCGTCCGCCGATCGACCTGCGTGCGCTTCGAGACGAACTGCCCGATCCGTTGGTGCAGCAGATCGCGCGCTCGCTGCGGCGGGAGCCGTCGGAGCGTCCGGCGAGCGCGGCGGCGCTCGGCTCGCTGTTGAGCGAGGTCTACCGACGCTCGATGGCCGAGGTGCCGACCGGCTTCCAGGAGGGCGCGAGCGTCGAACCGAAGGGTGAACTCGGCCGCGTGTGGATTCGCGGACGCATCGGCAGCGGTGCGTACGGGGTCGTGTTGCGCGTGAGACCCCAGGGGGGGACGACGGACTACGCGCTGAAGGCGCTCAAGCCCGAACACCGCGACGAGTCGCAGGCCCGCGAGCGCTTCCTGCGCGAAGCCCGCGCCTTGCAGCCGATCACCCATCCCAACGTCGTGCGGATCCGCGGCGTCGGCGAGCAGGACGGCACGCCCTACGTCGTGATGGACCTGATCCACGGACCGACGCTGGCGACCTTGATCCTGCGTGAAGGCGGCCTTCCGCCGCGTCGGGCCGCCTCGATCGCGGCGGGGATCGCGCGCGGTCTCGACGCGATCCACGAAGCGGGCATGGTGCATCGCGATCTCAAGCCGCACAACGTGCTCGTCGCGGCGGGCGACGTGCCGGTGATCGCCGACTTCGGCATGGCATCGCTTCGGCATGTGAACCGATTGACGCTCTCCGGTCAGGCGATCGGAACGCCCGCGTACATGGCGCCCGAACAACTCGACGAGGGCGACATCGCGCCGTCGATCGATCTGTGGGCGCTCGGCGTGATCCTGTTCGAGATGTTGACGGGGCACGTGCCGTTCGAGGCCGACGGGACGCTCGCGACGATTCGCGCGATCCGCGCCGACGAGCCGCCCGAACTCGGTCCGGACGTGCCCCCGCGCCTTCGCGATGTCGTCGAGGTGCTGCTTCGCAAGGACCCGGCCCATCGGTTCCCTGACGCCCGATCCACCGCCGCCGTCCTCCACGGCATCGCCGAAGGAAACTGACCCGCGCCGGCGAATCGATCGCCCACGAACGCCCGTCGGTCCCGCGGGGGCTCACACCCCCGCCGGGGCGGCGGGTCCGGGACGTTCGGTTCGTTCGCCCGCCGCAGTCCACAGCCGTTCCCGCGTCGATCGGGCTCGCCGGCGCACCGCGACGACGATGCCGGTCTCGACGGGATGCGATGGAGCACGGGGAATCGCGGTGAGGAACGCGGTGACGAACATCGCCGGTTTCGCGGCGCGGAAGCACCAGAGGGAGACGTCGCCGACGGCATCGCGCTGCGCGGCGTGCGCGTGCGGCGCGGCGAGGCGCTGGACGACCAGACGCGACGTCGCGGTGGCGACGAGGTCGCCGTCGCGCGGGCTGCGACCGAACCGCACGACCACGTCGTCGCCGTCACGGACGCCGTACGGCGCGAGCGCGTCGCCCGCGACGCGGTAGACGCACGGGGTCGCTCCACCCCCGGGCTCGGCATGGCGGTCGGAGGACGGATGGCGCAACAGTCGCACGAGGCCGGGAGCGTCGGGCACGGCGCGGCGTAGAGGAGGGAGACGGACGACAGACACAAACAAAAACCTTACACGAAAGGGGGGCCGGTCGCTTGAGGTCCGCTCCCGGCCGGGATACAGGGGGGGCCATGGCGACTCGGCTCGGGACGGGTGTGGGGGTGCTGTTCGCGCTGGTCGCGGCGTTCGCGCCGGTCCACGCGGACGAACCGCGTGACGCGCGAGGGCCGGATCCCGAACTGACCCTCGAGAGCGCGATGTCGGGGGATGCGTGGATCCAGCCGCTTCCGGCATGGTCCTGGCGCCCTCGCCACGACGAACTCGTGCGCTGGGTCACCGCCCGCGGCGGCGAGGGCGCTCCGCGAGGCCGCCGACTGGCGCGGCGCGGCATCGACGGAGCGCTGGCCGATCTGGTCGCTCTCGGGTCCGTCGAGGCCGTCGTTCCGGCCCGAACGGGGGGCTCGGTGGCCGGGATCGGGCGCCGCGGACCGCCAACGCATGTCTTCACCGACGACGGCCGCGGGCTGCTGGTCGTCGAGCGCGGTCATCTGGTCTGGTGCTCGCTCGACGCCGATCCCGCCGGCGGACCGCGCCCCTCGCCGCGCCTCGTCGCGCGGCCCGACGGACCGATCGCCGACCTCTGTCCGTCGCCGGACGGCGGCGCGATCGCGTTCGCCCATGCCCACGATCTCTGGCTCGCGCCGACCGATGGCGGCCCGCCGCGGGCGCGCACGTCCGGAGGGACCAGCACGCGGCGGCGGGCGACGCTCGACTGGCTGTATCCGGAGGAACTCGGCTACGACGGCGCGATCTGGTGGTCGCCGGACTCGTCGCGGATCGCCTTCCTCGAGATGGACCTGCGCGACGTGCCGACGTTCGATGTGCCGCGCTTCGGCGGTGAGTACCCGCGCCCCGAGGCGATGCACTATCCGAAGGCCGGTCATCCGAACCCGCGCGTTCGTGTCGGCGTCGTCGTCGCGGCCGACATGTCCGAACCGGTGTGGCTTGATCTCGGAGCGCCGGCGCCCGAGTACGTCGTCCGCGTCGCGTGGGTTCCCGACTCGAAACGCCTGCTCGTCGTCACGCTCGATCGGCCCCAGCGGAAGCTCACGCTCCACCTGGTCGATGCCCTGTCGGGGCGTTCGCGCGTCGTGCGCGAGGAGAGGAGCGCCGCGTGGATCGATCCGCCGCCGGCGCCCCGGTTCGTCGATGCCGAGACGTTCCTCTTTCGCTCCGCGAGCGACGAGGATCCGTCCTGGCGCGTGCTGCGCCTCCGGGACGACGAGGTCGTCGACGTCGAGCGGCTGACATCGCCCGAGGACGAGGTCTTCGCCGAACCCCACTACGACCCGGTGAGCGGTGCCGCGGCCATCGTGCGCGAACCGCTCGGTGTGCGGCGACCGTTCGTGCGGGATCGACGCGGCGAGCCGTGGCGTGCGATCGACGTCGGGTCGGGCGAGGCGGACGTGCATGCGACGTTCAGCCCGAGCGGGCGCCTCGCGTTGCTCCGCGTGTCCTCGCCTCGCGACCCGCCGGTGCTTCGACTTCGTGAGATCGCCGGCTCCGGGCGCGACGAGGAACTCGGTCGCGCGGCCCGCCCGGCCTTTGCCCGCTTCGGTCTCGCCACGCCCATCGACGGGGAGTTCGACCTGCCCACGGCGTGCGGTGAGTTGCGTCGTCCGGGTGGTGCGCTGGCGACGGTGCGCTGGCGTCTCTGGCGTCCCGCGGAAGGCGAACTCGACACGCCGCGTCCGGTCGTGGTGGACGTCTACGGAGGGCCGGGTTCGCAGTCCGTACGAGGCGAGTGGCGGCGGAACGCGATCTGGGCGACGTTCCTTGCGCGCCGCGGCTTCCTGCTTCTCGAAGCCGACGGGCGGGGCTCGGGCGGCCAGGGCGTTGCGTTCCAGCATGCCGTTCGCGGCGCGCTCGGTCTCGCCGAGATCGACGACCAGGCGCGCGCCGTGCGGCACGTCGCCGAGCGGTTCCCGTACGTGAATGGCGATCGCGTCGGCGTGTTCGGCTGGTCCTACGGCGGCACGATGGCGCTCCTCGCGATGACCCGCCACCCGGGTGTGTTTCGCTGCGCTGTGTCCGTCGCACCGGTCACCGACTGGCGGCTCTACGACTCGATCTACACCGAGCGCTACATGGGCATGCCCGACGAGAACGCCGCCGGCTACGACGCGGCGTCGATCCTCCGGCAGATCGAGAACCTCGGCGGTCCCGTGCTCGTCGTCCATGGGCTCGGTGACGACAACGTCCATGCCCAGAACACCCTTCATCTCGTCCAGGCTGCATTGGCGGCGGACAAGAGCTCGATCGAGTCGATGCTCTATCCCGATGTCGGGCACGGCCTCGGCGGCGCACGCCCGGACATGGTGCGGCGTCAACTCGCCTTCTTCGAGCGGCACCTGCGGTAGCGTGGACGCGATGGATTCGATTCCCCCGGAGGCGGGCTCCGCGCAACGCCGACTCGAAGCGGCGATCGCGAGGGACGACATCGACGCCCTCGAGGCGGCGCTGAAGGCGGGCGCGGATCCGAACGTGGCGGATGACGCGGGCCGCTCGCCGCTCGTGCAGATCTGCGGGCGTCCGGGGGCGGCGGCGCGGCGCGCCGCGCGAGCGCTGTTCGACGCGGGTGCGGAGGTTTCGGCGGTCGATCGACGGAGCGGGTGGACCGTCCTGCACCACGCGGTCGTCGGAGCGTGCGACGCCGAACTCGTCGAGCGTCTCGTCGAACGCGGCGCCGATCCCGACGCGCGGTCGGCGTGGGGCGAGTCGCCCCTTCAGCGCGCGCTTCGCGACCGGCTGGTCGAGAAGGCGCTGGTGCTCGCGCGCGCGTCGAAGGCGCCGCCGGACGTGCCGAACGCGGCGGGTGACTCGGCGCTAGCCCTCGCCCGGGATCTCCACGAGCGCGTCGCGGAGATCGTGGGCGCGCTGAATGCGATCCCGAGGTCGAAGTGAGCCGACCCGAACGCGGGCAACCCCTGAGGTCCTCCTCTCGCGCTCGCGGAACGGGGGCCTGAGCCCCTCGATCTGCGAAGCCGCACGACCGCAAGGTCAGAGACCCCCTGAACGCGCACGAACGCGAGCAAGACCCTATGGGAGAGGCTCTACGACGGCGGGCGATCGTCGGCGTAGCGCTCGAGTCGTTCGATCCGGCGCGGATCGTCGAGCACGTCGCCCGTGTTCACCGTGGAGGCGGGCTCGAACAGCAGCACGTGGGCGAACGGCTCCGCGATCGGCAGGTGCTCCACGCCGCGCGGGACGACGTGCATCTGCCCGGGCTCGAGCACCACGTCGCGGTCGCGCAGACGGATCCGGAGCCGGCCCTCCAGGACGAGGAAGAGTTCGTCCTCGTCGGCATGCCGATGCCATGTGAACTCGCCTTCGAGTCGCGCGATCTTGGCGTGAAAGCCGTTCACCTCGCCGACGACGACCGGGCTCCACGGGCGCTCGAGTCGTCGGAACGCGGCGACCAGATCGATCATTCGGTGCCGAACTGCAACGCGATCGAGCGCGGGAGGCTGAGTCCGTCGGCGCTGTCGACCAGCGGGTTCGCCCCGACGGGGGCGCCCGTGGTGTCGAGTCGGACGAGGGCGGGCGGGGAGTTCGAGACGACCCAGACGTGGTCGTCGCGATCGACGGCGATGGCGATGCAGGAGCCGAGGCCGTCCGCGGCATCGGCGAAGACGACGCCCGAGCCCGGCGCATCGAACGCCCACACCGTCGATGAATTCAGTGCGGCGACGTACACGGTGCCTTGTGAGTCGCACGCGACGCCGGTCGGACCGTCGATCCCGTCGCCGGCGTCGGCGATGGTCTCCCGCGTGAGGAGTCCGGTGACCCGATACACGCCATTGCTATCGTAGTTGGTGTAGTAGATCTCGCCCTGCGGACCGAAGCACAGCCCCATCGCCTGGGCCGACTCGCCGCACTCGTGGACCAACGTCGCGACGCCCGCGGCGTCGAAACGGACGATGACGTTGGGGCCCACGCAGAGGGCGTGCAGTTCGCCGGCCGGCGACATGGCAAGCGCGACGGCGTTCAGGGCGGTGGCGTCGTGGCGCTCGGTCGCGAAGAGCGTCTGCACGCCCAGGGCGTCGTAGCGGTAGACGTACCCGTCGGACATGAGGGCCATCGGGTCGGCGTTGCGCGCCGAGTACAGGGTCGAGGTAGCCGGGTCGAACGCGAGGCCGGTCATCGTGTACGGCGCCCCGCCCACGCCGCCTCCCGTCGAGAACGTCGCGGCGGCCCCGGTCGGCGAGACCTGGATGGTGTGACCCGTGCCCTCGTTTCCGACGTAGATGCGCGTGAGGACGGTCGGGCGTGTGCCGGTCCCTCCCCCGCAGCCGCAGCCGCCGCATGCGGCGAGCGTGGTCGCCACGACGCCGAGCATCAGAGCGAGGAGGGAGAGGCGGACAAGGCTCGAGGGCACGGCGGACGCTCCATCGGAGGGTGCCGCAGGATACGCTCGCCTCGGCGCATTCAACATCCCTGTTCGGCACGCCGACGGAGCCGTCGGCCTTACCGCGAACGAGGCGCGCGAAAGCGCGGATCCCCGCGACGACCTCGACAACGTGATCGCCACGACTCCGGTGAGGCGAGGCACCGAGCCCTTCGGACCCGGTCGAACCGCTCGACGCCACGAAGGACCGGCCGGCCGCGCCCTTGCGGGTGCGGGTGGCGAAGGCGCGGTTCGCGCCTCGCCGACGTCACCCGCTGCCGGCAAGTAGGTCGATCCGGTGCCTGGTCGCGGAGTCGGGGAAGGCGTATCGATCACTGCGCCGAATGCGTGGCGCCTTCGGTCTCGCACGCGCCGCATCCAGCTCGTTCAGCGCGGTCAGGGCCGCGCCGAGGTTGCTGCTCTGCGTCACGACATCCTCAAGTTCCGTGACGAGGTGTCGGTGCGCCATGGGGCGCCATGCTCCACCCGGTCGGAGTAGGCCCTCGGCGCCGTGTGCGGCATGGGCGCCTTGTGCTGCTCGACGTGGACGCCGACGAGGCGGAGAGCCCGCGCCGCCGACTCGCGCGGATGCCGGAGCAGCCGCCGCTGCGTGAGCGAGCGCCACCATGCCTCGATCAGCGAGTTGGAGGACGCCACGCCCACCTGGGCAGGACGCGGCACAGGATGCCTCCCTCGACAAGGGCGTACATGTGCGCGTTGCCGTTGCAGACGCCCTCCTTCGCCATCACGGTCGCGTCCCGCGTCAGTCGAGGTGGACGAGCGTGCGCCCAGACGCGCGGACGAGCACAGTCCCGGCCTCGGTCGTGGCGCCCTGCCAACGGGGAGAGAACCGATGCGGATTGGGCGGGAGCAGCGCAGATGGTTCACCACCCCCCGAGCGGCAGGCTTCACGTCGGCGGCGCGCTCGCACCGCCGCGAACCGCTCGGATGCCTCGGCGTCGTCACGCTTGACCCGAGTCTCTGCTCCCGGCGGGGCGTCGCCCCCAGCCACGGAAAGGTCCAACCAACCCGCCTGATCCCCTCTCAAGGGGAGTTCGAGCTCAGCACCAGTTTGCGAACCAAGGTCCCGCCGAATGGGTAGGCCCGGCCGGTCCTCGACGCGCGCCTGGACTCCGGCCTCGATAGGAAGCGCCGGGCGTTGGAGATCCTGGTCCGCGAGATCGTCCTCGGAGAGGAGGAGGTGGTTCTACGGCTGAACTGCTTCCCCTTTCGCTCCCTAGAAACGCCAACACGGCACCACACGCTGCGGGGAGCAGGGGGGTACGGAACAACCCCCCTGCTGCGGAGGCGAAACCGCCGCACCGAGTCCGCGCGGCAGCGCGGAACACCCGATCGACGACCGCGCGGGCCGGAACCCTCTACACCAAGGGAGGGGGATGGCGGAGAGGGAGGGATTTGAACCCTCGGTACAGGTTGCCCCGTACGCCGGCTTAGCAAGCCGGTGCATTCGACCACTCTGCCACCTCTCCGCGGCCGGTCAGCGCGCCGTTATACCCTGGGCGCGATGCTGCGGGGTACGTTGACCAAGCCCATGCGCGGCCGGGGATGCCGTGCGGGCCCCCAGGAGTCGGATGAGCGAATCGAGCAAGTCAGGCGGGCGGCGCGCGAGGCGGCCCCGCGGTGAAGGTGGCGGAGGGCGGCGCGATTCGGCGCCCCGCCGCAACGCGCGCCAGGGGACGACCTCCCGAGGAGGCGGCGGCCACGGCAAGGGGTTCATCTCATCGGGCGCACCGCAGGCGGTGCCCGAAGGACTTCCGACCACCGCGTTCGAAGCCTTCGATCTGTCGCCCTGGCTCGTCCAGGCGATCGCCGCGGCCGGCTACGTGAGCCCGTCGCCGATTCAGGCCCGCATGATCCCGCTGGTGTTGGAGGAGAAGAACGTCGTCGGACGGTCGCGGACCGGCACGGGCAAGACCGCCGCGTTCCTGATTCCGTTGATCGCATTGCTCGACGAGGTCGAGGATCCCGACGCGATCCGCGCGGGGCATCCTCGAGGGCCCGTCCGCGTGCTGGTCGTCGTGCCCACCCGCGAACTCGCGATCCAGGTCGCCGCGGAAGCCGACAAGTTGACGCGTTTCGTGCCGGTGCGTACCGTCTGCGCCTACGGCGGAACCCGCCTGGACGCCCAGATGCGCGCCCTCGGCGACGCCGCCGTCGTCGTCGGCACGCCGGGCCGGCTGCTCGATCTGATCCAGCGCGGTCGCCTCGATCTGACCCACCTCGACGCGCTCGTGCTCGACGAGGTCGATCGGATGTACGACCTCGGTTTCCGCGAAGACGTCGATCGGTTGCTCGTCGCGGGTCGGGCACGTCGCCAGACGGTGCTGACCTCGGCGACGCTGAACGAGGACGTCGAAGCGTTGATCGCGAAGCACATCGGGGCGCACGAGCGCGTCCAGATCGAGTCGCGCTCGATGACCGTGGACGAGGTCGATCAGCACTTCTACTTCGTCGATCCGCGCCGCAAGCAGGACCTCCTGATCGAGGTCGCGCGGCAGTTGAATCCGCCGCGGGGGATCGTCTTCGTTCGGACCCGGTTCAGCGTCGATCGCGTGACGTACCAGCTTCAGCAAAGCGGCATCAACGCCGAGCTGATCCACAGCGGTCTCGCGCAACGTCAGCGCGAGGAGATCCTCGATCGGTTCAAGAAGGGTGACTTCTCGTTGCTCATCGCGACCGATGTCGCCTCGCGCGGCCTCGACATCGAGGGCATCACGCACGTGATCAACTTCGATCTGCCCCAGACGCCGGAGGACTACGTCCACCGGGTCGGTCGGACGGCGCGGTTCGGCGCGCGCGGCACGGCCGTCACGTTCGTCACGCAGGACGACGGCCCGCTGCTCACGGCGATCGAGAAGCTGATCAACAAGGAGATCCGGCAGGAGTCGTTCCCCGGCTACGAGGTCGCCGCATCCCCCGCGGCGTCCCCCGAAGGCCCGTCGGCCCGGCCCGCCGAGCGACCTTCCGGTCTTCCGCCCTGGGCCACGGTCAAGCGCCGGCGGCGGTAGGGGCTTCGGAGCCCCGAAGGGCAAGGGTCGGGACGGACGTTGCGGGCAGCCGCGGACGGGGGCGGGTAGGATCCCGAGCGATCCCCCGGCGGACCGGCACCGTGCCGCCCGCTCGGGCCGGGTCGCACGGGGAAGCGGAGAAGCGTTCCAGGACGTTCCGAAGATCGCCGGTTCGCGCCCCCTCTCCTGTCGGAGCGGTTCCTGCCTCGGACCGCCGATGCGCGTGGGTGCGATGTGCGCCGGGTTGTCAGCCGGTTCGCCGGGAGCGCATCCGTCCCGTCACCCCGTGCCCCGTTTGATTCGTCTCGAAAGGACAGTGCATGCCCTGGAAGTCCGAGATCGACCGCATCGTCGGTCGTGCTCTGAATGACGCCCTGAAGGCCGGTGGCAACGAGGCCGAGCGCGCCGTTCGCGCCGCCCTCGACATGGTCGAGATGGCGCCCGACCGCGAAGCCAGCCACTTTCACCTGGGTTCGATCGAAGAGTTGATGGAGTCGCACGCGGCGAACCTGCCGCAGAGCACCGGCCAGGCGGAGCGTTGGCGTCATCTCGGGCGCCTCGATGCCGCCGCGCGGCGCGGGCAGCGGGACCGCATCCATGCCCTGATCGAGTCCGAACTGTTCGACGAGACGATCGAGCAGCCCGAAGGGCGCGTGGCGCTGCGCGCCATCAGCCGACCCCTCCTTCGCGAGGGCGAGGACCAGCGCGTGTTCGACTGGTACGCGCGACACCTCCGTGCGACCAACGACGACCAGAGCCGCCGGGACGCGGAGTTCCTCCTCGAGGAGGCGCTGCGCCGTGCCGACCGCTACGAGCGCGGCGAACGCGACGAGGAGGAGGTGCTCACGCGCCTCGCGCGGGCGGCGAAGTTCGTCAAGGACGCCGGGCTCGATCCGCGTTCCGGTGCGAAGGTCGGCCGCAAGATGGGGCGCGTCCACCAGGTGGCGGGGCGGTGGACGGAAGCCGCGGACTGCTACCGGGAGGCGCTCGAGGCGCTCGCCGCGGACGATTCCTACCGAAGCGTTCTCGTCGGGGATCTCGCGCTCGCGACGCTCGGCGTCCGCGGCACGCTGGACCTCCTGCCGGAGACCGAACGCCCCGGACGCGACGAGGCCCTCGCGATCCTCGAAGCCGAGCCCACCGAAGCGGAGGGTCGCTCGTACAACGCCATCTACACGATGGCGATGTTGCGGTACGAGAGCGGCGACTTCGCCGGTGCCGCGCAGGCGTTCGGCGAAGCCGACGAGCTGATGCGTGAGAACCGCGCGAAGGCCCGAATCGTTCACGCCCGATCGCGGTTCTTCCGCAGCCACTGCCAGCTGAAGCTCGGCGCCGAAGGCGAAGCGCTCGAGGAAGCGCGGCGCCTGATCCAGAAGGAGACGGGTCCGTCGAACCTCCCCGTCGCGGTCAAGGACGCGGTGCTCGCCGACCTCGGTGTCTCGCCCGCCGACGACGGTCGCGGAGGTCGCCGCGGGCGACGCGGCCGCGGCCGCGGGCGTGGCGAGCGCGCCCCGGACAGTGCCCCGTCCGGGTCGGACGAGGCCGCCGCGGCCCTCACCTCGGCCCAGGCGGCCCTCGCCGACGACCCGCGCGCGGCGCTCGATTTCGTCGATCGCGCGTTCCGGAGTCGGCCGGACTTCGACACGTGGGTCGGAGCGTATCGCGTGCGACTCGAGGCCTTGCTCGCGCTCGAGGCGATCGACGAAGCACGTCGCACCTACGACCGCTTCCGCGCCAAGCTGTTCCAGGGTGAGGCCTTCGACCAGGTCGAGCGCCTGTTGAAGGAAGAGGATGGGCCGCTCGTCGAGATCCTCGACGACGCCGATCTCGCCCTCGAACGCGCCGACCTCTTCGAGGTCATGCCCGGACGGGAGGCCGACTTCGCGAGGAGCGCGCTCGACGCCGCGGCGGCGTGTCTCGCGCGCGGCGCGGCGGGGGACGCGGCGCGCGCGGTCGCCCTGGCGCGCAGCGCCCAGACGCGGGGTGCCGAAGGCGCCGATGCGATGCTCGGTCGTGCGCTCACGGCCGCCACCGCCGCCGGCGAGGCGGAGGCTCCGCCCCCGTCTCTCGACGAGACCCGCGAACTGCTCGGCAAGGACGAAGAGCCGCTTCGGCTGCTGGTCGTGGGCGGCGACGAGGGCCGTCGTCCGCACCTCGCGAGGTTCGAGGCGCTGCAGGGGGATCTCGGATTCCGCGGATCCTGGATCTTCACCTCGGCCCGTTCCCCGCAGCAGGCCATGCAGGACATCCAGAAGGTCGCGACGTCGGCCGACGCCATGCTGCTCCACCCGCGCACCGAGCCCGAGTTGCGCGAGGCGGTGCTGAAACTCGCCGCGAGCCTCGACGTGCCGGTGCGACAGGCCGCGTGGCTCGGAGCGGACGGCGTCGAGAGCGAGGTCCTGCGTACGCTGGACCGCTGCTTCGAGGAAGAGTGAGCGGTTCGATTCGAACAGGGAGGGCCATGACCCAGACCACCGTTCCGCAGAGCCATCGCGAGGGGCGGTCCGACACCGACCGCGAGGACGTCTTCGCGGCCCGCCGCACGCGCTTCATGCGCCAGATCGGCGATCAGGCGGCCGCGCTCGTCTTCGCGAACCCGGTGCGGATCCGCAGCAACGACACGACCTACTCGTATCGTCCGTCGAACGACCTCTGGTATCTGACCGGGTGCGAGGAGCCGGACGCCGTGTGCCTGCTCCTTCCGGGCCACGCCGAGCATCCGTACGTGCTCTTCGTGCGGCCCCGCGACTTCGACCGCGAGATCTGGGACGGCCCGCGCCTCGGGACGGCGGGGGCCCACGAGCAACTCGGCGCCGACGCCGCGTTCCCGATCGGCGAACTCGACGCGCGTCTGCCCGATCTCTTGCTCGGTCGTTCGATGATCGTCCACCACCTCGGTCGCGACGACGACGCCGATCGGCACGTCCTCCAGGCCTACGCGAAGGCGCAGGCCAAGGCGCGCGGACGCGCGATCACACCGACATCGATCGTCGATCTGTCGGCGCTCCTGCACGAGCAGCGCCTGATCAAGACGGCGGACGAGATCGAACGCCAGCGTGAGGCCTGCCGGATCAGCGCCGAAGGGCATCGCGTCGCGATGGCACGGACCCGCCCGGGCATGACGGAATACCAACTCCAGGCCGAGATCGAGCACGCGTTCCGCCGCGCCGGCGCGACCGGTCCGTCCTACGGCTCGATCGTCGGTTCGGGCAGCAACGCGTGCGTCCTGCATTACGTCGAGAACCGCGACGTGCTGGGTGACGGCGACCTCGTGCTGGTCGACGCCGGGGCCGAGTTCGGGTGGTTCGCGGGCGACATCACGAGGACCTGGCCGGTGAACGGGCGTTTCGCTGGCCGCCAACGCACCGCCTACGACCTCGTCCTGCGCGCGCAGCAGGCGGTGATCCGCCATGTGCGGCCGGGCGTGCCGTGGAACGAACTGCACGACACCGCCGTTCGGGTGATGGCCGAGGGCCTCATCGACCTGGGCATCATCGACGGCCCCATCGAGAAGGCGCTCGCCGACAAGACCTACCGCAAGTTCTTCATGCACGGCACCGGGCACTGGCTCGGCATGGACGTCCACGATGTCGGCATGTACGTGACCGCGGGCGGGTCGCCGCGCACGCTCGAACCGGGGATGGTGTTCACGGTCGAACCCGGCCTCTACTTCCACCCGTCGGAGCCCGCCACGCCGCCGGAGTGGAGCGGCATCGGTATCCGCATCGAGGACGACGTGCTCGTGACCGCCGACGGCTGCGAGGTGTTGACCTCGGGCGTCCCGAAGGAGCCGGACGAGGTCGAGGCGCTGGTCGGCAGCGATCGGGCTTGATGCGACGCCTCGTCGCCTGGCTCGTCGTCGGCGTCGCGTTCGCCGGGTGCGGCGAGCGCGGTCGCGCCGTCGATCCGGCCGCGACGCTGGCGGCGGCCCACGCGCGAGGGCATCTCGTCGTCGCCCTCGAGCCCGAGTTCAAGCCGTTCGAGTACCTCGATGCGGAGGGCAACCTGGTCGGGTTCGACGTCGATCTCGCACGGGCGATCGGCGCCTCTCTCGGGGTCGAGGTGCGCTTTCGGCAGGTCGAGTGGGAGAGCATCCTGCCGGCGCTCCTGACCGGCGAGGTGGACCTCATCATCAGCGGCATGACCGCGACGGAGGAACGCGCGCGCAAGGTCGCGTTCAGCGATCCGTACCACCGGACGATCACCTGCCTGTTGCTCTCGACGACCCGCGCCAAGGACGTCGCGCGCTTCGAGGACCTCGACGCGGCCGGTCGGGTCGTCGTCGTGAAGGAGGGGACGACCGGCGCGACGACCGCCAAGGAGAGGCTGGCCAAGGCCGAGGTCAAGGCGTTTCCGACCGAGTTGGCCGCCGCCCAGGAGGTCGCGACGGGCCTCGCGGACGCCTTCCTCTACGACCTCGTCAGCATCCGCAATCACCACGCCCGCGCGCCGGAGGCGACGTTCGTGCTCGACACGCCCGTCACCTCCGAGCCGTACGCGATCGTCTGCCGCCGAGGCGAGCCGGAGACGCTCGACCGGTTGAACGGGATCCTGGCCGCGCTCCGCGCGGACGGCACGCTCGACGCGCTTCACGACCGGCACGGCCTCCCGCGCTGACCGACGGCCCGGCTACGCGTCCGTTCAGGGCCGGCACCCGCGCGCACGGCCGATGGCGACGAATCCGCCCGAGGCGTGCCTTTCCTTCGCCTTCACCGCCGGTCCGGGTTCGCAGGCGGGGAGCGGAAGGTCGCCGTGGAGGGCGACGTGTGGTGGACCACTCTAGCCCGACACGGCGGCCTGATCGCCCCCGATCTGCGAAGCCGCATGTCCGCAAGGTCGAGGACCCCTTGAACGGACACCCGGCTACGCTCCCCCCGGTCCGGGAGGCGCGCCATGCAACGAGTCCAGGTCGGTTCGCGCGATCGTCCGATCGGTCGTTTCCTGCTCACCTGCGGGGTCCTCGGCGGCGGCCTCGCGCTGCTGCACCTCGTCGCGCGCTACGAGTTCGACTATGCGCTCGTCTGGGGTGAAGGCGCCTATGTCCGGCTGTTCCTGCACGGCCTGCTCCTGACGCTGCTGATCTCGCTCGGCGGCATGGCGGTCGCGATCGTGCTCGGGGCGCTCGGGGCCGCGGGCCGGCTCGCGCGGCATTGGGTCCCGAACCAACTCGCCGCGATCTACGTGGAACTCGTTCGCGGCACGCCGCTTCTCGTCCAGATCCTCGTCGTCTACTACGGACTGCGCCCGGTGCTGCGCGCGGCGGGATGGCCCGAGGCGCTGGCCGGCGACGTGCCGCTCGCGGTCACCACGCTCGGCGTCTTCGGCGGGGCGTACGTGACCGAGATCATCCGGGGCGCGCTCGAGAGCGTGCCGTCCGGTCAGGTCGAGGCGGCGCGTGCCCAGGGCCTCGGGCCGGTCGCGACCCTGCGTTTCGTCGTCCTGCCGCAGGCCCTGCCGGCGATGGTTCCCGCGCTGACCGGCCAACTCGCGAATCTGGTCAAGGACTCGTCGTTGTTCAGCGTCGTCGCGGTGATGGAATTGATGAAACAGGCGCGAACGGCGGTCGCGAACACCTACGCGGCGTTCGAGGTCTACGTGCCCCTCGCGCTCCTGTACCTCGCCATCACCTTCCCGCTGGGACGCGTCGCGAAGTGGCTGGAGCGGCGTGGGACGGCGTGAGAACGAGAGGTGGCGCGCGCGAGGGGATCGGCCTTGCGGCGACTCGGCGAGGCCGCACCTCCGTCGATTGCGGATCACTCGGAACCGACGAGGCCTAGAAGGCGACCTCGACGGCGCGCCCGCGAGAGTCCATCGCCAGGTGCAGCGGCCGCAAGGCCTCGATCTGGCGCTTCAAGATGTCGCCGTGGAACGCGCCCTCGCTGGCCAGCACCTCGAAAAAGATCCGGGCTTCGCGATTGGGAAGCTTGTGGCGCTGACGATCGTAGAAATAGGACCCGTAGTCTTCGACCTTGACGCAGGCGTAGAGCGCCTGGATCAGGCTGTCCTTGTCCACCACCGTGTTGACCGCGACGCGCCCGAAGATTTCGGCGGCGTCCGCCTCCGTCATCGACATCGGCGCGTCGCCGAACATCGAGCGCCGATGCGCGCGCAACGTCTTGCGGTGGTCCTTCTCGTCCTTCTTCAACTGGGTCAGACGCGAGACGAGCGTCGGGACATCGACGCGCCGCGAGAGACGGTCGTACATCTTGAACGCGAGCGTCTCGCTGTGGATGCCCGCGTCGATCACCTCCAGCGGCGAGAGGTTCGTCGGCAGCATGTCGCGGTCCTCCTCCGGACCTCCCGATCCGGGCCCCGGCCGTCCTTCCGGACGCGCCTCCTTCCCGCCGCGGCGCACCCTCGGGCGTCGCGACGCGGCGTGCCAGCGCAGGATAGGGACCCGCACCGACACCACCGGCACCACCGATCCTAGGGTAAGAATCCTGATTCATCCACCACATGTTGTGAATGGCTTGCCCGCCCCGTTCGCCAGGTCAACGGCCCCCGAGCGGCAGCGGGGGTCAGGTCCTCGACGGCGATCGGAACCCTCCCGGACTCGCCGGCCCTGCGAAGAGGGCCTTTGCGCTGCCGGCGTCGTCCGGTGGGATGCCGCCGACCCGTCGCGGGATTCCGGTCCGAGTCGAACCAGGCCTCGGCCGGCTCGCCTTCGAGAGCGGGCGTCGCCCCGGCCGACCCGTCCCACGCGTCTTGTCCGCAAGGGACGACTCGATACGATGCCCACGGTAACCGCGCGTGGACGACCTCGCGCCGGAAGCGACACCGGTAGGGACGGCCCTGCCACGACGCCGAGGTGCGTTATGGCGTGGTTCATGCTCATCCTGGCCGGCCTGCTCGAGATCGGTTGGGCCGTCGGTCTCAAGTTCTCGGACGGGTTCACTCGGCTCGCGCCGTCGGTGGCGACCGTCCTCGCGATGGCGGGAAGTCTGGCCCTGCTTGGCGTCGCCCTGCGGACCCTTCCGCTCGGAACCGCCTACGCCGTGTGGACGGGCATCGGGGCCGTCGGCACGGTGGCGTTCGGCGTCCTCTTGTTCGATGAGCCGGCGAGCGTCGCCCGACTCGTCTGCGCCGGCCTGATCGTGGCGGGCATCGTCGGGTTGAGGCTCACCGCGACGTCGTGACCGGTCGTTGACGCGGCGCATCGTCACCCGTCCGCCGCCGGCGAACGGAAACGTTTCGATCCATGCCCTCGCTCCGCCCACGGCCATGGCTTGACGCGACAGGTCCCTGGGCGTCCGCCGTGACCCGAGGTGGGGGTGATGCGAGGAGGGGGGCGTGCCGACTCTTCGACTCGCTCTGGCCGTCGTTCTCGCTTCGGCCCTTTCGGTTCCGCCCGCGGGGGCGGATCCGACGGGTGCGGTGCGGCGCCTGCTGGAGGATCCGGACGCCGGCGCGCGTGCGGCGGCCGTACGCAGGCTCGCGGGAGACGACTCCGCCTCCGCCCATCGGGTCCTGCTCGACGTGCTCGCCGATGCGCATCCGTACGTTCGCCGCGCCGCGGCGGGCGTGCTCTCGGGCGTCGTGGAGCGACGCGACGCGCTCGCGCGGGCGGCGGCGAAACTCTCCTCGCCCCTCGCCCGCGCCGCCGCCGCGGAGGGGGTCGGGCTCTGGCTCGACGAACCGGCCGCGTCGCTTCTCGCACGGCTGCTCGACGATCGCGAACCGGTCGTGCGGGCCGCGGCCTTGGCGGCGCTCGCACGCCCCTGGCGCGACGCGGGCGCGGCCGAGGCCGGTGGGCTCGTGACCTCCCTGCCCGAAGGGTGGTCGGCGGATCGGGTGCTGGCCGCGCTCGATCGTGCGTTCGCCGATCGCGACGGCGGGGTGCGCGCCGACGCGTTGGACATCGCGCTCGGATGGCGCCCCGAGCGGATCGGTTCAGCGCGTCTGCGAGATCGCCTCGGGGATCCCGATCCCGGCGTGCGCCTTGCGGCGCTCGACGGGGCGGTCGCGGGCTCGCGGGACATCGCGCTGGAGGCGGTCCTGGGTGCGTCGAAGGACGAGGTGTGGACGCTGCGCTTCGTCGCGGCCGAACACGCGGGCGCGATTCGCGACGGCGCGCTGCTCGACCGGTTGATCGCATGGCGCGACAGCGAGCCGCGCGATCGGGTCGTCACGGCCATCGAATCCTCGCTCTCGCGATTGACCGGTCTCTCGCTTGCGGGCCCGGAGTGGACGGCGTGGCGGCGCGGAGACGGCGCCTCGTTCGACCCGGCGACGGTCGATCCGGACGACCGACCGGCGCCCCGTTTCGCGAAGGGCACCCATACGGTCGCCGAGGTCCGATTCCTCGACGTGCCGATCGTTTCGACCCACGTCGCATTCGTCGTCGATGCCTCCGCCAGCATGAGGGAGGTCGGCGCGGACGGCCGCCGTCGTGACGTCCGTGCGCGAGAGGCGCTCGGTGCGGCGCTCGAAGGCCTCGCCCGCGAGCGCCGTTCGGCTCGATTCAACGTGCACCGTTTTCACGATGGCGTCGAAAGTCTCTCGCCCACGAGCCTCCCCGTCGGCGACGCGACCAAGCGGAAGGCCATCGCGTGGCTCGCCGCACGCGAACCCGCCGGGCGCACCGCGCTCTTCGACGGCATCCTCGCCGGCCTGTCGGATCCGGAGGTCGATCAGGTGATCGTGCTGTCCGACGGCGCGCCGAGCGCAGGATCGTGGTTCACGAAGACCGATCTACTCACGGAGGTGTCCCACGCGAACCGTCGCCGCCGGGCACGGATCGACGTGGTCACCCTCGGCGGCGACGGGATCGCCGCCCGATGGCGGGATCTCCTGAAGCGGATCGCCGCCGAGAGCGGCGGCGTCGCGCTCGCGCGATGAGCGGTCAGGCGACGATCGAATCGATCCGCTTGCGGAGGGACGCCTTCGGTTGAAGTCCCGTGATGCGATCGACGGCGCGACCGTCCTTGAAGAAGATGATCGTCGGCACGCTCATGATGCCGAACTCGCGGGCGACCCCCTGGGCCTCGTCGATATCGACGGTTCCGACCTTGAGTCGACCCTGGTACTCGGCCGCGAGTTCCTCGACGATCGGCGCGAGCATCCGGCACGGACCGCACCAGGTCGCTCCGAAGTCCACGAGGACCGGCATTCCGCTCTGCTTCACCTCGGACTCGAAGTTCGTGTCGGTGAAGGCGGTCAGGTTGGCCATGGTGCGATGCTCCTTCGAGACGCGGTTCGCGGGGATCCGGGCTCCGCCCTGGAGCCGCCGCCGATCGCCCGGCAGCGCCCCTCGGCGGAACGCCGGAATGTACGACTCGCGCCCGGGGTCTCCCATGTTTCCGCGCGTGCCGACCGCTACACTGCCCGCCTGTCCGGTCCCGCTCGGGGCCGGGCCTGCGGAGGACCGACCCCGACGTGCGCGCCGCGATTCTCGTTCTGGCCGCCGTCGTCGTCGTGTTGGCCGTCTCGATCGTCCGAGAGGTCGAACGCCGCCCGGACGAACTGCGCGAGACCGGGCCGCGCTTCGACATCGTGCGCCTGTTGCCCGATGCGGTCAAAGGCGAGTGGGCGCAGTACCGCGAGGAGGGCTCCAACCGCCGGCTGCAGTGGATCGTCGTGGACCGCCCGCCGCCCCAGCGCGAGGAAGCGCCGCACCTCGTGATCCGCCGTGATGTCATCGGCGTCGATGGCGAACTCGACCCGAGCCAGGGTGGTCCGGTCGCGTATCCGCACCAACTCGTCCACCACGGCTGGTTCCCCTTTCTGACCCCGGAGAAGCCGGGCGAACTCGATCGCGTCTGGATCGTTCGCGGCATTCGTCGAGATCGGTTGAAGCGCGGCGGCGTCGAACAGGAGGCTTGGCGGGTCGAGTTCCTCGACCCGGCGCTGCCAGAGGAGTTCGAGGCCGTGGTCGCTTGGTTCGACGAGCGTCTGCCCGTCTTCGGGCTGATCCAGTGGACCCGGTACGGCGAAACGTGGGTCTTCGAGCGAGGCGGAGGGCCGGGAGCATGACCGAGCGATCGTCCTCCCTCCCGCCGCCGGCCGGGCTGTTCGCCGTCGGGGTCCTGCTCGCGATGATCGTCGCGTTGTCCTACGTGCGGTTCGTGTTGATCCCGTCCCAGACGAAGTCCGACCCGATCGGGTTCGACTTCCGCAATCCCCTGCTCGATGCAGTGCCCGGCGAGCGGATCCTCCAGGCCGCCGAGCACGATCCGAGCCAGGAGATCTGCGTCGTCGTCCGCGACGAGGGCGTGGTGACGCGTACGCGCAACGGGCCGGACCGGATCGGGCTCCAGCGCGACCTGCGTCGTTCCCCCGGCTACCTCGCCTGCTCGCTGCGCGACCTGGATCGGCGACGCGGCGGATGCGGCGGCGAGGAGTTCGAGCGCGACACGGTGCTCTACGGTCTCAACGGCTTCGGCATGCCGATCGACTCGAACGTCGTCGTGCAGACCCTCCAGCCCCAGCGCATTCGATGGGCGGATCGAACGATCGAGGTCTACCGCGCCACCTTCCAGCGCTACGGCCTGCAGGCCGCCGCGTGGTCGACGTGGATCACGCAGGACGTTCCCGTGACCGGCGCGGTCCGGCAAGAGACGGTGCAGGGCGATCGGACGAGCGCCAGCACGTACCGTGAGATGCTGCCGGGTGAGTGACGTCCCTCGTCCCGATCGGCGGACCGTCCCGGCGTGGTTCGCTGCGGCCGGTCGGCGTTGGCCCGATCGCATCGCGCTGCAGGACCAGGAGCGGGAGGTTCCCCTTTTCACGCTGCTCGACGAGAGCGCACGCCTCGCCGAAGCGCTGCGCCGCGCAGGGGTCCGCCCCGGCGATCGCGTCGGCTTCTACGCGGACAACGATCGCCGTTGGATCCGCACCGATCTCGCCCTTCAACTGATCGGCGCGGTGTCGGTTCCGCGCGGCACCGACACCCCGGCCGGAGAGATGGCGGGATTCCTCGCGCATGCCGAGGCGCGGTTCCTCGTCGCGCACGGCGTGCGCCATGCGGAACGCCTGGCCGAACACCGCGCCGAACTCGCCTCGGTCGAGCGCACGTTCACGATGCTGCCCGAAGGAGACGACTCCCTCGACGCGCTGATCGAGACGGTTCCGTCGTGGCCCTCGTTCGAGGAGCAGGCCGCCGGCGTCGAGGAGGACTGGCTCGCCACCGTGATCTACACGTCGGGGACCACCGGCCGCCCGAAGGGGGTCATGCTCACCCAGCGGAACTTCGGCCATCAGGTCGCCTGCTGCCCGCGCGCGCTGGAGATCCGCCCCGACGAGCGCTTCTTGAGCATCCTGCCGCCGTGGCACATCTTCGAGCGCACCGTCGAGTACGTCGCCCTGTCGTGCGGCTGTCGATTGATCTACACCGATCGCCGTCGCCTCAAGGACGACATGGCGCGCTACGCGCCGACGTTCATTCCGTCGGTGCCGCGGATCTGGGAGACCGTCCACGACGGCATCCGCAAGAAGGTGCGCGCCTCGCCGCCGCTGCGACGGGCGATCTTCGGCGCCGCGCTCGCGGTCGGCTCGGCCCGTGCCGCGCTGCGAGCCGGTGCCCGTGGCGCGCGGCTACGCGTTCGTCGGCCGCGTGGGTTTGCCGCCATCGGCTCGGCGGCTCGCCGCGGCGCCGACGGGGTCGGCTCCCTCCTGTTGGCACCGCCGGCCGCGTTGTTCGACGCGATCGTGTTCCGGAAGGTGCGTGCCGCGATGGGCGGCCACCTGCGAGGCGCCATCTCCGGCGGCGGGCTGATGCCGCCGCACATCGACCGATTCTTCCGCGCGATCGGCCTCCAGGTGCTGGTCGGATACGGGCTGACCGAGACGAGTCCGGTCCTGACCCTGCGCCGCCACGATCGCAACGTACTCGGGACCATCGGGCGCATCGTGGATGAGGTCGAGATCGAGATCCGCGATCCCGAGACGCGCGCGCCGCTCGGGCCCGGCGCGGTCGGGGTGATCTGGACGCGCGGACCCCAGGTGATGCGCGGCTACTACCGCGACGAGGCGATGACGAATGCCGTTCTCGACGCGCGAGGCTGGTTCGACACGGGCGATCTCGGGCTCCTGACCGAGGAGGGCGACCTCTGCTTCCACGGTCGGATCAAGGAGACGATCGTGCTCAAGGGGGGCGAGAACGTCGAGCCGAGTGCGGTCGAAACGTGGCTCCTCGAGTCGCCGTTGATCGAACAGGTCGCCGTCGTGGGACAGGATCGGAAGACGCTCGGCGCGCTCGTCGTGCCGTCCGCCGACGGCTGTCGCGACGCCGGCCTCGGGTCGGGGGACCACGCCGCGCTCGCGGCCGACCCGCAAGTCGAGGCGGCGATCCGTCGGGACGCCGCCGCACGCACCGCCCACCTCCGGCCGTTCGAGCGGATCGGGCGCATCGCCCTCCTTCCGGAGGCCTTCACCCCGGACAACGGTCTCCTCACACCGACGCTCAAATTGCGCCGCCACGTCCTGGCCGAGCGGTACGCGGAGCGCATCGCCGACCTCCTCGAGTGACGCACCGCCGGCCGCATTCCGATCGGTTCCCCGCTCTTTACGAACGGTTCACATTGCGGCTCCGCCTGCGGTGAAGATGGGGCGGCCCGGGGGAGCAGCCCCCGGAGGCGGAGCCGTCGGTTCGGACATGGCGTACGAGCGAATCCTGGTCGTCGAGGACGAAGGGGATCTGCGGGAGGTGTTGGCCTACAACCTGACCCGCGAACGGTTCCGCGTCAGCACCGCGCGGGACGGCGCCACGGCGTTGGACCTCGCCAAGAAGGTCAGGCCCGACCTCGTCCTCCTCGACCTGATGCTGCCGGATCTGGACGGACTGGAGGTGTGTCGTCGCCTCCGTCGTGACGAGCGGCTCGCGCGCACGCCGATCATCATGCTGACCGCGAAGAGCGAGGAGACGGATGTCGTGCTCGGGCTCGGTGTCGGCGCGGACGACTACGTGACGAAGCCATTCAGCGTGAAGGAGGTCGTCGCGCGGGTGCAGGCCGTGTTGCGTCGTCGCGCGCCGGAGGAGCCCGCCTCCGGTCGCAGCCTGGCGCGCGGCCCGCTCACGATCGACCCCGACCGGCACGAGGTCCGCCTCGACGGCCAAGCCGTCCGTCTGACCGCGACCGAGTTCAATCTGCTCCACTTCCTCGCCCGCCGACCGGGTCGGGTCTGGACCCGCGACGACCTCCTTCGCCGCGTCCTCGGTGAAGACATGATCCGCCTGGACCGCAACATCGACGTCCACGTCCGCAGCATCCGGAAGAAACTCGGCGAACATCGCGAGCTGATCGAAACGGTTCGCGGCGTGGGCTATCGCTTCGCCGATGTCGAGTCGGCGGCGGGCTAGTTCGCTCGTGCGACTGACGCCGCGACTCGTCCTGGTCGGCATTCTCCTGTCGCTGGTGCCGCTGGCGACAGTGTACGTGCTGTCGCGACTCGACATGCCGGCGCAGATCGCGAACGACACGAGGCACGTGCTCGACGATCAGAGCCGCCTGCTCGCGGCGTGGGCAGCGCCGCGTCTCGCGGAGGAGACCGAACGGGTCGAGGCGCTCGCGAACGCGCGCGCGGCAGCCAAGGCGGCCGGGCTGCCCCCGCCGGCGGCGTCGTTCCCGCTCCAAGCGGAGGTGCAGGCGCTCGCGCGCGACGGCGACGGTTTGCGCTACACCATCATCCTCGCCGATGGCGTCGTGGTCGCCGACTCGGGCCGCGATCCGCACGGGTTGGGAAACCACGCGGACCGCGCCGAGGTGGAGGAGGCACGGCGCAACGGCGTCGGCTGGTCGATGCGCCCGAGCGACAGCCTCGATCGCGCGATGGTGTACGCCGCGCGACGCGTGGATGGCGAGTCGGGCAACGTCCTGGGGACGGTGCGCGTGGCGCTGCTCGCCGAGCGCGTCGAGGATCGCGGCGCCCGGCTCATGTCGTGGCTCGGGCGCGCCTGGTGGATCGCCCTCGCCCTCGGCGTTCCGCTCGTCGTGGGGCTGGCAAGGCAACTCGTCCGGCGGATCCGGCGGGTTCGGGACACCGGACTCGCGGTCGTGGCGGGCGAGCACGATCGACGGGTCGAGGGGGCGGGAAGCGACGAGATCGGTGACCTCGGACGGGTCGTCAACGCGATGGCCGCGCACTTCGCCGACCAGGTCGGAACGATCGGAAGCGAGCGACGGAGTCTGCAGGCGATCCTCGGCGCGATGGTCGAAGGCGTGATTGGGATCGACGCCGAAGGGCGCGTGATCCATGGCAACGCCTCCGCCGGGCGGATCCTCGGGTTCGATGTGTCGCGCGCGCTCGGCCAGCCCGTCTGGGAGGTCGTCCGCGTCGGACGCATCTCGCAGGTCCTTCGCGAGTCGCTCGCCGCCGGCCGGCCGGTCGAGCAGGCGGTGACCGTCGTGCGCGACGGCCAGGTTCGGTCGTTGCGCCTGCACACCGCGCCGCTCCCGGCGGGCGACACGGCGCGAGGCGGAACGCGACCGGTCGCGCGAGGCGGCGCCCAGAGCGCGGTCGTCGTCGTTCAGGACATCACGGAACTGCGGCGCCTGGAGACGGTTCGCCGCGACTTCGTCGCGAACGCCAGCCACGAGTTGAAGACGCCGGTCGCCGCGATTCGCGGCCTCGTCGAGACGATCCTCGACGATCCCGAGATGCACGAGGACGTGCGCACGGGCTTCCTCGATCGGATCCGCACCCAGGCAGGCCGCCTGCAGGGGCTCGTCGAGGAGATGCTCGCCCTGTCCCGATTCGAGGCCGATCAGGGAGCCGACCCCCAGAGGGACATCGACATTCGAGGTCCCGTCCGGGACGCGTTCGACGGGATCGCGGCTCTCGCTGCCGAGAAGGCCATCGCGTTCACATGGGACGTCGCGCCCGATCCGCTCGTGGTGCGCGCCCATCCCGAGGCGATCCGCCGGATCGCGAGCAACCTCCTGGACAACGCCGTGAAGTACACGCCGCCCCACGGGAAGGTCCACCTGACGATGCGCGGCGAGGGGCCGAGCGTCCTCCTCGTGATCGAGGACGACGGCCCCGGCATCGCGCCGGAACAACGGGGGCGTGTGTTCGAGCGCTTCTATCGGGTCGATCCCGGGCGGGCGCGCGAAGCGGGCGGGACCGGCCTCGGTCTGGCGATCGTGAAACACCTCGTCCAGTCGATGGGGGGGGATGTCGCCCTCGTCGAGCGCCCAGGGCCCGGTGCCGTCTTCGAAGTTCGGCTTCCGGCCGCCGTCTGACTCGCCTCTTTATCCGGTGCTTACACCGGTCGTGCAGAAGCCTTCACGGCGTGCACCGAACCTCCCCGCTCCACAACGCAGGGAGACCCGACCATGCATTCCAAGCGCATTCTGGGGGCGGCCGTCCTGGCCGTCGCCTTCGCGTGCTCCACGCCGGCACGAGCCGAAGACGATCTGCGCGAGATGATTCGCGCCGAGATCGCCGCCGCGCTCGCGGCGCAGGAGCCCGCGAAGCAGGAGGAGAGCAAGGACGACGGAGCCTTCAAGGTCACCTGGAAGAACGGCCTGCGCCTCGAGACGAAGGACAAGACCGTCCAACTCCGGTTCGGCGGCCGCGTCCACTTCGACGCCGCGTTCTACAGCGATGACGACTACGAAGCGGCGACGGGCAACGATCTCCACGATGGTGTCGAGTTCCGCCGTCTGCGCCTGTTCAACGACGGCCGGATCGGCGAACACGTCGGCTTCAAGTTCCAGGTCGATTGGGCCGGCGCGACCGACTCGTTCTCGATCAAGGACGCCTACGTGGACTTCATGAACCTGAAGGAGTGCTGGGGATGCCCGTTCCCGGACGTGCGGGTCGGCCACTTCAAAGCGCCGTTCTCACTCGAGGAACTCACGAGCAGCAACTACATCACCTTCATGGAGCGTTCGCTCGCGAACACGTTCGCGCCAGCCCGCCTCTCCGGGCTGATGGTCCACGACTCGTTGCTCGGCGGCCAACTGAACTACGGCATCGGCATCTTCAACAACGGGACGGCGGACGGCGAACTCGGCGACTGGGAAGAGGACGGCTTCAGCTACGCCGCGCGCGTGGCGTGGACGCCCTGGTTCGACTGCGAGTGCGAGTGCCGTCGCTGGCACGTCGCGGCGTCGGTCTGGCGCCAGGAGGACCTCTCGACGCTTCGGTATCGCCAGCGGCCCGAGAGTCACGTGACGTCGCACCGCCCGGTCGACACGACTTCCTTCGACGCCGAGGCGGCCACGACGTTCGGCCTCGAGACGGCGCTCGTGTACGGGCCGTGGTCCGTGCAGGGCGAGTACATGATCGTCCAAGTCGACTCCGTCGCCGCGGGCGATCCCGAGTTCACCGGCTGGTACGGCCAGGTTTCGTACTGGCTGACCGGTGAGTGCAACGTCTACAAGGAGGGGGCGTTCGACCGAGTGTCGCCCTGCTGCGACTTCCTCGACGACGAGTGCTCCTGCAAGGGCGGGTGGCAGATCGCGGCACGCGTCAGCAACATCGATCTCAACGACGGCAACTTCCCCGGAGGCCAGATGACGTGCTACACGCTCGGGCTCAACTGGCACCTCAACCCGAACGCCCGCGTGATGCTGAACGCCATCCTCGCGGACGTGGACTCGACGACGGGCAACCAGCCCGTGGACGAGAGCTTCTTCGCCTTCCAAGTCCGCTTCCAGGTGAACTGGTAGCCGACGGAGTATCTGTTCAGGGGGTCTCTGACCTTGCGTACGTGCGGCTTCGCAGGGTCAAGGGCCCCCTGATCGGGTCCTCGACGGGCTCTTTCCTTGGATCGGGACCTCCCCGGAGGCGGACGCCTCCTCCCGACAAGTTGCCTTCCGAACCGTGCCCGACCGTCTTCGCCGTCCGGCGGAGACCTCGCTCCTTCGCGCCCCGGCCGGGGTATCCCGGCCGGGGCGCACCCCCGCCGGAAGGCGCGATGCGCGGGTACGATCCGGAGGCCGGAGCGAGCGATGCCGATTCATCTCCACCGTGACCTCGAGAGTGTCTCGCGGCAGATCATCGAGATCGGCTCGCTCGTCGAGGAGAGCGTCAACAAGGCCATCGAGGCCGTGACCCACCGCCGCGCGGACCTTGCCGACGACGTCATCGCGGCCGACGTGCGGATCGACCTGCAGGAGGTCGAGCTCGAGGAGGATGTCCTCAAGGCGCTCGCCTTGCACCAGCCGGTCGCCGGCGACCTGCGGTACCTGATCAGCGTGCTGAAGTTGAACAACGATCTCGAGCGGATGGGCGACTCGGCGGTGAACATGGCCGAGCGTGCGCGCGCGCTGGCCGCACTGCCCCGACTCGATGTCGACATGGATCTCGCGGCGATGGGATCGACCGTGCGGGAGATGGTTCGCGGGTGCCTCGACGCGCTGATCCTCCGAAGCGCGCACCACGCGCGCCGGGTCCTTGCCCAGGACGACCGCGTCGATGCCGAGCATCGGCGAAACTTCGACGTGTTGATGGCGGCGATGCGCGACGACAAGGAGAACGTCGAGGCCGCCGTCAGCCTGATGTCCGTCTCGCGCGCGCTCGAACGAATCGCCGATCTTGCGACGAACGTCGCCGAGGACGTGATCTTCCTCGTTGAAGGCGAGGTCGTCCGCCATCGCATCTCATGGGCCCGCGAGGGCCGCCGGACCCGGCCGTCCCATCGCTGAGCGGCGCTCGGAGAGCGACGACGGCCCGGATCGCACCGGACCGGTCGGATGCCGCCGCCCGCCGATCGGAGCGCCTCCACGCGAAGCCGGGTGCGCGGCGCCGTCACGCCGCCGACGTCAGCGCAACTCGAGACGAATCCCGAGAGGAGCGAGCCGGCGGCGCTCGCGGAGCAGGACGTGGCGCGTCAGCGGATGATCGGCGAGCCAGCCCGCGGGCAGGCCGAGCCCGATCGTCACACCGTTCGCGGAGGCCTCGAGGGGCGGCAGGGGCAATGGGCTGCGGTTGCGATGCAGGCAGACCGCGAGTCGCAACAACACGAGCAACCGGGTCGCGCTCTGGCGGACTTCCTGCGGCAGCGACTCGAACTGCTCCGGGGCCATGCCTCCCCGGTGTCCGGCGACGAGGGCGGCGAGCAACGCCTGCTCATCGCGGCTGAAGCCTGGAAGGTGCGCGTGGCGCAACACGTACCCACCGTGTCGCTGGTGGCCGTCGTGTGCGATCGAGAGTCCGATCTCGTGCAGACGCGCCGCCCAGGAGAGCACCCGACGCAAGGCGCCTCCGCGCAGCGACCAGCTGCCGAAGGTCTGTTCGAGGAGTTGCAGCGCCGTCGCGCGCACCCGCTCCGCGTGTGCGGTGTCGATACCGTAGCGAGCCTCCAGCCGCGCCACCGTGGCCTCGCGCGCGTCGTGCTCGTGAAGCCGTCCCATCAGATCGAACAGCACGCCTTCGCGCAGTGCCCCTTCGGCCGGGGTCACCCGATCGAGGTCGAGTTCCTTCCAGATCGCGACGAGAATCGCGACCCCCGCCGCGAACACCGGGGCCCGCGCCGCGCCCACCCCGAGTTCGACGAGGCGGTCGGGATCGCCGCCGCGGCGAATCGTCTCCGCCATGGCGTCGATCGCTTCCCCGGTCAGCACGTCGCCCCCGAGCGGCGTGCGGGTCCGCGCGAAGGAGGTCGCCGCCAGGAACGTGCCGGAGGCGCCGAGCGCGTGGTCCCATCCCGTGCGATAGATTCCGCGGACCGGCTCGAGCAGGAGCCGCGCCGCCTTCGTCGCGCGGCGCAGCGCCTTCTCGCCGAACTTCCCATCGGGGAAGAAGCGCGTCGTGAACGTCACGCAGCCCATCTCCAGACTGTGGGCCGACTCCACTCCGCTCGCCGGACCGCGAATGATCTCCGTCGAACCGCCTCCGATGTCGATCACGAGGCAGCGCTCGCCGGGCGGGCGGGCGGTGCGCATCACGCCGAGGTGGATCAACCGCGCCTCCTCCTGGCCGGAGACGATCTCGATCGGTACCCCCAGCACGCGCTCCGCCTCACGCAGGAACGGGCGGATCCTGCGGGCGTGTCGAAGCGCGTTCGTACCGACCGCGCGCACGACCTCGCGATCCAGGTGACGGATCCGCTCCCCGAACCGCTCCAGCGCCTCGAGCGCGCGTCGCTGCGCCTCCGTCGAGAGCGAACCGTCGGGTCGAAGTCCGCTGGCGAGACGGACCGGTTCGCGGAGCCGGTCGAGAGGCTGCATGCCGCCGTCCTGCACGCGCGCGACGAGCAGGTGGAACGAGTTGCTGCCGAGGTCGATCGCCGCGTAGCGCGCATCGGAGGGGGCCGCCGACACGCCCTCGGGCACGGGACCGGCGGGCGTCTCGCTCATCCGAAGCGGCCGGTGACGTAGTCCTCCGTCTCCTTGAGGTGCGGGCGCACGAACACGTCGGAGGTCGGCCCGATCTCGACCAGGCGGCCGAGATACATGAACGCGGTGTAGTCGCTCACGCGGGAAGCCTGTTGCATGTTGTGCGTCACGATCAGGATCGTATACCGCCCGCGCAGCTCCTGGATCAGATCCTCGATCTTTCCGGTTGCGATCGGGTCGAGAGCCGAGCACGGCTCGTCGAGCAGCAACACCTCGGGATCACCGGCGATCGCGCGTGCGATGCAGAGCCGCTGCTGCTGGCCGCCCGAGAGCCCGAGGCCGCTCTCCGAGAGTCGGTCCTTGACCTCGTTCCACAGGCCCGCCCCCTTCAGGCTCGTCTCGCAGACCTCCTCGAGCACCGTGCGATCACGCACGCCGTCCACGCGCAGCGCGTAGACGACGTTCTCGAAGATCGACATCGGGAAGGGGTTCGGCTTCTGGAAGACCATGCCGACTCGCTTGCGCAACTCGATCACGTCCACGCCGGGTCCGTACGTCGGATCGCCGCACAGCGTCATGCGGCCCTCGACGCGAACGGAGCTGACGAGGTCGTTCATGCGATTCACGCTGCGCAGCAGCGTGGACTTGCCGCATCCCGACGGGCCGATCAACGCGGTGACCTTGCCCTGGGGGACCCCCATCGTGATGGCGTAGAGCGCCTGCTTGGCGCCGTAGAACAGGCTGAAGTCGCTGACGTCAACGACCATCGATTCGTCGCCGAGGGCCTCGTGGCGATCCGTCGCGAACGGGAGGTCGCGCTGAACGGCCTCGTAGACCCCGCCCACGCGAGGCGTGCCGTGGCCGACCGCGGCGCTGACGTCGCCGAGCGGCGCCAGCGGACGCCGACTCGCGACGCGATGGGCGGACGAGACGGGATGACGGCGCTCGGTCTCGGTCATGGCGTTCCGATCTCCTTGGCACGACGCAGACGACTTCGAATGCGAATGGCGACGACGTTCAGGAGCACGACGATCGCGATCAGCAACAGCGTCGTCGCGTAGACGAGCGGGCGGGCGGCCTCGCTGTTCTGGCTCTGGAACGCGAGGTCGAACACGTGGAACCCGAGGTGCATGAAGCTGCGGTCGGGATGGACGTAGGGGAAGTCCGCGTCCACGGGAAGTTCGGGCGCCAGCTTGACCGCGCCGACGAGCATCAGGGGCGCCACCTCGCCCGCACCGCGCGCGATCGCGAGGATCACTCCCGTCATGATCCCGGGCGCCGCCTGGGGCAGCACGATCCGCCGAATCGTCTGCCACTTCGACGCTCCCACCGCGTACGAGCCCTCGCGCATCGAGTTCGGCACGGCCGCGAGGGCCTCTTCGGTCGCGACGACGACGACCGGCAGGGTCAGAAGTGCGAGCGTCAGCGACGCCCAGAGCAGGCCCCCCTTGCCGAAGGTCGGTTCGGGCAGGCGGGCCTCGAACAGCGAGCTGTCGATGAAGCCGCCGACCAGGTAGCAGAAGAAGCCCAGGCCGAACACGCCGAACACGATGCTGGGAACCCCGGCGAGGTTGCCGACAGCGATCCGGACCAGGCTGACGACGAGTCCCTGCTTCGCGACCTCACGAAGGTACAGCGCGGCGAGCACGCCGAACGGAACCACGAGGAGGGTCATGAGCAACGTCATGACGATCGTGCCGAACAGCGCCGGCCACACCCCGCCCTCGGTGTTCGCCTCCCGCGGGTCGTTCCATAGGAACTCCCACCAGCGCGAAAGGTAGATCCCCACGCGCTCGACGAAGCCGATCCGATTGGCCGGGTACGCGCGGACGATCTGGTCCAGGGTGAGTTCGACCTCGCGTCCGTCCGCGACGCGCAGGAGGAGTCGCAACTCGGCGTTCCTAGCGCGCAGCACGGCGATCTCGGCCTGGAGCGCGTCGCGGCGGCTCTGCAGAGACGCCTTGAGCGCGTCGAGCGTCGTCTGCGCCGCGCGATGCTCGGCGCTGCCCGTACCGTGATCGATCTCCGCCTGTCGGACCTCCCAGACCTGCCGCTTCTCGCGATGGTTCAGGGGGCCGAGCCCGTCGCGCTCGAGTTCGCGGATCGCTTCCCGTCGCTCCACGACGCCCTCGAACAGGGCCTCGTAGCGTGCCCACGACGCCTCCGCGCCCTCGGCCGTGCGGCGATCGCCCTCGAGGAACGCGACCGGCTCTCCGAAGAAGCGGCCCCACTCGACGCGCTCGATGGCGACCGCCCACTCGGGCCGCATGCGACTCGCGATCCGGTGCTCCGGAAACCAGAAGAAGTGGTCGCGAAGCAACTCGAAGTTGCCGGTCCGCAGCTTCGTGCGCCGGAGGTCCTCGTCGGGTCGGACGAGCGCTCGCTGGTCGGCTGGCAGCGCCTCCCACGCGTCCGTGCCGATCCGATACGTCTCCTCGTCCCAGATCTCGCCCCACCACGTGGAGCCGTCCGTCAGCGTGAGCTGTTCGATGCGATCGGGCCAGAACGCCGCGAGACCCTTGGTCGCTACGAGGACCACGAGGCAGAGGACCATGGCGAGGCAGAACACCAGGGCACCGCCCGTGGACCAGATCAGCGGCTCGCCGCGCGCAAACAGCGACGACGCACGGCGCGGACGCCTCGAACGCGGCGGCGTGCCGTCGGCGTTCGGCGTGAGGGAAGGGCGAGGCGAGTTGGCGGAGTCGGCCATGCGGATCGATCCCTCTCGCCTACAACTGAGCCGCGCGCCGACGGAACGTGCGACGAACGAGCTCGGCCACCGTGTTGATCGCAAACGTCATCAGGAAGAGAAGGAACGCCGCGAGGAACAGCGTCCGAGAGTGCGTGCCCTGCTTGGGCGCCTCGGGCAGTTCGATGGCGAGGTTTGCCGAGAGCGTGCGGAATCCCTCGAACAGGCTCCAGTCCATGACCGGGGCGCTGCCGGCCGCCATCAGCACGATCATCGTCTCGCCGACGGCGCGGCCGATGCCGACCATCAGTGCGGAGAACAGTCCCGACATCGCCGTCGGGATCGTGATTCGCCACGCGGTTTGCCACGGCGTCGCGCCGGCTCCGAGGCTGCCCTCGCGCAGCGTTCGCGGCACGCTCGACAGCGCGTCCTCCGCGAGCGTGTAGATGATCGGGATCACCGCGAAGCCCATCACGAACCCGACGATCAGGGCGTTGCGCTGGCTGTACGTGCCGAGAAGGCCGCCGCGCGGATCCAGGCCCATTCCCGAGAGCAGCGCCCCCCCGGCCAGCGCGAGCAGCAGGGCTGCTGCGGTCGAGACGAGCAGGCGCACGAGGTCGACGACCGCGCACATCGCACGGCCGAGCGGCGCGATCGATGCGTGGAGCGCTGGGCCGATGAGTCGGGTCGTGACCAACACGACGGCGAACACAGCGAGAGGGAGGAGCAGCAGCGCGAAGCCGACCGCGGCGCTGCCCTCGCCGCCCGCGAGCCAGGCGGCGAAGTCGCCGCCAAACGCGAGCCGTTCGATGCCGGGTCCGACGACCGTGGCGAGCGCGAGGCCCGCGACGAGCACGCCGACCTGCGCGACGACGCGCGGGGCGCTCTCCCAGCGCACCGCCACATCGCCCGGCAGGAACTGCCAGAGGCGCGCGCCGAGCAGGAAGGCGAAGGGCACCGCGAAGATCGCCGCGAGAACCGATGCGAGGTGACCCTGCACAAAGGTCGCAAGGACGAGCCCGCCGAGGAACCCCAGCACGACGCTGGGCAGGCCGGCCATCATCTCCACGACCGACTTGATGGGCGCGCGTGCACGCGGCGACAGGAACTCGCTCGTGAAGACGGCGGCGAGCAGCGCGAGGGGCCCCGCGATGAGGATGCAGATCAACGTCGACTTGATCGTGCCGAACACGAGGGGCCACATGCCCAACTTCGGCTCGAAGTCGTCGGTGCCACCGGTGCTCTGCCAGACGTGCGCTGGGCCGGGTGCGCCCTCGTACCAGATCGGCCGGAACAGCGTCCGCAGCGTGACCTCGGAGGCGTCCGCACCGAGCGCGAATCGCTGGAAGTGAAACCGACCGAACGTGACGACCTCGTTGTCCTTCGGCGACAGGCAGATGGATTCGAGCTCGACCGCGGGATCCGTCCGGATCGACGCGATCTCGTTCTCCGCGGTGATCTGGACGACCCGCACGGCGCCGTCCGCATGGGCGATGGCGAGCATCCGCTCGCGGCTCGAGCCGTGAAGTGCGCGCACCGCCGCGGCGCCGCTGGAGAGGTCGTGCGCGCATCGGAAGACCACCTTGTCCACCGTCTCCGCACCGTCCGGCTTCGTCCCGAACCATGCCCGCACGCCGCCGCGGTCGTCGCCGACGACGAGCGTCGTCTTGCCGTTCATCCACGCGGCCGTCGTCACGCGGCCGTCGCCGGGGACGAGGTCGAGCGTCTCCGCGACGATCGGATCGACACCGTCGCGCACGTCGTGGCGCGTCGCCGTTCCGTCGTGCGCGACGATCAGGAGCGAACCGCCGATGCCGTCGAGGAAGACGCCGAACGGTTCGGACGCGAACGGCTCGTGCGGCACGTCGATTCGTTGGATCCGTCGCGTGATGGCGCCGGTGACCTTGTTCTCGCGCAGCGCCTCGCGGACGAGGCGAACGTGGCCGGAGGCGTCGAGGACCGCGAAGCGCAGACCCTCCTTGACGAGACCGCCGACGTCGATCGCGCGCACCTCGCCGTCGCCGACCCTCGCCGGTTCGCTGACCACCGCGCGCACCGACTGGAATCGGACCTGGGCTCGGGGCGTGATCCGGAACGCGCCGTCCTCGGTCGCACCGATGGCGCCGACGGGCAGCGCGCGCTGCGCCTCCGTCGCGTCGATCCAATCGACGTAGCGGCTGTCGGCGAGGACCTCGCCGCTTTGGATCGTGCCGTCGTCGAAGCCCGCGGCGAAGACGGTACCGCCCGGTGCGAACGCGAAGGCGGTGGGGCGACGTACCCCGAACAGCCTGGACTCGGCGACCCTCGAGCCGTCCGCGAGGCGCAGCACGCGAAACCCGCCCTCCGCGTCGAGGGTCCAACCGAGCAGGCCGAGTTCGTCCACACCCGAGCGCACGATGGGCGCCGGCGACGTCGTCGCCGCGATCGAGAGCGCGGGGCCGGCCGATTCCAGGTCGCCACGCGCGAACAGCGGAGCGATCACCGCGAGCAGGTAGCCGAAGATCGTGACGACCGCGAGGATCGTGCCGTAACCGCCGAGCGAGATGAAGAGTCGGCTGACGACTTCCGCGCGACGCACCGAGCGTGGCACCGTGCGGGGGCGTCGATAGCCGGACCAGGGTTCGCTCATGAGCAGGTTCCGATCGCATCGTCATGCGGAGTGCGGGCGCGTCGCCCCGAGTCGCGACGCGCCCGCGCGAGAGAATCGGAACGGGTGTCTGCGTTCAGGGGGCCGGCCCATGCGCGCAACTCAGGGCGCGGTCCGAAGCGCCGATGCCATGCCTTCCCTTGGCGTTCACCGCCGGTCCGGGCTCGCAGGCGGGGAGCGGAAGGTCGCCGTGGAGGGCGACGTGTGGTGGACCACTCG
>CAZPGF010000012.1:0-26131 GCA_964586025.1 uncultured Planctomycetales bacterium
GTGACGCTCGAGGCCACGCCGAGCGGCCCGCTGCGGTTCGACCTGCGCCTGGTTTCCTGATCCCCGTCATCGCGGCGCCCCGCCGCGACGAGGGGGTGCCGCGGGACGTGCGGACCGCCGGCCGGCGAGCCGATCCAGCGCAACCATGCGCCCCACCCCGCCGCCGACCGTTCCCCTCGCGCCGCCGCGCTCCCGCGGCTCCCTCCTGATCGTTGACGACGAGCCCCAGATCCCCGAGTTGCTTCAGCGCCTGCTCGCCGGCCGCGGGTGGGACATCCGACGGGCCCACTCGGGGGAGGAGGCCCTCGAGACGCTGGCCCGCGAGCCGATCGACCTCCTGGTCACCGACCTGCGCATGCCGGGGATGAGCGGGCTCGACCTGATCGTGGAAGCACGCGCGACCGCTCCCCACTGCGGCAGCGTCCTGATCACCGGCTACGCCTCGACCGAGACCGCCGTCGAGGCGCTGCGCAAGGGCGCCGACGACTACCTGACAAAGCCATTCCGCGCCGAGGATCTCGAGGGCGTCCTCGAACGCGTGCTGACCGCGCGCCGCCTGCGTCGCGACCACGACATCGCGAGCAACCGGGTGCGCGCCGAGGCCGAGGTGCTGAAGCGGCTCCAGCGCGCCTCGGCCGAGGATCTCGCGCGGACACGCGACGACCTGGTGCGTTCGCGTCGCGATCGCGATCGTCGCGTGCGCGATCTCGGCTTCGTCGCCGAACTGACCGGCATCCTCGCGCGCGAGCCGGACGTTCCGCGCATCCTCCAGCGCACCGCGCGGATCCTCGGCGACCGATTCAGCGCATCGAGCGTGCGCATCGAGATCGACGGAGGGGATGGCGTCGAGGTCGCCTCGTGGGGCGCCGGGTTCGATCGCTCGACCCGACTCGGGGGTGATCTCGCGCGCAGCGCCGCGCGTTCGCCGGATGGCGTCACCGTGGACACCGTGCTCGGGAGCGGCGCGCCCTCGGAGGCACTTGCCGCCGTCGTCCGCCGGGGGGACGACGCGCTCGGCAGCATCGCGCTGCTGCGCGCGCCGCGCGCCGCGGACGATCCGGAGGGCGACCGCTTCCTGCTTCAGCTGGTGCCGCAGGCGCTCGTCGTCGCGCTCGAGGCGGCGCGCCAGCGGCAGCGCGCCGAACGCGCCGCGATCGACGTCGCGTCGCGCCTGGTCGAGATGCTGGAGCAGCGCGGAAGCCTGTTTCCCGGGCGCGCAGAGCGTCTCGAGCGAATCGCGGGAGCCGTCGCCGAGGCCGCCGCCTGGCCGGCTTCCCGGCGGGCGACGCTCGTCACCGCGGCGCGCCTCCACGACGTGGGTAAGATCAGTCTGCCCGACGACACCCTGCAGCGGCCGGGTCCGCTGACCGACGACGAGCGTTCGGTTCTCCACAACCACCCGAACGTCGGCGGTCGGGTTCTCGCCCCCTCGCCCGAAGTCGCCGCACTCGTCCGCCACCATGCCGAGCGGCCGGACGGACGCGGCTACCCGGAAGGACTCGTCGAGCCCGACATCCCCGCCGGTTCCGCATTGATCGCGGTCGTCGGCGCGTACGAGGCGATGACGAGCGCGCGTCCGTGGCGCCCCCACCGGACGCGACGCGAGGCCCTCGCCGAGATCCGCGCCGGCAGCGGAACACAGTTCGTCCCCGCCGCCGTCGATGCGCTGTTCGCTGCCGATCCCTCGCGCCTCTGATCACCCGGTCCCCCCACGCCTCTACTCTGGGACGACGATCGACCCATGCGACGCCCCTTCGCCCCCCGAACGCCGGACGACGACGCGTGCGCATCGCGCCCGTGGATCGCGGTCGGTTCGCGCGCCGCGGATGCGTCGGTCGGGGCGTCGTTCGCGGCGCCCGGCACGCGCACGGTCGCCGAGGATGCCTACGACGCGCTCGCGTTGCTCGCCGCGACGCACGCGGCCGGTTGCCTCGTCGCGGCGGAAGCCGTCGCGGAGCGCCCGCTCGCGGCGTTGATCGCACTGCGCGATCAGTTGCCCGCCGGATCGCTCGGCGTGCTGCTGCATCCCGATCACCCGGCCGTCGGCGAGGCCGCCCGACGCCTGGGACTGCCGGTGATCGGACCGGAGTCGAGCGCCTCGCGCTTCGTCACGCCTCCCCCCGATCGCGAACCGCCGCGCGTGCCGGACTGGCCGCCGCCGCCTCGCGACCTCGCGGCCCGCTGCCTGGAGATGCTGGCCGCCGGCGATGACGTCGCCAAGTGGCTCGTCGAGACGCTCGCCGAGGCGACCGGCGCGCGCCGCTTGAGCGTGCTCCTGCTCGGCGCGCGAGGCACCCATCTGGACGTCGTCGCCGTGCACGGCGCACCCGAGAGCCTCCTGGGTCCGGGCCGCATCGAGGTGGACGCGAGCCTCGCCGGGCGCGTGCTCCTCGCCGGCAAGCCGCACGTCGGTCGCATGCAGGGCGCCCGCGAGCGCGGCTACCGCGGCACGCGGTACGTGCTGTTGCCGCTGTTCAGCGCGGTCGGTCCGGTCGGCGTCGTGTGCTTCACCGACCTTCCGGGAGATCGGGTGCCCGACCTCCAGCGCGTCGCGGCATGGAGCGATGCGCTGCGACCGGCCGCGCGCGCGCTGGCGGTCGCCCAACGTCTCGCCCGCGCCGAGGCCGCGTCGGTGCGCGATCCGCTGACGGGTCTGGCCAATCGCCGTGCATTCGAGCGCGCATTCCGCCGGGAGTTCGAACGGGCGCGCCGCGCGAACCGCGGGCTCGGGCTCGTGATGGTGGATGTCGATCACTTCAAGTCGATCAACGACGAACTCGGCCACGACATCGGCGACGTCGTCCTGAAGCAGATCGCCGCCCGGCTCGGCGGCGTCCTGCGCGAGACCGATCTCGTCGCACGCTGGGGCGGCGAGGAGTTCGCGCTGCTGCTCCCCGACGCCACGGCGGGTTCGGACGTGGGCCCCCTCGGTGCGGCCGAGCGCCTCCGCGAGTCGATCGCCGCCGAGCCGTTCGAACTCGGCCACGACCTCGCCTCGCGGGTCGTTACCGTCTCCGTGGGCCTCGCCACGTTGACGCCGGACGACACGGCCGCCGAACTGCTGCGCCGCGCTGACCAGGCGCTGCTGAAGGCCAAGGCCGGCGGTCGCAATCGCGTCGAGCGGGCCTAGAGCCCGCTCCGATCGGCCGCCCGCGACGCCCGCCCGCACCGGTCGCCCGCTTCCCTCGGGCGGTGGGCGCTCAAGCGACGCCCCGCTCCGATCCGATGGGTCCATGTCTCCATTCCGCATCACGGAAGGTTCATGTACCTCACCAACGGCTCGACATCGGACTCCCCTGCCGCGCCCGGGCACCGTCCCACCCACGTCCTCGTCGTGGACGATCAGCCGGAGATCCGCGAGTTCCTGAAGGGGGTGCTGCGCCACGGCGGCTACGAGGTCACGGCGGTCGGCAGTGTCGCCGAAGCCATGGACGCCTCGTCGGGCCGCGCGCCGCAGGTCCTGATCACCGACCTGCGACTCGGTCACATCGACGGGGGCGAGGAACTGCTCGCGGCCATGCGCTCGGCCCATCCGACCTGCGTCGCGATCGTGCTGACCGGGTACGGCACCGTCGAGCGGACCGTCGAACTGATGCGTGCGGGCGCCTTCGACGTCCTGCCGAAGCCGTGCCGCTCGACCGAGATCCTCGCGACCGTCGAGAAGGCGGTCGAACACCATCGGGCGCTCTCGAGCAACGAGGACCTTCGACGTCGCCTCCAGGTCCAGGACAAGTTGGCGATGATCGGCAAGCTCGCCGCGGGCGTCGCGCACGAGTTGAACAATCCGCTCGACGCGACGCTGCGCTGCGTGCGACTCACGCAGGAGCGCGTCGCGAAGGATGCCGAGGCCGTCGAGTACCTCGACATCGCGCACGCCGGTCTCCTGCGCATGGCCGACATCGTGCAGGGACTTCTGACGTTCTCGCGCAACGCGACCGTCGAACAGACGCCGCTGGAACTCCGCACCGTCGTCGGCGAGTCCGTCCAGGCGGTCCTCCTGGCTCTCGGCGACCGCGCCGCCCGGATCGCATCGGATGTCGCGAGCGAGGTGGCGGCGACGCCGGTGCCGCGAGGCCTCCATCAGGTCCTCACCAACCTGCTGCGCAACGCGGCCGACGCCACGACCAACGGCTCGCCGATCCACGTTCGCGCGCGACGCGCCGACGACGACATCGTCGTCGAGGTCGTCGACGAGGGGCCCGGGATCCCGTCCGACGTCCTCGACCGCGTCTTCGAGCCGTTCTTCACGACCAAGGAACCGGGACGAGGCACCGGCCTCGGCCTACCGATCTCGGCGCGACTGCTCGAACGATTCGGTGGTTCGCTGCGTCTGGAGTGTCCGCCGCACGGAGGCACGGTCGCCACCGTTCGGCTGCCGCTCACGCGACGCTCGAGCGAAGTGGAGGGCTGACATGGGCGCTCGCATCCTCGTCGTCGACGACGATCCGCTGGTGCCGCGCACGCTCAAGATCCTGCTGCGCAAGCAGGGCCACGAGGTGGAGACCTGCGAGGACCCGCACGAGGCGCTGAATCGCCTGCGGATGGAGGCGTTCCACCTCGTCATCTCCGACATCAACATGCCGGGGATGGACGGCTTCGGCCTGCTCGAGCGGGTGCGGGAGAGCCAGCCCGACGCCGAGGTGATCCTCGTCACCGGGTACGGCACGATCGAGAATGCGGTGCGCGGCATGCGTCTCGGCGCGTTCGACTACGTGACCAAGCCGGTGCTCGACGACGAGATGCTGCTCGTCGTCGCGCGCGCCCTCGAGTCGCAGCGCCTGCGCGCGGAGAACGCCGACCTGAAGGCGAAGCTCGCCAGCGTGCAGCAGGGGCGTCCGGACGACATCGTCGGCCGCGATCCCGAGTTCCTGCGCGTCTTCGAGACGATCGACGCCGTCGCACCGACGCGCGCCACCGTGCTGATCACCGGCGAGAGCGGGACCGGCAAGTCGCTGATCGCGCGCAAGCTCCACGACGCGAGCGGTCGGGCCGAGTCGCCGTTCGTCGAAGTCAACTGCGGCGCCCTCCCCGAGGGGCTGCTCGAGAGCGAACTGTTCGGTCACGCCAAGGGATCGTTCACCGGCGCCCACGCCCAGCGCGCGGGCCGCTTCCAGGCGGCCGACGGCGGCACGCTGTTCCTCGACGAGATCGGCACCGCGAGCCCGGGCCTGCAGGTCCGTCTCCTGCGCGTCTTGCAGGAGCGCTGCTTCGAGCCGGTCGGAAGCGAGGAGACGATCACCGTCGACGTGCGCATGATCCTCGCGACGAACGAGGACCTCGCGCGCGGCGTTCGCGAAGGTCGCTTCCGGCAGGACCTGTACTACCGGATCAGCGTCGTTCCGATCCACCTTCCGCCGTTGCGCGAGCGGGTCAGCGACATCCCGCTGCTCGCGGCACACTTCCTGCGGCGCTTCGCAGAAGCCAACGACCGCGACGTGCGCCACATCGACGACAACGTGATGACGATCCTCCAGTCCCACCCGTGGCCGGGCAACATCCGTGAGTTGGAGAACGTGATCGAGCGCGGCGTGATTCTCTGCCGCGGCGACACGCTCGCGCCGAAGGACCTCCCGCCGGAACTCACGCGGTCGCTCGCCGCGCCGGAACCGGGGCAGGTGCTACCGCTGCGCAAGGCGCTGGAGATCCCGGAGCGGGAGATCATCGAACGAACGCTGCGGTCGCACAACTGGAACCGTCAGGAGACCGCCGCGGCGCTGATGATCAACCGCACCACGCTCTTCAACAAGATGCGCAAGTACGGGCTGCTCGACAGCGGACGTCGCATCCCCGCGGACGCGGTGGGCTGGAGATAGCGCTCCGCCCATCCGCTCAGGCCCGGCCCTCCGCGCCCAAATCCGATGGCGACCGATCCGCCCAAGGCGTGCCTTCCCTTCGCGTTCACCGCCGGTCCGGGTTCGCAGGCGGGGAGCGGAAGGTCGCCGTGGAGGGCGACGTGTGGTTCCCCACTCGAGCCCGACACGGCGGCCTGAGCGCCCCCGATCGGCGAAGCCGTTCCTCCGCAAGGTCAAGGACCCCCTCAACGGAAGTGGTTGGCCACGCGAGCCCGACACGGCGGCCGGCGCCCCCGATCTGCGAAGCCGTACCCCCGCGAGGCCAGAGACCCCCTGACCGGAAGCGAGCGGCTACAGCAGGAACACCGCGTCGAGCGGCTCGCGCATCGCGAGCGTTCGCGTGAACCGCACGGCGGTCTGGACGAGTCCCGGACGTTCGTCCGGCTGAAGGCGCACGACCTCCCCCATGCCGACGAGACGCAGGCAGCCGGCGTGCGACGGCTGGACCCCCTCGTCGAGGTCGATCGCGAGGTCCACCTGGACGCCGGCCGCGAGGACGGCGTGGGCGGCGGCCGTCATGCGCAGGCCCCCGGCCGAGACGTCCACGAGGTCGCCAGTGAGGGTCGGGCCGCCGCGCCCCTTCGGGACGAGGCGAACGCGACCTCCGACGGCCAGCCGACGCTCGACCCGCCGCTCCTTGACCTGAACCTTCCGCATCACCATGCGCCGTTCGATTAGCACGGCGCGTGCCCTCCCCATTCGCGGCCCCGCGATCGCTTGGGGGGCGCGTTCGTGTCCAAGTCGGTGAACATCCCGGCCGCCCTCGTCGGCGGCGCGCGACGTTCAGTCGCGGGGGGCGGTGCGGCGCATCGACGACGCCGTCAACGCGGCGATCACGCGCTGTTGCTCCGCGTCGGACAGCCCGGGGAAGCAGGGCAGCGCCAGGACCTCGTCGGCGAGCCGTTCGGCCGACGGAAGACGGCGACGGCGCCACGCGGCGAGCGCCGGCTGGCAGTGCAGCGGAACGGGGTAGTAGATGCCCGACGCGATCCCGGCCGCCTGCAGACGCGCCCGCAGGGCATCTCGCGCCGGCGCGCGCACGACGTAGAGGTGCCAGGCGCTCGCGGCGTCGTCGCCGACGCGTTGGGGCACGAGGTCCGATCCGGCGAGCGCCGCCGAGTAACGAGCCGCCTGCTCCCGGCGCGCGGCCGTCCAGGCGGCGAGATGGGGAAGTCGCGCGAGCAGGACGGCCGCCTGGATCTCGTCCATGCGGGCGTTCGTCCCGGGCTCGACGTGCAGGTAGGCGGTCGTGCCGGCGCCGTGCTCGCGCAGCCGGGCGATCCGCGCCGCGAGTTCGGCATCAGCGGTCGTGACGAGCCCCGCATCGCCGGCCGCGGCGAGATTCTTCGAGGGATAGAAGCTGAACGCCGCCGCATCGCCGAGCGCGCCGACCGACGTGCCGCGAAGGGTCGCATCGATCGCCTGCGCCGCGTCCTCGAGGAGGAGGGCCTCGTGCGCGCCGGCCGCATCCAGGGCGGCGCGAAGCGGGGCGGGATCGCATGGCGCACCGAAGAGGTGCACCGGGATGACGGCGGCGGTGCGCGGCCCCGCGACCTCGGCGACCGAGGCGGGATCCAGCAGGAAGCCGTCGGGATCGACGTCGGCGAACACGGGAACGCCGCCGGCCTCGAGCACGGCACCGGCCGTCGCGATGAACGAGAAGGCCGGGACTACGACCTCGCGCCGGTCCGGTGCGCGGTCTCGAAGCCATGCCGTAAGGACCAGCGAAAGAGCCTGCGTGCCGCTCGAGACGCCGACCGCGCGCGCGACCCCGATGCGCGACGCCAAAGCGTTCTCGATCGCCTCGACCCGCGGGCCACGCACGTAGGTCGAGGAGCGCAGGACCTCGACCACATCGCGCTCGGCATTCGGGCCCCATGCCGCGTACACCCGGCGGGGATCCATCAACGGCACCGACGCGGGCGAAACCGCCGACGACGTCGGCTCGGCGGGAGCGGCGGAGGGAGCGAGCGGTGTCGCGTCCGACCTGGAGGCGGTGGGCGGGCGGTGCACGGGCGGGGATTCTGCCTCGCCGCGGCCCTCGCCCCGAAGGGAGTTCGGCCCGCCGGGTCGAAGCGAGCAAATCAGCGATCCCGGCGCACGCGGTTTGGCGGTTCGGGCGGTGGCGGCCGTAGAGTGACCCCATGCCGTCCACGCGCGGTTACGAAACCTCGCCGGACGACGACTCGGCTCCGCCGCCGCGGGCGCGTCCTCGCGTCACCGGATCGTCGGGACCGCCCGCGGCCGGGGAGCCATCGTCGTTCCCTCCGCCCATCGAGCGGTCCGGACTCGTTCCGCGCGCCCTGGTGGACGACCGTGCCGCGTTCGTCGTCCGTCACCTCCAGAAGCACGGCCACGAAGCGTGGCTCGTGGGAGGCTGCGTTCGCGATCTGCTCGCTGGACTCGAGCCGAAGGACTTCGACGTCGCGACGGACGCGTGGCCGAATCGCATCAAGCGGCTGTTTCGCAGCGCGCGCGTGATCGGACGACGCTTCCGCCTCGTGCACATCCTGTTTCCCGGAAACCACGTCGTCGAGACGTCCACGTTCCGAGCGGACCCGGCGTGTCGCGGTGATGCCAACCATCGCGAGGAGCCCGACGACGCGTCGGACGCGGGGGAGGCGCCCCGCAACGGCGGTCGCCGCTCCTGGCGAGACTCGGAAGAGAACGTCTTCGGCACCGCGCCCGAGGATGCCCACCGTCGCGACTTCACGATCAACGCGCTCTACTACGACCCCGTCGGCGATCGCGTGATCGACTACGTCGGGGGACTCGCCGACATGGAGGCGCGCGTCGTCCGCTCGATCGGCGAACCGGCATGCCGCATCGCCGAAGATCCCGTTCGCATGCTACGTGCGGTGCACTTCGCCGAGCGGATGCACTTCGACCTCGACCCCGCTCTCGAGGCCGCGATCGCACGCGAGGCCGCTCGCCTGGCCGAGGCCAGCAATGCCAGGCTCTACGTCGAGTTGATCAAGCTCCTGACGCGAGGTCGCGCGCGCCCGACGTTCCGCCGACTTTCGCAACTCGGCCTGCTGCGGGTTTGGCTGCCCGAACTCGACGCCGCCCTGAACGACGACGTGGTCTGGCCCGAGCGCACCGAGGGATCCCATGCGGAGGCGTCCCGTGGCGAACCGGAGCGGCTTCCGGTCGGCCATGCGACCTGGACCCTGCTCGGCGCGGCCGACGAGGACGGGCTCGCCGCGAAGGGTGCTCCGGAGTCGCTCGCGCTCGCCCTCCTGTTCGGCCCGCTGTTGCTCTCCACGTGGCACGACGCCGGCGGGATCCGCGACCACGCGCACTTCACCGAGCACGTCGAGGAGACCTTCGGCGCGATCCAACGACGCATGAGCATCCCGCGCTGGGCCGCCACCGAGATGCGCGACATCCTCTGGCTCCTCGAGGACCTGCGTCATCCACCGCAGAAGCCGCGCCGACTTCGCACGGTCCTCGGACGCCGCGCGTTCCCGGTCGCCCTCGCCTACTTCCGACTCGATCTGTTGGCGCGCAACGTCGCGCTCGACGAGGTCGATGCCTGGGTCGAGCGGGCGGAGGAAGCCGGCGTGAACCTCTCCCTCTCCCGCGAGGCGCCGCCGCGCGACGAGGCACGTCGAGGCGGCGGGCGGGGCGGATCGCGCCGCGGGTCTCGAGACGGGCGCCGCGAACGCGGCTGGCAGCGTGACGCCCGGGACGATGCCGGAGGCGCGAACGAGGACGAGGTTCGCTCGGGGGCGCCGAGGCGGGGACGGGGTCGTCGGCGCGGCGGACGCGGACGCCGCCGCCCCGATGTCCGCCCGGGTTGGGCGCCCGAGGCGGATGCGTTCGCGCCGCCGCCGCCGCGACGCGACGACTGACCCCGCGCCGTTTGTTCGAATCGCGCGCGTTCGAGGTCAAGATGGGCCGGGCGGTCGCCTTCCTGGTCCCGACCGCATGCCGGAGGCACGGCCATGAGCGATCCCGACGTGAACGACGAAGTCGACGCCGCCGCCGATCGGCGTGCCCGCTCGGCCCTGGTGATCCTGCTCGTCTCGAGCATCGTCGTCGGTGCCGTGCTCGGCATCCGGAAGTACGGATCGATCGAGGACGCGCGTTCGTGGAACATGGTCGGGCTGGTGATGATCACCTTCGTGTTCACCTACGGCCTGATCGTCGGCGCCCGGTCGTGGTGGTGCGGCCCGCCCCGCAAGTGATCGCGAACGCCGCCGCCTGATCGCGTCCGCACGTCGGCCGTGCGGCGCCGCGTGAGAGGACGCACGCGTACGCCGACGCGTCAGCGGATCGTCCAGAGCCGAACGACCCCCGCGCGCGACTTGGGGATGGTGCCCGCCGGGAACTGTGCCGCGACGCGCCCCGATCCAGCGTAGGGATGGCCCGGGACGTCGATCTCGACGACCTCGGTGCCTGCACCGGCGACGCCGAGGAGCCGCCGTCCCTTCTCCAAGAGGCCGCCGAGCGTGTGCGCGAGGTGGACCGACACCGACGCCGGGTCGGGTGCCACGGCGACCTGCAAGCGGACGAGATCGCCGGGCTTCGCGGCGGTGCCCGGTGCGGGAACCTGCGCGAGGACGCGACCGGTCGGCCCTTCGGAGACCCGCGGATCGACGACGACGACGAATCGCGCGCGCAGCAGATCCTCGATCGCGGCGACCGCTTCGTGCCCGATCGCCGCGGGTACCTGCAACGTCGCCTCGGCATCCGCATCGGGCATCCGCACCGCAGGGGAGGGCTCGACCTCGGCGCGCGGAGTCGGCGGGGGCAGTCGGAACGACGTTCCGGGATCGAGTCCCGGCGGCGTGCTCAACTCCGAGGAGTCGGACGGCGCGGGCGCCGCGGTCGGCTCCATTCCGTCTAAGGCCTCGGGTTCGCCTTCGCGTGCGGCGACCCGCGCTCCCCCGACCGTGCTGGCGACGACGATCTCGACCCACGACCCAACCGGCGCGCGCGTACCCGCCCTCGGCGCCTGATCGGTGACGGTGCCGAGTTCGGCCGCCGAGCCGCCGCCGTGACGAACGCGAACGCGCAGGCGTTCGTTCGTGAGGATCGCGCTGGCGTCGGATCGCGATCGGCCGACCACGTTCGGAACGAGGACCCCGTCCTCGAGAGGTCGTCGCGCGACCACGAGGTGCACGGTGCCGCCCGGAGCGATGGACGCACCCGGGGCGGGATCCTGGCTGATGACCTGGCCTTCGGGGAGGTCGGCGGTGACCTCGAGTTCGGTCTGGTAGTAGAGCCCCGCCGCGCGAACGGCCGCCTCCGCCGCATCGCGAGGACGTGCGACGACGTCGGGCACGCGCGCCGTCGCCGGGCTGCCGGACGAATCGCCCGGCGGCACGGAGGGGGGAGCGGGTCGATCGGGAGTGCGGGGCGCGGGGCGCGCCGGTTCTACCGGGCGCATCGGGTCCGACTCGACGCCGGCCGACGTGCCGCGGGACACGATCACGCTGACCTTCGAGCCGGCGAGAGCGACGCTCTTGGCGGGCGGCTCCTGGCTGATCACCTGATCGGCCTCGAGATCGTCGGTGGTCTCGAACTCGACGTGGACCGCGAAACCGTGGCGGCGAAGCATGGCTTCGGCCGCCTCTCTTGTGCTTGCGACGACGTCGGGGACGGTCCGGTACTCGGTCGGGCGGTACGGCGCGGGTCGCTCCGGTCGCGACGTGCCCTCGTTGGTCCCCGGCTGTGCCGGCGGCGTCTCGGCGACGGGAGGCTGCTTCGGCGGGACCTCGCCTTCGGTCGGCGTCTGGGAGGGCGGCGTCTCCGGCTCCTTCCCGGCGGGCTGCTGCTCGGGCGGCGTTTCCGGCGGGGTTTCCGTCGGTGTCTCCGGCGGTGTTTCGGGCGGCTTCTGGGGAGGCGGCGTTTCGCCTTGGCCCGAGGAGCGTCCCCCGTCGCGCAACCTGGCGACGGTCAAGAACACCTGCGACGCGGGCGAGACCTTCGTGAACGGCGCGGGATGCTGGTTCACGACGCGGTTCTTCAGGTTCGGATTCTCGCGCACCTCGAAGTCCACGATCGGAAACAGACCGACGGCTTCCAGCTGACGCTCCGCTTCGTCGATCAGCACGCTGCGGACGTCGGGCACGAGGACCTTCGCGTCGTCGTCGGGCGATGCGACACCGTCCATCGCGCCCGCGGCGCGGGCCACGGCGTCCGGGCCACCGCGCCCGTCGCCATCCCCCTCGCCCCGCGCGGGCAACGTGCCGCGCCCGGGCGTGTGCAGCGGACTCGGCCACTCGGCAATCGGCGCACCCGTGGCGTCGCCGACCGGCAACGGCGGACCGAGTTCGGCGTCGCCCATCGCGGCCGAACCGGCCGCGGCAAGCGGCTCGGTCGGTTCGGTCGTCGGCTCGTCCGCCGCGTCACTCCAGTCGTCGTCGCTCGGCGCCGCCGACATCGGAACGTCGGCCTCGGCGATCGACGGCGACGTCGCGGAACTGCGATCCACCGGCAACTCGGGCTGAAGCGGATTGGCGTTGTCCACGCGGCCGAGGAACACCTCGATGACCGTGCCGCGGCTCACGTGCGCTCCGGCGGAGGGAGCCTGTCGGCGGACGAGACCCGCGGCCCGTGGATCGTCCACGACCTCGTACTGCTCCATCGCCTGCAGGTCGGCGGATTCGAGGGCGTCGATCGCAGCGCTTCCGGGCCGACCGATCAGGTCGGGGACCGCGACGAGGTCGCCACGCGCCACGCCGACGATCATCGTCACCGGCCGGCCGTCCACGATCAGTTCGCCGGGTCCGGGCTGGGTCTTCACGACGCGACCGACGAGTTCGCTGCGGTCCACTTCCTCTTCGACGAGGCGCGCGACGAGGCCCCCCCTCTCGAGCGAGGCGAGGGCATCTTCGTGCGACAGGCCGACGAGGTTCGGGATCCGTCGCGCATCGCCGAAGAGTCGCGGGCCGAGCACGGCACCGAGCAGTCCCAGGGCGCCGAGCACGAGCGTCGCGACGAGCAACTTCCCGGCCGGTCGCGCACCGCGCACGAGCCTCTCCGGCTCCTCGAGTCGGACCTCGCGCGCGAGTTCGATGCCGGCCTCCGGTCCTTCGAGGCAACGCACGCGAATGGAGGCGCGGGCCTCGCCGTGGGACGCGATGCGAATCGGGACGTGCAGCCGCTGGACGCGCGTGGGCACCTCGTACAGGCGCCCGGGGCCCCGCCCCTCGATGTCGAGCACCTCGAGCGCCGGGTCGGCCTCGACCTCGATCGTGCGCGGGGCGTCGTTCGACTCGAACGAGACCTCGAGCACGAAGTAGGCGTCTCCGGCCCCCACCACGCTCTGCGGAAGGCTCAAGTGCATCGTGCGACCCTCGGTTCCCGACGCCGTTCGGGGGCTCGGAGCCCATCCGGCGGACCGAATCGTACCGCAACCGGGCGGGCATCCCCCCATCGCCCTGCGCCGGCGACCTCCGCCGCCGAAGGCCTCGTGTCCCCTCGAAGGCGTCCCGGCGGGCGAGGGCGCCGCGAGCAGCTCGCTCTCGATCGGTCAGCCTTCGGTCACGCGCCGCGGACGGCGCAGAACGTCGAAGAGGATCCAGAGCGCCATGAAGGTCGTCACGACGCCGAACAGTGCGCCCCCGGAGAGGATCAGCCAGTGGAACGGCGCCCCTCTCCAGCGGGTCAGGATCCAGCCGCCGACATCGAGGAGTGGCGCTGCGAACGCCAGCGCGACGCACAGGTTCCGCAGCCGCGGGGGGGCGCGCGAGACGGCCATCCCGAGCGACAACACGAGCGCCGCGACGGCGAACGAGAAGAGGTGGCTGTGCGCCGATGTCAGGAGGCGCGGCCACGCCATGCCCTCGCCGCGCTTCGCGTACGGTGCGATCTCGTCGTAGGTCGTCAACGGGAACGGCGCGCTGCCTCCGGTGTCGTGGCACTGCGCACAGAGGACGGGATCGGCGACGATCTCGAGCACCGGCGGGAACCCGTCGCGCGGGGCGCCCGCATCGACCCACGCGAGAATCGTCTCGCGACGCGCGCGACGCGTCGCGTCGTCCTCGCCTAGGAAGGGATACATCGCGTACGGGAGGTCGTCGGGAAGCGCCGGGTCCAACGCGCGATGAAGCAGCGAGGAGTCCGGCTTGCCGTGGTAGCGCTCGAGCACGCCGCGAGGCGTCGGCATGGCGCCATCGCCGGCGTGAACCCACAGTTGGGCCTGCGCGACGAGGGCGAACGCGAGGAACAGCAGGGCGAACCCCGCCGCCGCCAACCGCACCGGACCCGGCAGGTCGCCGAGGCGAAGACCGCCCGACATCGGACCCTACCTGCGCTCGAGCGCGGCGACGACCGAGTCGCCGAGATCGGCGGGGCTTCGGGCGACCAGGATGCCGGCGTCTTCCATCGCGGCGATCTTCTCCTCGGCGGTGCCCTTCCCGCCCGAGATGATCGCGCCCGCGTGCCCCATGCGCTTGCCGGCGGGCGCGGTACGCCCTGCGACGAATCCGACGACCGGTTTGGTGACATGCTCGCGCACGAACGCGGCGGCCTCCTCTTCGGCCGTGCCGCCGATCTCGCCGATCATCAGGATCGCGTCGGTGTCGGGATCTTCCTGGAACAGGCGCAGGGCGTCGATGTGCGTCGTACCGATCACCGGGTCGCCGCCGATCCCGATGCACGTACTCTGCCCGAGCCCGCGCGAGGAGAGTTGCCAGACCGCCTCGTAGGTCAACGTACCCGAGCGCGACACGACGCCGATGCGACCCGGCTTGTGGATGAAGCCCGGCATGATGCCGACCTTCGCCGCAGCGCCGGGGCTGATCACGCCGGGGCAGTTCGGACCGATCATGCGCGCGCCAGCCGCCAGGACGGCCCGCTTCATGCGCGCTTCGTCGAGCGCGGGGATGCCCTCGGTGATGCAGACGATCAGCGCGATGCCGGCTTCGGCCGCCTCCTCGACGGCGTCCGCGGCGGCAGGCGCCGGCACGAAGATCATCGTCGTGTTCGCACCGGTCGCGTGGACCGCATCGGCGACGGTGTCGTAGACGGGGATGCCGGACACGTCCGCGCCCCCGCGTCCCGGCGTGACGCCCGCGACGATCGTCGTGCCGTACTCGCGGCACGCGAGCGTGTGCAGCTTGCCGTACTCGCCGGTGATGCCCTGGGTGAGTACGCGGGTGGACCGATCGACGAGGATGCTCACGACACCGCTCCCACGATCGCGCGTGCCGCCTCGCCCATGTCCCCCGCCGGGGTGATCGCGAGACCGCTCTGCGCGAGGATCTCGCGCCCTTCCTGCATGTTGGCGCCGTGCAACCGCACGACGAGCGGCACGGTGAGGCCGAGCGCACGCGTCGCCGCGACGACGCCTCGGGCGACGACGTCGCACCGCATGATGCCGCCGAAGATGTTCACGAGGATCCCCTTCACGTGGGGATCGTCGAGGATGATCGAAAACGCCGTGGTCACCTGCTCCGCGCTGGCGCTGCCGCCCACATCGAGGAAGTTGGCCGGTTCGCCCCCCTCCAGCTTGATGATGTCCATGGTCGCCATCGCGAGGCCGGCGCCGTTCACGAGGCAGCCGATGTTGCCGTCCAACTTCACGTAGGAGAGGCCCGCCGCACGCGCCTTCAACTCCGTCGGGTCCTCCTCGGCGTCGTCGCGCAGCGCGGCGAGGTCCGCATGACGGAAGAGCGCGTTGTCGTCGATCGTCATCTTGCCGTCGAGGCACACGACGCGGCCGTCGTCGGTCGTGACGAGCGGATTCACCTCGACGAGCGAGGCGTCGTCACGCTGGAAGACGGCGGCCAGACCGGAGAGGGTCGCGACGAAGCCGCGGACCAGATCGGCCGGCACGCGCAGGCGATACGCGACGCGCCGCGCCTGGAACGGCCGCAGGCCTCGCACCGGATCGAGCGTCTCCCGGAGGATCGCCTCGGGACGACTCGCCGCGACGTCCTCGATGTCCATGCCGCCTTCGGCGGAGACCATCAGCACGGGCGCCTCGGCGCGACGATCGAGCAGCACCGCCGCGTAGTACTCCTTGCGGATCGAGAGCCCCTCTTCGACGAGGACGCGGTGGACGACGGTTCCGTCCGGCGCGTTCTGCGGGGTGACGAGCGGCTTGCCGAGGAGGGCGTCGGCGACCGTCTTCGCTTCGGCCGCCGAACGGACGAGTTTGACGCCGCCCGCCTTGCCGCGACCTCCCGCATGGATCTGCGCCTTGACGACGGCGAGCTCGCCGCCGAGCGTCTCGAACGCCTTCGCCGCCTCGCGGGACGACGTCGCGACGATGCCGCGGGGTACCGCGAGCCCCGCCGATGCGAAGCGTTCCTTGGCCTGGAACTCGTGAAGCTTCACCGATGCTCCCTCGCGTGCGCGAGGACGCGCGACGCGTCCTCCGAGTCGGGCGCGGAGCCTACCGCCGCAGGCCGAGGCCCGAACGAGAAACCCCTGCGGTCCTGTGTACGCGTTCAGGGGGTCTTCGACCTTTCGAACGTGCGGCTTCGCCGATCGGGGGCGATCAGGCCGCCGAGTCGGGTGCGCGTGCACCGCCGCACCTCGCCCCCCGGCGACCTTCGCTCGCCGCCGACGAGTCCGGCCCGGCGGGTCGCGGTCGGCGCGCGTCAGTTGCCCGTGACGGCGGCGGGCGGAGGCATCACGCCCTTCGTCGCGCGCTTCAGGAACAGCAACGCGAAGCAGGTGTCGAGCACATCGTGCGGCTCGTGCGTGCTCTTCGTCTCCCAGAAGATGCCTTCCTCGTTCGTGGTCTTCATCTTCCGGTCGGGAACGTCCACGGCCTTGCGCTGAAGGCGGTTGAGCAGTTGCTGCGCGCCCTCCTGATACCAGAGGCGCTTGCCGACGAGGTTCTTGCCGAGCATGTCCATGGTGCGCTCGAGCGCGTACAGGTAGTAGGTGTGGTAGCCGACCGAGCTGTTCCGGTTGTCGAAGTTCGACCAATTGCGGTCGAGCCATGCGAGCCCATCCCAGACCGCCTTCTCGATCTGCGACGCAAGCGGGCTGCTCGGATAGTCCTTCTTCGTCTTGCGGTGGTTCTCGAGCACGTCGCGGCACATCAGCAGGTTCGCGATGCCGCACGCGGTCATCGATCCGGTGGCCTTGCCCTCGGAGCCGTCCGGGCTGCCCTTGATGTACATGAAGCCGCGCGCGAAGTCCTTCGGCACGGCGTACCCGCCGCGTGCGAGCACCGGGTCGTGCCGTTCGTGCTCGGGGCCGTCCGCCTCCTGATGGGCCAGCGTGAACTCGGCGATGTCGAACCAGACCTGCACATCGACCTCGACGCCGAAGCGCTGCGCGTTGTAGAGCGCCAGGGCGGCCAACTGGGTGCTCGAGAGATCCTGGTTCGCGTGGGGCGGAACGTTGACACCGCGCTTCACGCCGGCGCCGCCGCGTCCCCCGCCGAGCGAGATGGCCGGCACGTTGTAGCGCCAGCCGAGCCGCTCCTTCGGCGACGAGGACTCGGCCGGGGCGCCGCGGCGCGCGGCGAGGCCCGCCACGAGTTCGGTCAGCCACTCCATGTCGTCGCGGTCGCGGATCTTCAGCTTCTTGCGGCCCGTCCCGGTGTGCTTCTGTTGGTCGTACTTCGCGGTCAGCGCGAGGATCATCGCCGAGATCTCGTACGAACCTCCGGCGTCGGTGTGCTTCCACATGTACCCTTCGTACTGCTGCCCCGCGTCCCACTTCTCCGTGATCTTGTGGTTCAGGCGAAGCCAGTTGAAGCCGCGCTCGATCACCCCGTGGTTCGGTTCGACGCCGCACTTGAGCAACGTGTAGAGCGCGAGCGCGGTGGGACCGGCCGGGTGGCGGTACTCGGTGCCCGTGCCGCCGCCGTAGAAGCGTGTTCCCTTGATCAGACCGTAGTGTGCCCCCGCCGCCTTGTCGGGCGCGCCGGGGATGTCGAACAGGTCGCCGCGCGCGAGCAGCCACTTGGTGCCCTTCTCGATCGCCTCGTTGACCTGCTCGACGAACGGGACGTCCTTCTCGCCGAGGTCCGGCGCCGGCTCGTCGGGCGCCTCGCCTTCGTCCTCGTCTTCGGTCTCGTCGGGTGCGGCGACGACGTGCCGGCCACCGACCCCGCCGACCCATCCCGCGGCGAGCGCCGCACATGCGACGAGCGCGACGAAGAACGGCAGGGGGGAACGGGTGAGGTGCGCGGACATGGACGCCTCCGACGGCCGGGTCGCCCCACTCTACGGCCGGGCGACCTCGGGAGGGACGCCCGTCAAGACGCCGACCACGTCCACTGGCGGCGCGCCCCGTCCCAGACGAGGTCGCCGCGCACCTCCAACTGATCTCCGCGGGCGAAGACCTCGTCGTCGCGCCCGCGCCGGGCCCGTCCGGTGGCGACGACGCGCACGCGCACCGGACGTGCCGCATCGACCGTCTTCGCAAGCCGAAGCCGCAACACGCGCCGCGCGGAGATCATGAATCCGGGGCCCAGTTGCACGCGCGGCGCCGAGATCGCGTGTTCCGTGCCGGGGGCGCCCATGTAGGTCAGCGTGACGAGTTCGTCGTCGCCGACCATTCGGTCGTCGCGCCGCACCTCGCGCTCGAGCCATCCGGACATCGATACGACGGTCAGCGTGCGTGAGAAGAACTCCTTGCTCACGACGACGTCGACGGTGTCCGCCAGGATCCACTGCCCGTTCTCCGGCGTTCCGAGCCAGGCATGGACGGGAGCCAGATCGCGGGGAGTGAGGTTGACGGCACCGCCCCGGCGCCGCGAGGGCGGCGTCGTCGCGGTCGGGCGGCCCCCGGCCGCCGTGCCCGCGCGCGGCGTCGAAGGCGTGGTCGGCGCGGGCGTCGGGGAGGCCGACCACTCCGCCTCGGTGAGGGACGCCGGACGCGGCAGACTCGGATCGAGGAGGTACGGCGCGAGGCGCAGGGGGAAGGGCCCCGGATCCGATGCCGGTCTGAGGCCGAGGCGCTCCGCGGGGAGCGGCCCGGTGCAGGCCGCGAGCCCGAGGGCGAGCGTCAGCGCGGCGATCCCGCGGACCGGACGCGGATCGGCGAAGCGTGCGCGGGCGACGTCCATGGCGTTCCTCTCGGGCGGCCCAGGAAGGGCGCCCCCATCGTCCTCTATCGGTCGGCGCGGTCCCGGACTCCCTCCGCCAGATGGTGACGCACCCAGCGACCGAGGACATCGACTTCGACGTTGACCCGATCCCCCGGCCCCTTCGTGCCGAAGTTCGTCACCTCGAGGGTGTGCGGGATCAGGTAGACGACGAAGCGTCCTCCCGGTGCGGACGCCTCGTCGCTCCGCACGACCGGTCCGACCGTCAGGCTGACGCCGTCCAACGCGACCGAGCCCTTCGGCAGCAGTCCCGCGAACAACTCGGGTCCGACGGCGACCTCGACCTCGACGTCCTCTCCCCGCGCATCGCGCCGGACGATCGAGCCGGTGCCGTCGACATGCCCCTGCACGAAGTGGCCGCCGAGCGGGTCGCCGACACGCAACGACCCTTCCAGGTGGACGAGGTCGCCCGGGCGGCGTTCCCCGAGGGTCGTCACGCGCAGGGTCTCGGGGATCACGTCGAAGGCGAGTCGGCGGGGCGCCGCCGCGACGACGGTGAGGCAGACGCCGTCGACGGCGACGCTGTCGCCGATCGCGACGTTCGCAAGGGGCGCGTCGAGTGCGACGACGACGCGCCGTCGGCCGCCTCCCTCGCCCGTCGCGTCGATCGATTCGACGCGGCCGCGATGGGTCACGATGCCCGTGAACATGGATCCTCCTCCGCACCGGCGTCGACCTCCGCGAGCAGATCCGGCCGCCGGGCCCGGGTTCGCGCGATGCGTTGCGCGCGGCGCCACGCGGCGACCGCACCGTGATCGCCCCCGAGCAACACGTTGGGGACGTCGCGCCCCCGCCACACCGCCGGGCGCGTGTAGTGCGGGTGGTCGAGCAGGCGCTCGGGACCGGAGAAGCTGTCCTCCGTCGCGCTGTCCTCGTGCCCGAGCACCCCCGGCACGAGCCTCGCCACGGCGTCGAGGACGCAGAGGGCCGCCGGGTCTCCGCCCGACAGCACGAAGTCGCCGATGCTGACCTCGTCCGGCGCGATCGCCTCGATCGCACGCTCGTCGATGCCCTCGTAGCGACCCGCGAGCAGGATGAAGCCATCCTCCGCCGCGGCGAGGGCCTCGGCCTGGCGCTGGTCGAAGCGCCGTCCCTGGGGCGTCAGGAGGATCGTGCGCACCCGAGGGCCGTGGCGCGCGCGCGCCGCATCGACCGCGGCCGTGAAGGGTCCGGCCATCAGGACCATGCCCGGACCACCCCCGAACGGCCGATCGTCCACGACCCGATGGCGTCCCTCGCCGAAGTCCCGGATATCGACGAAGTCGACGCGGAGGCGCCCGGCCGCCACGGCTCGCCCCACGATGCCGGTCTCGAGCCAGGGCTCGAAGAGTCCCGGAACCAGCGTCACGACGGTCGCATGCATCGGTCGGGGCCCCTCGGCGGCGGCCCGCGCCACGCGGACCAGCGGCCAGGAAAAGGGAGGTGGAGCGAGGCCCCGGGCGTACCATCCGCGGCTTCCCCCTGCAACCGCCGTCCGGCCGTCCGGCACGGGTTCTGGAGGCTTCCGATGTCGTCGCGCATCCGTCCGCTCGAGGCCCCCTGGTTGCGCCGGGACCTGCCCGCCATCCATGTCGGCGATTCGGTCGACGTCGCCGTCCGAATCACCGAGGGCGAGAAGCAGCGCGTCCAGACCTTCTCCGGGACCGTGATCCGCATCCGCGGCGGCGGCCTCGGCAGCACGTTCACGGTCCGGCGCATCGTCGCGGGCGAAGGCGTGGAGCGCATCTTCCCCTTCCACAGCCCCGTCCTGGAGAGCATCCAGGTCGTCCGCAGCGGCAAGGTGCGCCGCGCGAAGCTGTACTACCTGCGCGACCGCGTCGGCAAGCGCACGCGCCTGCGCGAGATCCGCGGCAAGAAGGGCGCCGCCGAGTCGACCGCGGTCCGCTCCGAAGAGTTCGCGCCGACCGCGTGACCACGCCGCCCCGCCGCGCGAGGCGGATGCGTGGGAACTCGATCGACCGCAGGGGGCGACCGGCGTCGTCGTGAGGGCGACGCCGCGGACGGTCGCGGTCGCCGCGGTGAACGGTTCGCCGCTCGACGCCTTCGCCGCAAGGGCTATCGCATACGGGCCCGCCGCCTCCGCCTACCCCCAGGGGAGATCGATCTGCTCGCGATCGATCCCGACGGCACCGTCGTCGTCGTGGAAGTCAAGTCCGGTCGGCGCGCGTCGTTCGCCGAACTCGCAGCCCGGGTCGGGCCGGCGCAGAGTCGCCGCCTCGCACGCGTCGCGGTCTGGCTCGAGCGCCGGCCCGAACTCGCCCGACGATCGGTGCGCATCGACTTTGCGCTCGTCCGGCTCGGTCGTTGGCCGCGTGCTCGCATGGAGCACTGGCACGATCAGATCGCGCCGATCGTCCGCGGGCGGACCGGGCGCGAGGGAACCACGCACGAGGCCTGACGGCGATCTCGAATCCGTGGGATCCGGGGCGTTCTTGTGGTATCGACGGCGGCCCGGGGACGTCCCCGTCGGAGTTGTCCGTCCGATCATGGCGAACGCGCCCCTTCATCTCGCCGACCACGTCGACCCCTCCCGCGTCCTGGACCTCGTCTCCAAGACGAAGGCCGGGGCGCTCGAGGAACTCGTCCGCGCGGCGGCCCGTTCCCCGCTCGTCGAGGATCCCGCCGCACTCCTCGCCGCGGTGCGCGAGCGCGAGGGCCTGCTCAGCACGGGCATCGGCCTCGGCATCGCGATCCCCCACGCGCGCATCGCGGCGGTGCGTTCCTTCGTCGTCGCGATCGGTCGTCATCACGCGGGCTTGCCGTTCGACAGCATCGACAACAAGCCGGTCCACATCGTCGTGCTGATCGCAGGACCGCAGGACGCCAAGAAGCCCTACCTCGAGTTGCTCGCGCAGATCAGCAAACGCCTCAAACTCGACACCGTGCGCCGCGACATCCTGGCGGCTCCGACGCCCGAAGAGATCCTTCGGCTCTTCGTCAACACGGACTGACCCGGGCAGCCGGCGATCGGCGACCGGCCGGAGTCGCCGGAACGTCAGCGGGGTGTCGGCCGACCGAGCAGCGGACGTTCCGCGCGAACCTGCAGCGCCCCGGCGTCGGTCGGCACGAGCCAACGGCGAGGGGTCGCGACGGGCGCGTGCCGCAGGTACGAGACGGCCTCGCCGTGGAACAGCGAGAGACTGCGGTTGGCGTCCATCGCCGCCTCGACCTCGGGCGGAGGACCGAACGAGACCCACCCCGCTTCGAGCAGGCTGGCCTCGCCGAGATGCCCGGCCAGCACGGCGAGGCCATCGGGCGAGAGCGCCAGATCGAGCACGCGACGATCGCCGAGCGCGCCGCCGAGGAACGTGCGCACGTGCTCGAGGGCGAACGAGTTGCCCGCCGGCGCGATCTCGCCCGTCCCGGCGAGCGACGCGGACATCACCGGATCGTGCGCGAGCACGCTGATCGTCAGCGGCCGCGAACCACGATCGGGGAGGCGCACCACCGCGAGGTGGCGACCGACGGCGAAAAGGCGCGCGTCGCCGTCCAATTCGCCGTGATGCGCCTGATCGCTGTTGATGTGCGTCGCATCGAGTTGCAGCCACGCGACGGGGCCGGTGGCGAGCAGCGGCGGCACCATCACCACGATGCCGTGCGGCCCGTCCGGCACGGCGGCGAACGCGCCGGCGGCGACGTTCGCATCACGCTGCGCACGATGCCCGCCGAGTCGAGGCGAACGTGCGCGCGGCGCTCCGGTCGTCGTGTCGGTCCAGACGAGGTGCACCGGGGCGCGGTCGCCCGCGCGCTCCAGCGTGTACAGGTGCCCGATCGACGCGGCCCACGCATCCCGTTCCACCCAGGTGTTGCGGTAGTCGTCCTCCCACGGCGGCGTGATCGCGATCTCCTGTCGCAGCACGCCGTCGAACGCATCGAGGACGACGACCCCGGCGGGTTGATCGAACCCGACGACGAGGGCGCTGGCGGTCGCGACCACGCGGCCGATGCGGCCGGGAACGTCGGCGTACCAACGCGTCGTACCCGAGGCGAGGTCGACGGCGACGACGCGGTCCGGGCCGAGACGTTCGCTCACGACGACGTAGGCGAGCGTGCCGCGCACGACCAGGTTGGTGACGATGCCGCGCACGCCGTCGAGCCGCCAGAGCGGGAGGCGACGAGGGGGCGTCGGCGTCACGCGATCGAGACCGGAGCGGCACGGCAACACGGCACTCCCGTCCGACAGGACGTGCAGCGTGCGCACCCGCAGCGATCCGTCCTGGTCACGGGGCCGTCGGCCCGCGCGGAACGAGGTCAGGACGGGCACGCCGCGGCGGCGGATCTCCGCATGGACGATGTCGCCCGGCATCGTGCGCGCGACCGCGTTCATGAAGTCATCGAGGCCCTCGAGTCGCCGCCCCTGCCACGTCAGCAGGAGATCGCCGCTCGCCACCCCGCTCCCGTCGGCGGGCTGGCCTGCGACGACGTCCTCGATCAGCACGCCTCCCTCCGAGGGACCGCGGGCGAGGGCGCGCAGCGTCCCTCCGAACCAGCCGAGGTCGTCGCCCGCGAGCAGGGTGGGCGTCGCCCCTTCGGCGGATGCGTCGATCACGCCCAGTTCGAGCCCGCGCAGGAACGGCACCTGATCGCCCCAGCGCGCCGCGCCCGGACCCTCGAGGCCGAGGAACCGCACGGTGCGAACGCTCGCGGCGCGCGTGCGATCGGTCGCATCGAGCACCGCCACCTCGTGGCGACGCGACTCGTCGGTCTCGCGCGCGGGCCAACTCGCGAACTCGGCGACGGCCCGTCGCAGGACGGCGTCTCGATCGCGCCCGCGCACCGTTGGACCGCCCGGGATGCGACCGTCCAGGTGAGCGAGCAGGTTGCGCGCCTCATGGGGCTGATGAGCATCGAGCCAGAGGTCCGCCTCGAGCAGCGCGCGCCGCTCGGCGGACCCGGGCATGCCTTCCGCGGCGGCGATCGCGTCGGCAGCGACATCGGGATTCAGACGGAGGTCGGCAAGCGCAGCGGCCGCGACGACCGCATCGCCGTCGTCGAGCGCGCGACGCGCGCATCGTGCCGTCGCGCGCGTCGCGGCGGCCGTTCCGGGGAACTGCCTCGCCACCGTGCGAAGGGCGCTCGGGGTCGTCGCCGCCTGGAGCGCGACATCCGCCCGACGGGCGCGATCCGCCGCGATGCGCTGGCTCGGATCCGACGCCTCGACGATGAGCAGAGCGCGCGTGAGATCCGCGACGGGCACCGTCGGCGCGGCGAGTTCGGCCTCGAGTACGTCGGCGACGGCGCGCGACGCGGCGCCCGCAGCGAACGAGTGGGCGCACTCGAGCCTCCACCGTCCGCGGCGTCCCGAGGGCAGACGCTCGATCGTTGCGTGGAGCGCGAACGCTTCGTTCGGGTCCGAAACGCCCTGGAGCAGCGCGGGCAGCGCCGACTCGACCAGGTCGACGTCGTTCGGCGACGCGCCGCCCTCCTCGCCGAGGAGGACGCGCGCCCGACGAGCCGCCTCGATCAGATCGCCGGAGGCCGCCGCGATGCGCAGCGCCTCCGCGTCCTCGAGGCCGCCGCGTTGCGGATCGCCGAGCGAGGCCTGCGGGGCGACGACGGCGACCCTCTCGTTGCCGACGACGAGCCAGCGGCCTTCGCGCAGCGGGAGCAGATGACCGCTCCGCGGCGCACCCGGCCCTTTCGCGGTGCGCAGCACGTGGGTCGCGAGGTCGGGATCGATGTCGCGGTCCCAACTCACCGACTGCCAGCCGCCGTCTCGCCACGTGGCGATGCCGCGCGCGTCGGCGTACGGTCGCGCCAGGAGATCGAGTCCGAAGTGGGTCGTCCACCCGCTCTCGTCGGTTTCGTCGGGGACGAGAGCGCCGTCGCGCGGATCGACGGCGACGCGACCCTCCCCGACGAGGCGCAACACCGGCGATCCGTTCGCGGTGGGCACGATGCCGATGAGATGACGCACCGCTTCGGCGCGCGCGCGCATCTCCGGATCGACGAGTTCGGTGGACCATCGCAGGCGACCGCTACCTCGCTCGACCGCGATCAGCGCGGGGCTGTCGTGCGGTGCAAGGATCCACGAGTCGCCGAGCGCGAACGGCGCGTTCGTCGGGCCGAACCCGCGGCGCGCCGCCGCGTCCGTCGCCGCGCCGGCGGCGCTGTAGCGTGCGAGCGACCGGATCCATCTCGGTCGGCCGTCCCGTGCATCGAGTCCCGCGGCGAATCCGGCGTGCGGTTGGAAGCACACCTCGCCTCCGGCGAGCGCGGGCGTCGCGCCCCACGGCAGCACGGTCAACGTCGTGGCGTCGAACCGTCCCCACTGGCGTCGGTCCGGCGCGCGGCCGCTGACACCCGTCACGAGCGGCGTCCGCCAGATCAGTCGGCCGTCGTCGCGGTGGAGGCAACAGGCATGGAGGGCCGCGCCCGCCTCGATGGAACCGAACGCGACGTAGATGCGCTCACCATCGACGAGCGGCGGTCCCTGGCAGCCGACCCGCGGATCGCCGAGCACCGGATCGGTCTCGCCGACATGTCCGCTTCGCCAGCGCAACGCGCCGGTGGCGCGATCGAGGGCGACGAGATGGGTGCGCGGATGTTCGCCGACGCCTTCGGCCTTCCACACGGAGCCGAACACGGAATAGCTGCCGGTGGCCGGCGGATCGCCGAGGACGACCAGGACGAGATCCCCGGCCGGCACGACGGCCCGCACGGGGCGGTCGGCCGGCGCGTGGCGTACCGCCGGATCGTGGACACGTGACGGCGTGACCTCGCGGGGCGGAAAACGCCAGCGCTCGCGCCCGTTCGCGACGTCGTAGGCGCGCACGGTGCGGCCCGCGTGGACGACCACGTCGTCCACCCCGACGTCGGCCGCCGCACGCACCTCGCACTCCTCCTCGACACGCGGTACACGAATCCACGCCTCGTCGCGGATGTCGTGCGACCAGAGGACGACGAGCGGTCCGGGATCGAACGGACCCTTCTCGCGCCGAGGGGGAACGGGGCTCGGGCGCGCGGACTCGACCGCGCGAATCGCCTCGAGCAGCGGGGGCACCCCGGGATCTTCGCCGAGCCGGGTTCCGAGTTGCACGCGCAGGCGTTGGAGCCCGCCGGCGTCGGCAAGCTGCGCGAGCCAGGTCGCCAGGCGCATGATCGACGCACGCCGCCGCTCCGGCGAGGCCCGATCTCCGTGGACGTCGAACCAGGTCCGCAACGACGCGATCGCGGCGGCGAAGTCTCCCTCCTCGGCGGCGAGTTCGCTCGCGACGAGCAACGCCGCGTCGCAGGCGCGAGTCATCACGTA
>CAZPGF010000012.1:26141-40340 GCA_964586025.1 uncultured Planctomycetales bacterium
GCGCCTCGCGGTCGCCGTCCGCCGCGCGCCGCAGCAGCGCGAACGCGATGTCCTCGTCGCGGCGCACGAGACGTACGCGCATCGCGCCGTCGAGTCGCGCCGCCGCGATCGCGACCAGGCGACGTGCGGGCCACGCCAGGGCGACGTCGTTGCGATCCCCCACCAGGGCGGGCACGTCGCGGAGGGCCACGAGGGCGTCGGGTGCTTCGTCGAGACAAGCGACGAGCGCATCCACCGCGGGTTCGGTCTCTCCGCGGTCGAGTCGCTCCGCGGCTCTCGAAAGCAACGCCGTCGCGCGTCCGGCCGGATCGGATCGTAGCGCCGCGATCGGCGGACCCTCCTCGGCGCGGACGCGAGGCGGCAACGACCCGACGAGCGGGATCGCGAGCAAGCCAGCGAGCACGGCGCGACGGACGAGGGGCACGCGCGTGCATTCCATCACAAACCGCGCGGATCGCTCGTCATCCCCCCTCGCACCAGGCGTCCCAGGCGATCTGGCGCAGCGCCCCGTCGTCCAGCCGGTCGAGTTGCGGCAGCAGGCGGCGGGAGCGGTCGATCGCGGGCCACGCTCCGGCGCGGCGGTCGAGATGGCGCAGCATCGCGCCGAGCGCATCGCGGTAGCCGCCGCGATGCACTTCGGGATCCCTCTCGACGACGGGGAGCATCGCGGTCATCTCGGCGACGGCCAGGGCCGGGTCGCGCGCGTCGATCACCGCCGCGAGTTGGGCCTGTCGTTCCAGGTGGCGTTCGACGTCCCGAGGGGCGAACCCCGCGCGCACCGCGAGACGCAGCGTCGAGGAAAGCCCGGCGAGGATCGGCAGATGCCGCCGCAGATCGGTCACGTGCCCCGCCTCGTGCGCGCGCAGCGTCCACCACGACGACCAGGCATCGTTCGGGCGATCCCGCATCACGCGCCGCAGCAACCGCTCGGTCACGCCGGCCGGATCGGTCAGAGCGAGCCGCCCCTCGCCGCCGACCTCCGGAGGGGGATCGTCGGCGTGCGCGAGCGTCGCGGGATCGCGGACCAGGGCGCGGCGCCATCCCCACTCGGTCGTTCGCGCCGAGTCCGCGTCGAGCCAGAGTCCGTCGGGGAGGCACGCGCCGCCGAGTTCCGCACCCTTCGCGACCGCGGCCGTTCCGATGGCACGATCGATGCCGATCGCCACGTCGTGACGATGCCGAAAGCCCGTCGTGCGCACGTCGGCGTTCTCCGCGAGGTAGATCGCACTGAACAGCACGGCTTCGACGGGTTCGCCAACGCGCTGGCCGAGCACGAGATAGCGACCGCGCTCGCGGAGATAGCGGACCAGGGGGTTCGTGGTCCGCACGCTGTGGTCGACCCACGATCCGATCAACGGCACCGTCGAGACACCCGCGCGCACGTCGCGGAGCCGTGTCGCCGCGGAAGGCGGAAGATGGCGGGCCGCCAGCCCGGGAATCGCCGCGAGGATCGCATCGAGATCTCGTGCCGGTTCACCGCGGGACGCGGCGGCATAGCCGTCTGCGATCTGCGCTTCCAACGCGTCCTCGAACGCGATGTCGGCCTCGATGCGGCGGCGAAGCGAAGCGGCGCGATCGTCGTCGAGTCCGCCCAAGACCTCCAGCGCATCGTGATGGGCACCCAGCGAAGCGAGGGCCATGGCGAGATCGACGCGCGCCGCGGCCGGAGCGCTGCGATCCGGAGCGCGCGCCGCGGCGACGGCGAGGGCACACCAGCACGGCGCGACGAGGTTCTCCGGTGCGTCGCGCACACCTGGCGGCGCCGCCGCATCGAGGATCTCGACCGCGTCGGCGTAGCGACCGAGACGTGCCAGGGCGCGGCGCAGGTCGTGCTCCGCCGGAACGGGGCCGATGCCTCCGTCGAGCGCGCTTCGCAGGTGGCGCTCGGCGGCGACGGGATCGCCGACGACGTCGAGAAAGACCGCGCCCGCGAGAGCGTGCCAGACGGGGTTTCCGTATCCGTCGAGGGTGAGGACGTCGCGTCCCGATCGATCACGCGACGCGCCCGGCGGAAGACGTCGCCACGCGTCGTGGAGATCGTGCGCGATCAGGTCCGAGCGAGGCGCCAGGCGCAGCGCCTCGGTGAGCGCCGCGACGGCCTCGGGGAGGCGACCGACCGCGCGCTCGAGCAGTCCGAGCGCGTGCTTGCCGCGTGCGTCCCACGGCGCGATCGCGTCCACCTCCGCAAGCAGACGTCGCGCGCTCGCGGGATCGGCCCGATCCGCTGCGAGCGCGGCTCCGAGCAGGGCTGCGTCGATGCGGACGAGCAGCGGCCCGGCGGAGCGGGCACGTTCGGCGGCGGCCTGCGCCGCCGCGGTGTCGCCCGCGGCGGCGTAAAGGTGTGCGCGCACGAGTTCGGCGAATCCGTCGGGACCGCGCCCGGTTCCGAGCCAGGTCAGTCCCTCGCGCGGCGTCTCCGCCGTCGCCGCGAGCAGCGTGGTCCGTAGGCTACCCGGCGGCATCGCCTCGACCGCCCTGGCCGCGCGGAAGCGTGCGCCGAGGTCCTTCCAGAGGGCGACGAGCAGCCATGCGCGCTCCGGATCGTGCGGGTCGAGCGGTCGGTCCGCCTCGAGGAGTGCGAGGGCCGCACCGCGGTCCTGGGCGCGCGCGAGGTCCCGAACGCGACGGAGGCGTCCCTCCCCCGCGGAGGACCGGTCCGGGACGACGTCGAACGCACCCCCGACGGGGGCCTCCCCGGGGACGGCTCGACACCCTCCCGCCACCAGGAGCAGCAGGGCGGAAACGAGCCCGCGGACCGTGCGCGAGGGGCAGGAGAAAGTTTTCATAGACGTTCGCACGTAGTCAGGTTAGCCTTCTGATCGTGAGCACCATCCAGTCCGTCCTCCTTTCCACCCGCCCCCGTCCGTCGATCCGGACGCCCCGTTCCGAATCCGAGCCCACCCCTCGGATCGACCTGGGCGATCTTCTCGCGACGGCGGGCATGGTCCTCGTCCTCCTCGCGGCGTTCTTCGCGTGAGCGGGGGCTCCGCCCGTCTCGGCCTGACCGGGGGCTCCGCCCCTCCCTTCAGGTCGGCGGCGGAGCGATCCGCTCCCTCGACGGACGCCACCGGCCCGCGAAATCGATGGGCCTCGAAAGGAACGGTCCCGCGCGACCGATTGAACCCGACAAGACCCGAACGAACACCCGTTCGCACGTCCCCCGCCTTGGCAGGCGACGACCCGAGACCTCGGAGTCGCCCGCGGGGCGGTGGCGTGAGACCCGGAGGCTCGCCGTGAACTACACGCCCAAGCAACTGCAGATCATGAACTACATCCGCGACTACCGGCGCGAACACGACACCTCGCCGACGCTGGAGGAGATCGGGCAGTGGATGGGCGTCCACCGCGTCACCGTCCACCAGCACATCGCCGCGCTCGAGAAGAAGGGCGCGATTCGCAAGCTTCCGCAGCGCTCCCGATCCATCGAGATCCTCGATCGCCAGTACCTGCCGGATCCCACGGTCCAGGTCTTGGGCCGCATCGCCGCGGGGCGCCCGATCGAGGCGATCGAGGACGCCGAGCCCTACACCCTCGACGAACTCCTGCCGATCGAGCCCGGGCGCCAGGCGTATCTGCTGCGCGTCGTCGGCCGCTCGATGATCGAGGACCACATCATGGACGGCGATCTCGTGATGGTCGATCCGAGCCGCGATGCGCGGGAAGGTGAGATCGTCGTCGCGGTCGTCGATGGCGAGGCCACGCTGAAGCGATTCTTCCGCGAGCCGGGCGGCGTCGTGCGGCTCCAACCGGCCAACGCGGCGCTGAAGCCGATCCGCGTGAAGCCTCCGCAGCAACTCGACCTTCGCGGGGTCGTTCGCGGCGTGCTGCGTCGCTACTGACGGGCGGCCCGGCGGCTACCGCAACGACGTCCGCTCGACGCGCCCCGCACGCAGGAACGTGATCGAGAGCGCGCCCCCTTCGGGCACGTCCCAGGTCGCGCGATGGAGGTCGGCGGCGGTCGTGAGCGGTCGATCGCCCGCCCTCGTCAACACATCCCCCGGGCGAAGGCCGCCACGTGCCGCCGCCCCACCGTCTTCGACCCGCGTCACGATCAGCCCCCCGGACTGGGGACGGACCGAGAGGCCGAGGGCCAGGGCCGCGCGGGCCGGACGGTCGGAGGAGCGACCCGCGATCCTCGCGACGGCGGCCAGCACCGCGTCGATGGGCGTGGCCAGCGTCACGCCCTGATGCGCCCCGCCGCGGGAGAGGATGGCCGAGATCACGCCGATCACGCGCCCGTCGGACGACAGCAGCGGTCCGCCCGAGGAGCCGAGGTTCGCGGCGGCATCCGTCTGGATGAAGTCCTCGAACGCGCGGGGGCTCACACCGAGTCCCGAGCGGCCGAGCCCGCTGACGATCCCGAGACTCCACGAGTTCGGCAGCGCAAACGGACTGCCCGCGAGGAGGACGACTTCGCCGACACGAAGCGCGCGGGGATCGCCGATCGGGAGCGGCGGCCGGTCGACGAGCGCCGGCACGTGCAGCACGGCGATGTCGGTCGCTTCGTCCACACCCACGATGCGTGCCACGTGCGGGCCGCTGCCCGGAGCCGTGACGAGGACCTGCCGCGCGCCCGAGACGACGTGACGACTCGTGACGAGCAGTCCACTCGAGTCCACGATGAACCCGCCGCCGACGCCGTCGTCGCGGGAGGTGCGCCGCGCACCGTCGTCGTGACGGATCGCGACGTGGACGACGCTCGGATTCGTCGCCTCGACGACGTCGGCGAACGAGCCCGGCAGACTCCTCGCGCCGGCGGGTGCCGGTGCGAACGCGCGCCCGACCAGCGCACCGAACGCGGCCAGCGCGAAGACAGCGAGTGCGGTCGCGACCGGCCGAGGGGTCACGGCCCGACTCTCTCGTCCGTCGCCGCTCCGGCTTCCTCGTAGGCGTCGAGCTTGCGATAGAGCGTGCGCAGACCGATCCCCAGGATGCGCGCCGCCGCGGTCTTGTTGCCGCCCGTGCGACGCAGCGTGTCGAGGATGATCCGCCGCTCGGCCTCGGGGAGAGGCGTGCCGGCGGGGATCCTCAACCCGTCGCCCTCCGGCAGGTCGTCCACGCGATGCACGCCGCCGACCTCCTCGGGAAGCAACTCGGGCGTGATCGGAGAACCCCCGCCCAGAACGACGGCAGCCTCGATCGTGTTCTCCAACTCGCGAACGTTGCCTGGCCAAGCGTGGTGTTCGAGCAGCACCATCGCCTCGGGGGTAACGGCGGGCTTGGGCAGACCGTGCCGCTCGGCGTAGAGCGCGAGGAAGTGGTGAACGAGCGCCGGGATGTCACCGCGTCGCTCGCGCAACGGCGCCATGCGGATCGTGATGACCTTCAACCGGAAATAGAAGTCCTCGCGAAACGAACCCTTGCGCACGAGGGCGTCGAGGTCCGCGTTCGTCGCGGCAACCAGCCGCACGTCGACCGGGCGGGCGCGGGACTCGCCGACGCGCTCGATGTCGCGCGACTGCAGGGCGCGGAGGAGCTTGACCTGCGTGTGCGGAGGGATCTCGCCGACCTCGTCGAGAAACAGCGTGCCGCCGTTCGCCGCTTCGAAGCGACCCGCGCGATCGGCGATCGCGCCGGTGAACGCGCCCTTCGCGTGGCCGAACAGCTCGCTCTCGAGCAATCCCTCCGGGAGAGCCGCGCAGTTCACCTTGACGAACGGCCCTTTCGCGCGAGGGCTCGCCGCGTGGATGGCCTCCGCCACCAGTTCCTTGCCCGTGCCGCTCTCGCCGAGGATCAGCACGGTCGCGTTCGTCGGCGCGGCGCGAGCGACGATCCGGAACACGTCGCGGATCGCCGGCGCGCGGCCGACGAATCCGGGCGGGACGTCTCCTTCGGCGAGGACCGCACGGAACGGCGCGCTGTGCGGCGCGGCGGCCGCGTCGCGCAGCGCGCCCGAGACGAGTTGGCGCAGGCGGCGCAACTCGATGGGCTTCTCGAGGAAGTCGTGCGCGCCGTTGCGCATCGCGCGGACGGCCCGCTCGACGCTGCCGTACGCGGTCATCACGATCACCGGACAGTCCGGTCGTCGCCGCTTCACCTCCTCGAGGAGGTCGAGTCCGTCACGTTCGCCCGGAAGCAGGATGTCGGTCAGCACGAGGTCGGGGGGCGACGCGGCGAAGTGCGCGAGAGCCTCGTCCACGTCTTCGGCGAGGACGACGTCGTGGCGGTCGGAGAACACCTCGCCGAGGGTCTCTCGGGCGTTCGGCTCGTCCTCGACGATCAGGATCCGGCTCACTCGGCCTCCTCCGGCGCGAGGCCATCGTCGTCGAGAGGGAGGTGCACGACGAACCGTGCGCCCCCACCGGGACGGGCAAGCACCTCGATCTCGCCGCCGTGCCGGCGCACGTCCTCTCGTGCGAGCGGCAGGCCGACCCCGGTTCCGCCCCTCTTGCTCGTGGTGTAGAGCACGAACACGTCGGAGCGCTCCTCCGGACGGATCCCGGGCCCGTCGTCGTCCACGACGACGACGGTCGAGTGCGGGTCGTCGCGCGTCGTCACGGTAACGTGCCCTCCGCCGGTCGCCGCGGCCTCGATCGCGTTGCGGACGAGATTATGGAGGACCCGATCGATTCGTTGCGGGTCGAGGCGCAACGTGCGCCGACTGCCCGGTGCGAACGCGAGCCGGCACCCGGACGACTCGGCCATCCCTTCGAGGCGCTCCAGCACGCCTTTCAGGATGTCGTCGATCTGCGCGGGCACCCGTTTGAGAACGTTGTCGCGGCTGACATCGAGGAGATGGGTGATCAGATCCTCCATCCGCTTCGTCTCGGCGACGGCTCGCTCGAGGCCGCGCTCGATGTCGGCACGCGCAGCGCCCCCCTCGTGCAGCCGTTCGACGAGCAACTGCAGGTTGAGCGAGAGGGCGTTCAGCGGATTGCGGATCTCGTGCGCGAGGCTCGCGCCGAGATCCCGCACCAGTGCGGCGCGTTCGCGCTGTCGCTGGGTCTCGGCGGCGCGGGCGCCGGTCGTGATGTCCTCGAACGCGAGAACGGCGCCGAGGATCCGTCCGCTCTGATCGTGCATCGGCGCCACGGTCAGGCTGACGACGCGTGGGCCGAGAGGCTGTCGCGGCACGACGTACTCGCGTCCCTCCTCGACGACCTCGCGCAGCGCGCTGCCCCAGTCCCTGTTGGGGTCGCTCGCCAGCACGGGCAGGGCATCGAGGAGGGGACGGCCGAGGGCCTGCTCACGCGGACCCGCGACCTTCGCGAGCGCCGCGTTCCAGACGATCACGCGCCCGGCCCGATCGGTGGCGACGACCTCGATGGGAAGGGCCTCGGCGAGGGCGTCGAGATGTCGCCCGTAGTCCTCCTCCGGGAGGAAGCGGACCAGCAACTCGCCGTAGTAGAGGAAGCGGGGCACACCCGCATCCTACGGGGCGAGCGCTCGGCCAACCTCAACCCCTGCGCGCCGTCGAATCGATCCAGACGATCGGTCGCCCTGCGACCGAACGGCTTCGCAGGGTCAGAGACCCCCTGAACGGTTACGCGCCGTCAGCGCGGAGCCGAGGGCGCTCCGGCGGAGGGACCGTTCCGTTCGCGGGCCACCCACCAGGCGCGCCAACGCTCGATGGCGCGACGCCGAGCCAGGGGTGCCGCGTCGGGATCGAAGCCGAACCACTGTCCGGTCGCTTCGCGCAGGGACGAGAGAGCAGCGGCGCGAACCGACGGCGATGGATCCTCCAGGCAGTCTAGCATCGACGCGATCGACCCCTCCGCGCGACGACGGCCGCATTCGGCCACCGCGGCCCGCCTCACCTCGGCAGCCGGGGCGGCCATCCACGACCTCAAACGCTCCGTCGGAACCTGTTCGAGGATCGCCTCGATGGGACCTCGCGTCGCGTGCATCGTCAGTCCGCCGGGGCCGGGAACCTTCAGGTCTCCCGCCGCCGCGAGGACCGGCAGGGCGGGTTCGCCCAGAGCCACCAGGTCGCGGGTCGCCCGCATCCGGTCGAGGAAGTCGGCCGAGGCCAAACGCCGTACGAGACCGGCCACGTCCGGCGAACGGGCCACGTGCGGCATCGAAGCCGGCGTCGTGCCCGGTCGGCTCGTCGAGGCGCCATCCGGCACCGCCGGAGGAGGAGGCGGGGCAGGCCGGGACGGTTCGACAGGACTCGCCTCGACCCCCCGGCGGATCACCCGATGCTCCGGGGGAGGCAGGGTGTCGTCCGCGATCGCGGCGGCTGGAAGGGCGACGAGCGAGACCGCGAGCGCCCGACCGAGGGCGCCGCGGCGCACGGGGAGACGGGTGGGTGAATCGACCACGCGGCGAGGGGCTCCGAGGACGGACGGCGACGCGGGTCGCACCGCCCGATGGTAGGGCAATCGACCGGACGGGCGCCCCCCTTCACCTCGGAGCGGGCGGTCTGACCGAGGCCCGGGCGCGGCACCGGGAAGGGCCGCCGCCGTGCGAGAGTGGCGCCGTGATCGGCTATCCCCCCCGCTTCCGGGTCACCAGGGCCGCCGACTACCGGCTCCTCCAGCAGCACGGCGACGTGTTCCCGGGGCGCGAGGTGGTGGTCCGGCGCCGTCCGAACGGCCTCTCCCATCCGCGCCTGGGCATCGCCGCGCCGCGCCGCTTCGGTCGATCGGTGCGGCGGAACCGCTTCCGGCGACTGGTCCGCGAGGCGTTCCGAGCGGTCGCGGACCGGCTCGGCGCGGTCGACCTGCTGGTGGCGCCGAAGCGCACGCTGGAAGAACCGACGATCGAGGGGATCCGCGACGACCTCGTCCGCACGATCTCCGCCCGCCCGGCCCCGGCGCGGCCGACGCGCCGATGATCCGCGCCGGCCTGATCGGACTCGTGCGCATCTATCAGGCGTTGATCGCGCCGCACATCCCGGCCGTCTGCCGTTACACGCCGACCTGCTCGAACTACGCGATCGAGGCGTTGCGCGTGCACGGTGCCTGGCGCGGCGGCCGACTCGCGTTGGCGCGCCTCTTGTCATGTCGGCCCGGCGGTGGAGGCGGTGAGGATCCGGTACCGCCGCCGCGTGTCGCCGCGACGGCGGCCTCGGATCCCCTCCCGCGAGAGGAGGATCGGGCCAGCACGGTGGGCGACGTCGCGGGTTGATCCCCACGATCGGCGAAGCCCCGCGCCGGAGCGGGCGATCACTCCGATGGGCGTGGAGCGCTCACCGACGGACCATGGCGTCGAGGTCCGTGTTCGTACGGATGCCGAACACCCGGCGCAGCCAGTCGAACTTCGCCAGGAACTGTTCGCCCACGGTCTGCACCGTGCCGGGAGTCACTTCGCCGTCGCCGCGTCCGCCCTCACCGTACGCCTTGCGCTGGAGGATGCGAACGTACTGCGCCGGGGAGAACGCCCCTTCCGCACCGAAACGCACGTCCGCGACGCGAACGAGGATCGCCGTTCCGCCGTCCCGATCGCGCAGGATCTCCCGACCGAGCTTGCCCGGGGCCGGGTCGGCGTCGTCGAGCCCGTCGTTCGTCCGGGCGACCGTGTCGAAGCCGTCGCGCAGCGCGGCGTTGATCCGGCGGAGTCGCGCCTTCTCCTCGTCGGAGGCGTCGTCAGGGATCGTCTCCTGCACGGGCAGGGCGCCACCGAGGAACCAACCGGTGCGATCGCGCAGGATCGCCACCCCGCCGAGCCCCTCGCTCCAACTCGCCACGGCGCGATCGAAGGAGCCCTCGCTGGCGGCGTCCGCTTCCGCTGCGGCGGCGGTGCGCAACCCCTCCAGTCGTTCGGCCGCGTAGTCGAGCCGACGGCGCTCGAGGTACTTCGCGAAGACGATGTCGCGCACGCTCTCGAGCGGCGGCACGCGAGGCTCGGTGGTCGCGATGTGGTGGACGATCGCCTTGGTCGTTCGCAGACCGATCTGCGTCGGAATCGGCGCGTAGCGATCACCGGAGCGAAGCCCGTCGAGTTCGCGTCGGATCTCCGCTCCGCCGAAGTCCGGGTTCGTCTCCCATGCGTCGTCGGTGAGCGGCTCGTTGGCGATGTGATGGACGAACGTCTTGGCGCCCTCGGCCCGCGCCTCGTCGGATGGCTGCAGATCCGCGAGGTGGCGCGCGTAGAGGTCCGCGAACGTGACCGCCTCCGGACGAGGCGGCACGTCGGCCCCCTCGGGCTTGCCGCGATGCTCGGTCTCCCATGCGGCGACGGCATCGGCGCTCTCGCGGGCGGTGTTCAAGAGGTGGGCCAGGATCCGCTCGACGAACAGGTCGCGGAGCGCGATGCCGCGCCAGCCCTTCTCCTTGTAGGTCGCCCACGCTTCGGCGTCCTCGCCCTCGGGCGCCACGACCGGATCCTCGGGTCCGATTCGCTCGGGGAACGCCGTGGGGCCCGGCACCTGGTGGCGTGGCGCGTCCGGTGCGACCTGCTTCAGTCGCGCGGCGCCGTACCCGGTCTCGGGATCGGCCGGGTCGTCGGCGCTGAACCAGTAGCCGGGATCACGATTGCTGTGCCAGTACGCGAACACCTCGCTCTCGGTCGCCGGACGCTGATCCGGGAATCGCTCCCAGAGTTTCTGGAGCGTCGCATCGTCGAGGAGCGGGAGGTGCACGTAGATCAGTTCGAAACGTCGCGTGGCGGGCGTGCGGATCTCCTGCCTCACCTGGTCGTCGGCGTAGACCGCCCGCACGTCGAGTTCGTTGCCGGTCGAGACGTCGTCTTCGTTACCGGCCACGCCGTCCGGACCGCGGCTCACGACCTTCCACGTCCACGAAACGCCGTTCTCGAGTTCGACGTCGAACGGACGGTCCCACGCGTCCCGGTCGGCGTCGGTGACGAGGCCGGCCAGCACGCCGGCCGGCACCACGCGGGCGCCGTCCGGAGTCACCTCGATCGAGACGTCGTCGGGGCTGTCCGACTGCCCGTCGGCACCGAGGCTCGTCAGACGTGCAGGACCGTCCCCCTCGGGACGAACGAACACCAGGCGGCGCCCCCACGGATCGTCGAGTTCGGACTCCTTCGAGATCGTCGGCACGCGATCCGGACGCGGCTTCTTCAGCACGCCCGCGAGATCCTCGGGCCACGCCTCGGCCGCCGTCCGCCACGTCGCGAGTTCGTCGCCGACGCGCTTCAGCGCACCGTGGACCCGCAGCGCAGCGAGCACGTCGAGCGTTACGTCGTCGTGGTCGTCGAACGTGCCGTTCGGGCCGGCGCTGCGCAGGTCGATCTGCTCCCCCGTGACCGCGTACCGCGGCGCACGGTCCCACGCATCGCGGGTGTCCTTGAGGCCCGGCGCATCGCCGGCGAGTGCCTCGAAGTCGACGGGCCACGCCCCGCGGTCCTTGTGCGCCCGCTCGGCGCGATCCTTCAGGAACTCGAGCGAGCGGGCGGTCTGGGCGACGCCCCCGAGGCGCGCACCGATCTCGGAGATCCGCTCGCGCGTGCGCTCGATCGACTCGACGCGCTCCGCGAACGGAGCGGCGGAGAGCGCAACCAGGTCGAGGTCGATCTGCACCTCGTCGCGCTTCCAGTCGGCGTACGCCGCCTCGTACGGAACCGCGTACGACGCGGTCAGCACGAGCGGTCGCAACCAGATGTCGCGACGCAGCATCGCGCGCAGTTCGGACTCGAACTCGCTGCGCGTTCCACCGCGGAACTCGTCCCTCAAGAAGGCCTGGTAGGCGGCGTTGGTGACGTCGGTCGCCTCGCCCCGCATCGACGAGCGACGACCGACGACATCACGGATCGCGGTCGCCAACTGATCGGGACCGACGACGATCCCGGCCGCTTCCGCGGCGGCCGCGCCGACGATCGCCGTCCAGGTGTCCTGGTAGGGGTTGTCACGGCGCATCGACCCGACGACCGGGAACAGGTAGTTCTCGAGCGTCGGCCATCCGACCGCCCCGACGAATCGGCTGCGGCGCTGATGCAGCCGCCAGAACTCCTCGTCGTCGATCTCCGTCTCGACGCCCTTGACGGGCTCGAACGTTCCGCCCGCCTCGCTTCCGGGCGCGAGACCGCGCTCCTCGCAGAACGTGAACACGCCGGTGATCGAGAAGGAGGCGAGCAGGAGGACCACGAGGCCGATCAGGACGTGCCGCTCGTACTTCTTCAGGGGACTGGCCATGGAGGGTTGCGTTCCGGGGCTTTTCTGGGCACGCGCCGGACGGATCCGGCGCCGCGGGGACAAGCCCGGAAGGATACGGCGCCCGCGTCGCGCCCGGGCATCGGAACCCGGGGGCCGTGACGAGGGGAGCGACGTGCCGGGGACCGACGACCCGCTTCCGGACGGCCGATCAGAGTCGCTTCAGGTCGGCCGGCGTGGGCAGGTCGTCCAGGTTGCGCAGTCCGTAGAGCGTCAGAAAGCGCTCGGTCGTGCCGTAGAGCAGGGGACGCCCCGGCTGGTCGCTGCGACCGGTGACCTTGACGAGCCCGCGTTCGAGGAGCGCCCGGAGGGCCTCTCCCGCCTGCACGCCCCGAATGCGCTCGATCTCGGCGCGTCCGACCGGCTGCTTGTACGCGACGATGCCGAGGGTCTCGACGAGGGAGCGCGAGAGCCGGCTCTCGCTCGCGCCGCGGCGCTCGAGACGATCGACGAACGGGGCGTACCGCGGTCGGGTCACGACGCGCACGCCCCCGGCGACCTCGTCGAGTTGGATCGCGAGCGCTGCCTCGTCCCAGCGTGCGGCGACGCGCGCGAGCGAGGCCCGCACCGGCTCGACCGACGGAAGGCCGAGCACGTCGCGGAGCCGCTCCGCACGGATGACCCCCCCACAGGCCAGGACCAGCGCCTCGACCGCGCCATCGAGATCCTCCGGCGCGGGGGGCTCGACGACTTCGCGCGGCGCCTTCGCGGACGCGCGGCGAGGCTTGGCTGCCGTCGCGTTGTCGTCGGGGGCCTCGTCGTCCTCGCTCACCATCGCCGAAGCCTACACCGGCGGAGAGTCGCTGCGCGTCTGCGTCAACGCCATGGGCGGCCGTCGGGCCGGAAGCGTTCGACGCGACCTTCGCGCGCCGCGCGTGCGCGCCACCGCTCGATCTCGGCCGCCTCGACCGGGTGGTCGAGCAGGTCCTTCTCGAGACGGGCTCCGCGCGACGCCGGCTCGTCCGGCCAAGCCGGTTCCCTCCCGACCACCTTGTAGAGATGCCACGCATCGGCGGGCTCGACCCGGACGCGCAACGGTCCGACGAGTTCGCCGGGCAACGCGCGAAACAGCCTCTCCTCCACGTCAGGCCAGGCCAGGTCGCCGCGTCCGAACGCCGGCAACGCGCCGCCCCGTCGGGCGGTCGGATCGATCGAGTGCGTCGTCGCGAGCAGGCCGAAGTCCGCGCCGCGCTTCAGGTCGGCGGCGAGTTCGCGCGCTCGCGCCTCATCCGGGGCGACGAGGACGCGTACCGTCAACCGCTCGCGTCGTCGCGTCTCGTGGCGCACGACCCTCTCGACGAGGAGCACGTCGTAGAGCCGCGGACGCAGCACGTCCCGGCGCCACGTCGTCAGGTCCAGCCCGTAGGCGGTCTCGATCCGATCCTCCAACGTGGCGTCCGCGCCGAGCAGCGTCCGCACCTGAGCTCGGCGGGCCTCCACCTCGCGCTGCTCCGCGCGGTCGAGGGCATCGCGAGGGACGCCCAGACCGAACCGTGACGCCGCGTCGCGCGCCAGCCTGGCGACGATCAGATCGTCGAGCGTCCGCGCGTACTCCTCGGGGTATCGCGCGAACCAATAGGTCGCGAGATCGGCCGTCGTGATCGATTGGCCGAGCACGTTCGCGACGATCGGCACCGCCTCGGCGCGCGCGACGACCGCACCGAGATCGACCCCGAGCAAGAGCGCGCCGACGGCGGCGGCGAGGACCGTGCGCGCGCCGCGGCGCGGACGGGTCACCGATTCCTCAACCAGCGGTCCCACGCCCTCTGCGCGGAACGCCACGTCGCGCGATCATCGACGCTGTACGCCTCGATGTCCTTCTCGTTGTTCCGCGCCTGCGGATAGAACTCGTTGAGCAGGTTCCAGGCCATCTTCCGCACGCCGGCGTCGCTGTTCGAAAGCAGCGGCGCGACCTCGTTGCGCATGAACTGCGCGCGCGGGTTGGCCTTCGACCCCTTCTTCGAGGTGGCCAAGTCGATGTCGCCGAGGACGTTGGCACCCCGGACCAGCGCGTCGAAGCACCTCTTGCGGACCGGCTGGAGCGTCTTGGGGTCGGACAGGATGTCGACGAGTCGCTCCGCCGTGACGTTGCGGCTGCGCGGCTTCTCCATCAGTTCCATCGAGTAGCTGACGTACTCGTC
>CAZPGF010000013.1:0-40151 GCA_964586025.1 uncultured Planctomycetales bacterium
CAAGGACGGGCGTTTTCGAGGAGTCGAGCGATGGCCGCTCGGATGTGCCGGGTCGCTGCTCGCGCGCTCGATCCTCTCGGCGACACGTGTCGTCGGGGCACGACTTTCCGCCGCCGGCTATCGCGGACCGTTCGGGATCGACGGGTACGCGGGGGTGGACGCGACCGGCCGCGAGGTCGAGGTGCCGGTCGGCGAGGTGAACGCGAGAACGACGTTCGGACACCTCGCACGCTGCCTGTTCGATGCGGCGAGCGCAGACGGTCGTACCTTCCGGCGGCTCGCGCTGGGCACCTGCGCCGCGGAACGGCTGCCCCCGTTCGCGCTGCCGCTCGTCGAGACGGGCGACGGACGCGAGGTCCGCGCCTGGTTCGAACCGGAAGGAGCGTCTGCGACGTGAACGAACGCATCCGCCGCCTTCGCTCGTACCCGATGGTCGAACTTGCGCGACGCAAGGCCGAACTCGTCGCGCGCGGCGTGCAGGTGCTCGACTTCGGGACGGGCGATCCCATCGAGCCGACGGCGCTCTTCATCCGTGACGCGCTCGCCGCGGCGGTGCCCGCGATCTCCCAGTACCCCTCCGTCGAGGGCTCGCCGTCGCTGCGCCGTGCCTGCGCAGCGTGGTTCGAACGGCGGTTCGGCGTCGTCCTCGATCCCGATCGAGAGATCCTCCCGACAGGCGGCAGCAAGGAGGCGATGTTCCACCTGCCTCTCGTCGTGGTCGATCCGTCGAGCGATCGCGACACGGTCGTGCTGCCGGTGCCCGGCTACCCGGTCATGGAGATCGGCAGCCTCTACGCGGACGCGCAGATCCACGACGTGCCGCTGAACGCCGCGAACGACTATCGGATGGACCCGGCGACGATTCCTGACAACGTGCTCGACGTCGCCGCGATCGTCTGGGTCAACTACCCCCACAACCCGACCGGCCAGGACCTTCCCGCCGAGCTCTGGCGGGCGTGGGTCGGAGCCCGACGCGAGCACGGGTTCGTCCTCTGCAGCGACGAGTGCTACACGGAGATCTACGACGGCGCGGTTCCCTCGAGCCTTCTCCAGTTCGGGCGCGAGGGATGCCTCGTCTTCCACTCGTTGAGCAAGCGCAGCGGGATGACGGCGTACCGCAGCGGCTTCGTCGCAGGCGACGCCGACCTGATCGCACGGTATCGCGCGGCGCGCGCCGGCATGGGCGTGGCGATGCCGGTGTGGACGCAGGCCGCCAGCGAGGCGGCGTGGTCCGACGAAGCGCATGTCGAGGAGCGCCGTCGCGTGTTCGCCGCCAAGCGTGCCCTGATGGCGGACGGCCTCCCCCGGCGCGGTCTCGAGGTCTACCCGACGACGAGCACCTTCTACCTCTGGGTCGCCGTGCCGAAGGGAGCCTCCGACGCGTCCTTCGCCGCCCACCTGCTGGAACGGGGCATCGTCGTGTCGCCCGGGTCGTTCTTCGGCCCCGGCAACGAGGGCTTCGTACGCTTCGCGCTCGTCCCGGACCTCGCCGGATGCGCGGAGGCGCTGCGGCGGATGGAGCCGACATGATCTCACACGATCCGCGCGCCGTGTTCGTGCAGGCTGCGTTCGACGACCGTTCGCTCCTGAAGGAACCGACCTATCGTCAGGCGGTCCTCGAAGCCGTCGCCGATCTCGACCACGGACTCCTGCGTGTCGCCGTCCCGAACGACGAGGGCGGATGGACCGTGAACGGCTGGGTGCAGAAGGCGGTCAACCTCTACTTCGCGATCGCTCCCATGCGGTCGGGCACGACCGGAACGTCGCCCTGGCACGACAGGGTGCCGTTGAAGCAGGATCTGGAGGCAGCCGGCATCCGCGTCGTGCCGGGCGGCGTCGTGCGCTACGGTGCGCATCTCGAGCGCGGCGTCGTCGTGATGCCGGCCTTCGTGAACATCGGTGCGTACGTCGGTGCGGGAACGATGGTCGACACCTGGGCGACGGTCGGCTCCTGCGCGCAGATCGGTCGGAACGTGCACCTCTCGGGGGGTGTCGGGATCGGCGGTGTGCTCGAGCCGCCCGGTGCACGACCGGTGATCGTCGAGGACGAGTGCTTCATCGGATCTCGCGCCATCGTCGTCGAGGGCGTCCGCGTCCGCCGCGGCGCCGTCGTCGCCGCCAACACGGTCCTCACCGCGAGCACCCACGTCATCGACGTCCGAGGCCCCGAACCCGTCACGATCCAGGGCGAGATCCCCGAGCGCGCGGTCGTGGTTCCCGGCACGCGTCCCCGCGCGTTTCCGGCGGGGACGTTCCACCTCTCCTGCGCCCTCATCATCGGCGAGCGGAGCGCGTCCACCGATCGCAAGACGTCGCTGAACGACACGTTGCGCGAGTTCGCGCTCGGATGAGCGACGACGCGATCACCTCGGTCGAACGACTCGCGCTCGATCTGCTCGCGATTCCGAGCGTGATCGGGGACGAGCGCGCGATCGCCGACCACGTCGAGACGCGCCTCCGCGAACTCGGGCCGGCCACCCTCCGACGACAAGGCGACAACCTCTTCGCCCGGGCGCGTGCCGACCGCGACGGCCGACCCCGCCTGCTCCTGCTCGGCCATCTCGACACCGTTCCCGGGAGCGAACCGAATCCTCCGCGCGTGGACGGCGACCGCCTCTGCGGCCTGGGCGCGTCCGACATGAAGTCGGGGCTCGCCCTGATGCTCGACGCGCTCGCGTTCGCGATCCGGGGCGGATCGCCCTTCGACGTCGGCGTCGGCTTCTATGCGGCGGAGGAGGGCCCTTACGAGCGAAGCGGTCTGCCGGACCTCCGCGCGACCGCGGGTCCGTGGTTCGACGGCGTGGCGTTGGCCGTCTGCCTCGAGCCGACCGACAACGCGATCGAACTCGGCTGCCTGGGGACGCTGCACGCGACCGTCCGCTTCCTCGGCCGCCGCGCCCACAGCGCGCGGCCATGGGAGGGCCGCAACGCGCTGCACATGGCGGCCCCGCTGCTCACGCGTCTCGGCGCGCTCGCGCCGCGCGACGTCACCATCGAGGGGCTCTCCTTCCGCGAGGTCGCCGTCGCAACGATGATCCGCATCGACGGCGCGCGCAACGTCGTTCCGGGTGCATGCGAGGTGAACGTGAACCTGCGCTTCGCGCCGGATCGGGACGAGGCGGGCGCGCGACGTTTCGTGGAGGAACTGGTCACGGCATCGAGCGAGCCCGGGTGGAAGGCCGAGGACCTCGTCCGCGTCGAGGTGACCGACCTCGCTCCGAGCGGACGCGTCTGCCGAACGAACCCGCACGTCGTTCGGTTAGAAGGCGTGCTCGGCGCGGGCGCGATCGTCCGTTCCAAACAGGCCTGGACCGACGTCGGCCGACTGTCGTCGTGGGGACTCGACGCGATCAACTTCGGGCCCGGATCGGGTACCCAGGCCCATCAGGTCGGCGAGTTCGCGTCCCGCGCCCGACTCGCGGAGGGCCGCGCGGTCCTTCGGGCCTGGCTGGGCTGACGTCCGCCGACGAAAGCGCCCCGCTTCGCGCGAGGCGAAGCGGGGCGCTCCGGGGGTGGCGACGGCGAGCGTCGGCTACTTGGCGGGCGCGGCGGCGACCGCCGGCGCGGCGTACTTGACGGAACACCCGTAGGGCGGATGCGCCGCGTACGGCGCGGGCTTGCCCGCGAGCACGGCATCGAGGACCTCGACGACGTGGTTCGTCGCGTTGGCGATGTCCGCGACCTTCGCGCTGCGCACGCTGTCGATCGCTCCGGCGTAGACGATGCGCCCCTCGGGGTCGATCACGCGCATGTCGGGCGTCGTCTTGGCGCCGTAGGCGCGGCCGACGTCACCGGTCGGGTCGAGGAGGAACGCCGTGGGGCGAGCCTTCTCCTTGGCGATGCGCGCCGAGGCGGTGTCGAGGTTCAGGTGCCCCTGAAGTCCTTCGGCCGACGAGTTGATCGACAGCCACACGACGCCACGCTCGGTGTACTTGGCCTGCAGGGCGGGCATGTTCGGGGTGTTCGGATCGTAGTGCTTCTTCACGAACGGGCAGTCGAAGTTGACCCACTCGAGGACGACCCACTTGCCGCGGTAGTCGGCGAGCGAGCGCTTGGTGCCGGTCGCGTCGACCAGCGTGAACGCGGGTGCGAGGTCGGCGGCGTCGGTCGGAGCCGAGTACTTCACGCTGCACCCGTACGGCGGGTGGTACGAGAACGGGCGACCGTTGCCGCCGAGCACCGAGTCGAGGAACGTGGACACGTAGTTCGTCGCGCTGGCGACGCCTTCCGCGTCCTTGCCCCGGTTGTCGTCGAGCGCACCCGAGTACGCGACGTTGCCCTCGGGATCGATGATGCGCATGTCGGGGGTGGTCTTCGCGCCGAACGCCTTGCCGACCGCGCCGTCCGCATCGAGGAGCAGTGCCGTCGGAACGGCCTTCTCCGCAGCGAGCCGCGCGACGGCGGCCTCGGGCGTGAGATGGCCCTGCGCGCCGGTGACCGACGAGTTGATCGAGAACCAGACGACGCCGCGTTCGCGGTAGCGAGCCTGCAGGGTCGGAAGGTTGCGATGGCTGGGATCGTAGTGCTTCTTCACGAACGGGCAGTCGAAGTTGACCCATTCGAGAACGACCCACTTGCCGCGCTGGTCGGAGAGGCGCCAGGTCGTACCGGCCGGATCCTTCAGTGCGAAGTCCGGCGCTCGCGAGGTGTCGTCGGCGGCGGCGTGTCCGCCGATCGCGGCTCCGAGCACGAGGAGCCCGCCGAGTAGGAATCGGGACATGAGGAATTCTCCAGGGGGAGGGAGCGCCCGACACGGGCGTCCCGGGAACGAGTCGAAACACGGTCGGCGCGTCGCCGCGAAAGATCCCTCGATCTGGCGGATTCCGGTCCCTGCGGCGGACGGGCATGCTACCCGCGGTGGAATGGCCTCCGCCCGGCGGGAAGCGGCCCTCCCGGACGACCTCTCGGCCGCCACGACGCTCCGTCGCAGGGACGCCCTCCACCGACCGGCGGTTCCATCGAGGATCGACCGAGGTCGCTTCCCCGGGACATGGGCGGGCGAGGACGCAACGCACGATGTCCCAAGCGCCCGCGGCTCTACCCCGGCGAGTCCGGCCCACGCCGCCGTCCCGCAGGGCCATCAACCCTGGGCGCGCCGCTCCCAGTCGACGAAGCGAAGGCGGCCGTCGAGGACCTCGACACGCGAACACGCGCACCAGGACGCCACATCGACCTCCGGGAACCAGGCGTCGCCACCCTCCACGGCGATGTCGATCTCGGTGACGTGCAATCGGGTCGCCAGCGGCAGCGCGTCGCGGTACACGGCGGCGCCGCCGATGACGTGAGGACAGGGATCCGTCCGGCGAGCCTCGACGAGGGCCGCCTCGAGGGAGTGGAAGCGTTCGCACCCGGGCGCGAGCGGCACGTCCTTGGATCGCGTGAGGACGAGGTTGCGACGGCCGGGGAGCGCGCGGCCGATCGCCGCGTGCGTCGTTCGTCCGAGGATCACGGCGTGGCCCATCGTCAGCGCGCGAAACCGCCTGAGGTCGACGGGCTCGTGCCACGGCATCGTGCCGCCACGACCGATGCAACGGTTCCGGTCGTACGCGACGACCAGGGCGAGCGGAAGGAGCGACGCTCGGGCGGCCACGCGTTCAGACCGCGACGGGGGCCGGGATGTGCGGCGCCGGATCGTAGCCGTCGATCCGGACGTGCTCCACGTCGAACGCGAAGAGGTCGCGAACGGTCTCGTCGAGGTGGAGCGTCGGCGCCGCGCGCGGCGTGCGCGTCAGTTGCTCCCGTGCCTGATCGAGATGGTTGGTGTAGAGGTGGAGATCGCCGAACGTGTGGACGAACTCCCGCGCGCGATAGCCGATCACGTGCGCGATCATGTGCGTCAACAGACTGTACGAGGCGATGTTGAACGGGACGCCGAGGAACAGGTCGGCGGAACGCTGGTAGAGCTGGCAGGACAACTCCCGCGCGACCGGGTCGGCGTAGAACTGGAACAGCGTGTGGCATGGCGGCAACGCGACGCGATCCGCTTCGCGCGGGTTCCACCCGGTCACGATGTGGCGACGACTCGTCGGGTTGGCCGCGAGGTCGTGCAGCACGCGTCGGATCTGATCAAGGCCGTCGTCCGCGTAGGTGCCGTCGGCGCGCAGCGTGGCGCCGAAGTTGCGCCACTGATGCCCGTAGATCGGCCCGAGGTCGCCCCGCCCGCGCCCGAAGCGCGCGCACTGTTCTTCGGTCGCCCACTCGTCCCAGATCCGCACCCGACGCTCGTTGAGCCAGTCGACGTCGGTACGCCCGCGCAGGAACCAGAGCAGTTCGACGACGACGCTGCGCACGTGGATCCGCTTCGTCGTGAGCAACGGGAAGCCGTCCCGGAGGTCGTAGCGCACCTGCCGGCCGAACACGCTGCGGGTTCCCACCCCGGTCCGGTCGGCGCGGTCGGCGCCGTTCGCGAGGACGTCGCGCAGCAGATCGAGATACGGTCGCACGCCGCCTCCAGCGGCCTCCGATCGGCCGGGCGCATCGTACCGAGCCCCCACCCCATCCACGACGCCGCGCGCTCTCCGCGGTCAGGGCGAGGCGAACCCCTCGACGGCCGCGCGGCGCTCGAGGCGGCGCGCCAACGCCATCACTCCGACGACCAGGAGCAGCAGCGCGGCGCTCAGGAAGTACGGGCGGCCGGCGGCCGCTTCCACCGGGAGCGGTCGGATCGGGCGGCCCTTCGCGTCGAATCGCTCGCGCACGACCGCCGCGCGGAGCGTTTCGTTCTCGACGGACTCGACACGGACGCGATGGAGCACGCGGCTCGTGGGATCGCCGAACGGCACCGCCCGCACCGGCTCGAGCCGGGGGCCGGCGACGATGCCCGGATGATTCGGACGGGGTCGGCCGAAGGCGGATGCCTCACGCAGCGCGGCCTCCGCCGAGCGCACGGAATCGAGGGGAATCGCAATCAGTTCCGCCGGATCGGCGCCGAGTTCCGCCTGGCGGCCCGAGGAGAGCGGAACGAGCGAGCCGCTCGGCCCGGTGGGGTCGCGCCGCCAGAGGTAGAAGGCGTGCCCCCCCTCCGTCGCCGACGTGGCGGCGTCCTCGCTCGACGGGAGGTGCAGCACGACCCCGGGCACGAGGCGGTTCGGATTCACACTCGGGTTGACGTCGGCGATGCGACGCCATGCGCGCGCGCTGCCGAGTTCGCGCTGGGCGATGTGCCCGAGCGTATCGCCCTTCCGAACGACGACGGTGCGCGCAACGACGACGCCGGGCTCCGCGCCGACGTCGAGCACCACGAGGTCGTCGACCTCGTGAACCGCACCGCGCGAGAGCGCGGGCCCCTGCCGGCCCGACATCCAGAAGCCGACCGCCGCGAGGATCGCGGCGGTGATCAGCATTCCCGTCCACGCTCGCGGCATGCGCGTCATCGGTCGCTCCCGCGCGCGACCCGGCCTTCGACGCCCGAAGGGTCGATGCGACGCCGCACGTCCGCCAAGTGTAGGCCCGACCGTTGCGTCGACCAGCCCACTCGTTCGCGCATCCGTTCAGGGGGTCTTCGGCCTTTCGAACGTGCGGCTTCGCAGATCGGGGGCGCTCAGGCCGCCGTGTCGGGCTCGAGTGGCCAACCACACGTCGCCCTCCACGGCGACCTTCCGCTCCCCGCCTGCGAACCCGGACCGGCGGTGAACGCCAAGGGAAGGCACCCCCTCGGCGAATTGGATCGCAATCGCAGGTGTGGGGCGATTGTCGGGCCTGAACGGGTACTCGTTCGCGCATCCGTTCAGGGGGTCTCTGACCGGCGGTGAACGGAAAGGAGTGGCACGCCGTTGGCGAACTAGATCGGTTCCCGTGCCGCGGGCGCGAGAAAACGGCCTCAACGGATGCTCGTTCGACGCGACGCTCAAGTCGCGCCCGGACCGGCACGATTCCATCGAAGACGGTGTGCTGCCGGCGTGACGAATGCGCGTCGGGAGCGTACGGTTCAACGACGATGACGCCCGGGCTTCGCCGCTTCGCCGTTCCCGCGTTGTCGGTCGCCGCGATGCTGATCCGGTCCGTTCCGCCCGTGGCCGCGATCGCCGCCGCAGAGGTCGGGGGACGCCTCTGGTGGTCGCTCGATCGCAGGCGCCGCAAGCGCACGCGCGAGAATCTGCGCGCCGCGTACGGCGACACACGCTCCGAACGCGAGCGCCGGCACCTCGAGCGGGCCGCGTTCGCGTCGATGCTGCGGGTCGCGGTCGAGACGGCGTGGGCGGAGCGACTCCTGGCGACCCCGCGGCAGTTCGCATCGCGAACGGTGCGGGAGGGCGACTGGGACGGGCTCCGCAAGGACGTCGAGCGTGGCCGGGGCGGCCTGCTGCTCGGCGGTCACTTCGGCAACTGGGAGTTGGGCGGTCGATCCGCGCACGTCCACGGGGTCCCCATGCTGATCGTCGCGCGGCCGTTCGATCAACTCGGCCTCGACCGTTTCGTCGCACGCCATCGCGGGGGCCATCGCGCGGTGCTCGGCCACCGCGGTCGCGCGAGCGGGCTCGTCGGCGCGTTACGGCGCGGTTCGTGGGTCGGGGCGCTGATCGACCAGAACGCCGGGCCGCAGGGCGTGTTCGTGCCCTTCTTCGGATTGCTCGCGAGCACACCGGCGGGGCCGGTGCGAGCGGCCCAACAGGCCGGCGCTCCCGTCTGGTTCGGCACGGTTCGACGCCTCGCGGCGCCGCTCCACTTCGCGTTGCGACTCGATCGAATCGACGTCGGGCCTCCCGATGCGGACCGCGACCGCCTCGCCGAGGCCGTGGCCACGATCGTCGCGCACCTCGAACGCGCGGTGCGGGAGGCGCCGGAGCAGTACAACTGGCTGCACCGCCGCTGGAAGTCGCGCCCTCCCGGCGAGGCGCCGAACCCGCGCCTCCCGGTGTACGACCATCACGCGCCGGGCGCCTCCGAGCGGCGCGAGGGACGCGACAGGATCCACCACGTCAGCCCGGCGAGCAGCACGGCGAGTTCGATCACGTAGTAGATCCGCAGGCGCGCCCCGACCCCGCTCGTGAAGCCGTACGAGTGGAGGCCGATCTCGAGCAGGTTGACCCCCCACCACGAGAACGCGACGATCGGCCCGGTGGCGACGGCCGCCATCGCGAGGCCGTGCCCCTTGATGTAGCCGCCCATGCGCGCGTGCAGGATCGCCGTCTCCCAGAGGCAGATCATCAGCGCGCCGTTCTCTTTCGGATCCCAACCCCAGAAGCGGCCCCAGGAGTCGTTCGCCCAGACGCCGCCGAGGATCGTTCCGACGACGGAGAACAGCAGCCCGAACGCGATGACGCCGTAGGTCATCCGGTAGAGCGTCCGATAGAAGCCCTCGTCGTTCGCGCGAAACCCGACGATGCGCCCGAGGATCGTCACGTGGCCGATCGCCGCGGCCAACAGGCCCGCCGCGTACCCGAGGGTGACGGTGGTCACGTGCGTCGACAGCCAGAAGTTCGTGTCGAGGACCGCCTGCAACTCCGGCATCGTGTCCTCGGCCTTGAACACCTCGTACCCCTGCGCCATCCAGAGGCTGCCGGCGCCGAGGACCGCCGCGAGCACGACCGCGATGCGGCGGCGATTCATCCGCTCCATCGCGAGACAAGCGATCACCGCGCACGCACCGATGAAGACGATCGTCTCGTACAGCGTGCTCACCGGCGGGCGGCCACGGATCATGCAGCGCATCGTGATGCCGACGACGTGCGCGCAGAGGCCCACGACCAGCGCGAGGAGCGCCGCGGCGTACAGGCTCCGGGATCGTGGGGCGAGCCAGGTGAACGCCAGCAGGAGGAACGCGAGGATGTAGGCGAGCAGTCCCTTGAACAGCGGATCGAGGTCGTAGTACGCGATCTCCAATTCGACCTTGTCGATCTCGCCGCGCTGGGCCGCCGCCTTCGTCACCCCCGCCGACACGAGGCCGATGTGACGTTCGACCGCCGCCGAGTCGCCGCGCTCCTCGACGGCGCGCGCCCAGCCGTCGAGCCAGGACGCGACTCGGTCGAAGTCGCGACGCCACGTGGCGATCACGCGCTCGTCGCGCAACTGGGTGACGAGCGCGGGGTCGTGCGCACCGCCGCGTTCGACCGGGCGGAACGCTTCCTTCGGTCCGTACCAGCGCTCGCCGTCGGCGGCGAGTTCGCCGGGCGGGAACATTCCGAAGACGTCGTCGTCCCCGGCCGCCTCGGTGAGCCGCACCCGAAGTTCGGCGAGGGCGCGGAAGGTCTCCTGCTCGGCCGCCGCCGGGCCCGCGCTCGCGGCGTCGTCGGCCGGTTTGAGCGCGAGCCACGCCTCGGGCAGTCGCCGCAACACCTCGAGCGGCGCCGCGGCGCGCGGATCGGCGAGGCCGGCCAGGTGCGATGCGAACCCGCTCGCATCGACGCGCGCGCGGGCGAAGTCGAGGGTCGTGACGACGCGCTCGAAGAGTCGCACGTTCCGCTCGAGCCGCTGCTGCTCCCATTGCGCCGGCGTGAAGTCCTCGTTGCGGACCTTGCCGGCGATCCTCTCCCGCCTCTCGATCTCGTGCCGCATCTCGTCGACGCGGCGCGCCAGCAGCGCACGCGCGGGAGCGAGTTCGTCGTAGCTGTAGCGATCGCGCTTCTCGCGCCCCTCGATCTCGATGCCGAGATCCACGAGGACCTGGTCCTCCTCGACGAGGAAGATCCGCTGCTCTCGTGCGCGCTCCGGAAAGAGCAGCGCGTCGAGCGCCCACGCGACCGCGGAGCGCTTGGCGTTCGCATCGACCGCCGAGTCCGGCGCCGGCAGGTGGCTGCTCTTCCCGTTCAATTGCAGCAGCGCGAAACGAGCCCAGGTCGAGAGCGGCTTGACCCGTCCCGCCTCCTGCACGGGCATCGCCCCGACGAGGTCGAGGAGGTCGTCCGACCAGGTCGGAAGCAGCGGGACGGAGGCTTCGCGCGGCTGACCGCGGGGGGCGTCGGGCGACGCGCCGACCGGACCGGGCATCGCCAGCGACGCCGCGACGAGCAGCGCGAGCGCGGCGGCCCCAAGACGGTTTCGGAGAGGGCGCGTCGTCATGCGGAAGCCCTTCGACGCGACTCGCTTCGCAGGTAGCGAACGAGCCGCATCAACCAATGGGTCGAAAGGCCGATGAAGAGGATCCAGCAGGCGATCTCGGGAATCCGGTCGGCCGGATTGCGGACGACCGCGAGCACGGACAGGTAGCGCGGACCGGACGGGGTGTTCTGGATCTCGTACGACGACTGGTAGAGCGTGTGGCCGCGGTGGCGCAACGGCTCGTTCATCGTGATGTGACGCCGCTCGATCACGCTTCCTTCGATCTTCGTGATGTGACTCGAGTACTCGCGCGGCATGTTCGTGCCGGGATAGTTGCGGTGGACGAACCGGTCGAGCCGCACCTGGAACGGCAGCGCCCAGGTGCGCTTGTCGAGATCGACGTCCCAGGCGGTGTCGCCGACGGTCACGCGGAACGGGGCGAGCGCGCCCGCCCACGCGATGTGCTCGATCGGCTCGCGCCCCGGCGGTAGGAGTCGGACGACGAGCGCGGGCCGGTTGCGCTCCTTCTTCTCGGGGTGCTCGGGCAGCACCTTCAGCGCGAGGCCCCCGACGCCGGCATCGGTTCCGGGCGGAGCCCGGACGACTTCGGCGTTGGCCGTCCACTCGCGCACCTCGATCGGGAAGGGCAGTCCGCCCCCCTCGAATCGAACGCGGTCGCGGACGGCCCGTTCGAGTTCCTCGAACGGAAGCACCGTTTGCGTCCGTGTACCGGTTCGCACCGGCGTGAGCGTGAGATCCCACTCGTAATAGGACGCGTAGGCACCCTTCGCCGATCCCGGGGTCCAGGCTCCGTTCTTGTCGCGGTCCTCGAAAGGCTCGCCCGCCGTATAGGAACCGTCGCGGTCGAGGTCCTCGAACGGCTCGGGCTCCTCGATCGCCAGATAGCCCTTCGTCGAGGTCCGGAACTCGATGAACCCGGCGATCAACAGCAGCAGGATCCCGACGTGGGTGATCAGGATCCCGGCGCGGGACCACGACTTGCGGACGCGGACGATCCCGCCGACGAGGAGGTTCACGAACAGGATCGCGAGGAGCAGGTACGCACCGGGGATCGGGATCGGGACGCTGCCGAGGGACTCGACGACGAACAGCGACTCGAAGTAACGCTTCTGGACGTTGTAGAGGTTGTCCGTGCGCTGCGCGAGCGTGCCCAGGTAGGTCAGCACGAGCAGCAACAGCAGCACGACGACCGCGAGGCCGTAGGACGAGAACAACGCGACGATCCCGCGCCCGATGCGGCGCGGCCACCCGACCCGCGACGTCCCGGCCTCGGCGTTCACGGCGCCGCCTCGATCGATCGCGCGAAGGCGCGGATCGCGTCGAGCGCCGCGTCCACGTCGACGCGCCGGCCGACCGCCTTCACCACGACCGATCCGTCCGAGACGGCGATCCACACGACGACGATCGACGTGTCCTCCACGGTCCGTCCGTCCCGCGTCCGAAACGCCCCGTCGAAGCGAAGGAGCGGCGACGCGCGGCCGAGGACCTCGATCCGCTCGGCGCGCTCGATCTCGCCCGCGTCGGGCGCCGGGCGGCCGACCTGGGCGGCCCAGCGCGCCACGTTCTCCTCGAAGCCGCCGCCGTCGTTGCGAAAGCGAGAGACGGTCAGATGGACCGGCGGCGTGCCCGGCGTCGACAGGCTGGCTGCGGCGAACGGCACCTGCGGTCCGCCGATCCACCCGTCCGGCACTCGCCAACGAAGTCCGTCGCCGGACGTCGGGGCAGCCGCGGCCGACCCGTGACCGGAGGGCGGGCGCGGTTCGTCGATCGGGCGCGACTCGCCGCGACGAAGGCCGGCCGCGACGGAGAGGAAGTCCTCGCGCAACGCCTCGACGGCGTCGGCGGGTCCGGTGAGTTTCAGCGTCAGCACCTCGCCCGGCGCCACGCGGATCAATCCGAGGAGGCGCGCCCCCTCGAGCGTGGACTGCATCGCGCGCACGGTCCCGCGCAGATCGACGAACCGAGCCTCCCCGCCGGCGAGGAGTTCGGTCGGCAGCGCGTCCGCTCCGTCCTCGTCGAGCGGACCGAGTCCGACCTGGGCACGCCATCGGTTCACGTTGTCGAGGAGCGACCCGCGTTCGGTGACCGTCAGATAGCACTCGACATCGGGCTCGCCGTCCACGGCGAGGTTGACATCGCGGAACGGACGCGGGGGGACACGCCTCCAGCGCGGCGGCAGATCGACGACCCACGCGGGCGTGGGGCTCGCGGCGGGCGAGGACTCGGGAGGCGCGACGCGCAGGCGGACGGCTTCCGCGGGAGGCGGCGGCCCCGGAGCACGCGTGACCTCGCGCGTCGTCGCCGACCGCCCGGACACGACACGGCCCGACTCGCCGCCGCAGCCTCCGGCGACCAACAGGGCCACGGCCGCGAACGTGACCGCGACTCCCGTGCGGCCGGGGACGCGGGGCGGGACAGGACGGCGTACGAGCGGGTTCGCGACCACGCGGAACGGCGGCTCCCTCGCGAGCCCCGGAGACGCACCGGGACGCACGCGTTCGGCGCAGGATAGGACCGAATCGCGGCGCCCGATCGTCCTGTCGCATCGCTCGAACCACGGCGACCGGGACGGCGAGCGGTACAACGCTCGCCGACGTTCCGACCCTCCGCACGGAGTCTCCCATGCCCTCCTCCGCGACCTCGGCCCGCGTCCGCGACTTCTCCCACCCGGACCGCTTCATCTCCCGCCACATCGGCCCCGCGCCCGCTGCGATCGGCGAGATGCTGGCCGCGCTCGGCTACGACAGCCTGGACGCGCTCGCCCGTGCCGCGGTGCCGTCCGAGATCGCCTTCGATCGCTCCCTCGACCTGCCCCCGCCCCTCTCCGAGACGGAGTGCCTCGAGCGCCTGGCCGATCTCGCCGCGCGCAACGAGGTGCGCCGCTCCTACATCGGGATGGGCTACGCGGACTGCATCACGCCTCCGCCGATCGTGCGCAACATCCTCGAAAATCCCGGTTGGTACACGCAGTACACGCCGTACCAGGCCGAGATCTCGCAGGGGCGTCTCGAGATGCTCCTGACCTTCCAGACGATGATCGCGGACCTCACGGGCCTGCCCATCGCGAACGCATCGCTGCTCGACGAGGGCACCGCCGTCGCGGAAGCGGTCTCGATGGCCATCGGGGTCAACAAGAAGTCGAAGCACGCCCGCGTCCTGGTCCACGATCGACTGCACCCGCAGTGCCGCGCGGTCCTCGAGACGCGCGCCCGCGCGCTCGGCATCGATCTCGTCGACGGCGATCCGTTCACGACCGACCTCGGCGGACCCTTCACGGCGGTCGTCGTCCAGTCGCCGGACACCGACGGACGCCTCCACGACCTCGGCGACCTCGTCCGACGCGCCCACGACGCGGACGCGCTCGTGATCGTCGCCACCGACCTCCTCGCGCTGACGCTGACGCGTCCGCCCGGCGAGGTCGGCGCCGACATGGTCGTCGGAAGCGCGCAACGCTTCGGCGTTCCCCTCGGCTTCGGCGGACCGCACGCGGCGTTCCTCGCGACGCGCGAGGACAACAAGCGCCAGATGCCGGGCCGCATCATCGGCCAGACGCGTTCGGCCGACGGCGGAACGGCGCTGCGCCTCGCGTTGCAGACGCGCGAGCAGCACATCCGTCGCGAAAAGGCGACGAGCAACATCTGCACCGCGCAGGTCCTGCTCGCGATCATCGCCACCGCGTACGCGATCTATCACGGACCGGAGGGACTCCGCGCGATCGCTCGTCGCGTCCGCGGCCTCACCCTCGCGCTGCGCGAAGGCCTCGCGCGCCTCGGTTACGACACCGGCGACCATCCGGTGTTCGACACCCTGCGCATTCCGCTCCGCCCCGAGGTTCGCACCAAGGTCCTCGCCGCTGCCGACTCGAAGCACATCAACCTCCGCGTCGATGACGCGGATGCGCTCGGCTTGAGCCTCGACGAGACGACCGGCCCGAACGACGTGGCGGACCTCCTGGCGACGTTCGCCGCCGGTCGCGACACGACGCCGCCCGCGCTCCACGAACTCGCCGACGAAGCGGACGCGGATCTCCCCGACGCGCTGCAGCGCACATCCGACTTCCTGACCCACCCGGTGTTCCACCGCCATCGCAGCGAGACGGAACTGATGCGGTACCTCACGCGACTCCAGTCGCGCGATCTCTCGCTGACGACGAGCATGATTCCGCTCGGCTCCTGCACGATGAAGCTGAACGCGGCGACGGAGATGCTGCCGATCACGTGGCCGGGATTCCGTCGGATCCACCCGTTCGCTCCGTCCTCGCAGACGGCTGGCTACCGCACGCTCTTCAAGGAGTTGGAGGCGTGGCTCGCCGAGATCACCGGCTTCCACGCCGTGTCGCTGCAGCCGAACGCCGGCTCGCAGGGCGAGTACGCGGGCATGCTGACCATCCGCGCGTGGCATGCCTCGCGCGGCGAGTCGCACCGCACCGTCTGCCTGATCCCCGCTTCCGCGCACGGAACGAATCCGGCAAGCGCGGTGATGGCGGGCATGCAGGTCGTCGTCGTGAAGAACCTCGCCGACGGCCGGATCGACGTGGCGGATCTCGAGGCCAAGGCGACCAAGCACGCCGCGAACCTCGCGGCGATCATGGTCACCTACCCCTCCACCTACGGGGTGTTCGAGAGCACGATCTGCGACGTCACTCGCATCGTCCACCAGCACGGCGGACAGGTCTACCTCGACGGCGCGAACCTCAACGCGCAGATGGGGCTCGCTCGTCCCGGCGACTACGGCGCGGACGTCTGCCATCTCAACCTGCACAAGACCTTCTGCATTCCGCACGGGGGCGGCGGACCGGGTGTCGGGCCGATCGCCGTTGCCAAGCACCTCGCGCCCTTCCTCCCGGGTCATCCGGTCGTGGCCACGGGCGGCGAGCGCGCGATCGGTCCGGTGTCGTCGGCGCCGTGGGGCAGTTCGAACATCCTCCCGATCTCGTGGGCCTACATCCGGATGATGGGCGCGGAGGGCCTGAAGCGTTCGTCGCAGGTCGCGATCCTCAACGCGAACTACATGGCGAAGCGGCTCGAGGGCGCCTATCCGGTCCTGTTCCGCGGCGCGAACGGGCTCTGCGCGCACGAGTTCATCCTCGACACCCACCATCTCGAGGCCGAGTCGGGCGTGACCGTCAGCGACGTCGCCAAGCGCCTGATGGACTACGGGTTCCACGCGCCGACCGTCTCGTGGCCGGTGCCCGGCTCGCTGATGATCGAGCCGACCGAGAGCGAGTCGAAGGAGGAGTGCGACCGACTGTGCGATGCGATCCTGGCGATCCGCGAGGAGTCGCGGAGGATCGCGGCCGGCGAGTGGCCTCGGGACGACAATCCCCTCGTCAACGCGCCGCACACCGCGCGTGAGGTGACGGCGGACGGGTGGTCCCACCCCTACAGCCGCGAGACCGCCGCGTACCCTGCGCCGTGGCTCCTCGATCACAAGTTCTGGCCGTCCGTGAAGCGTGCCGACGACGTCTACGGCGACCGCCACCTCGTCGTCTGCGCGTGCCCTCCCACCGCCGACTACGAAACCGCCCGCGACTGAACGGGCGGAGCCGGCGGCCGGCCGCGCTCGGCGGTCAGCCGCCGGAGACGCACTCCTCGGCCTCGCGACCGGGACTCGATGCGTCGTCACGGCGCGCGAGCCAGCCGTCGGGCAGCGCGACGGTCTGCCGACCGCTCGACTTGCCGCGCCGCACGCGCATCGCCGCGATCGGAAACGGCTCGTCGCGATCGAGACCCTCGAGCGCCGCATCGAGGTCGGCAAGCGACCGGATGCGAACGAGGCGCTCGCGCAACTCGCCGCTGCCCGGGAACGACTTCGTGTACCACGCGCCGAATCGACGCATCGACAGGATGCCACGCGCTTCGCCGAACCACGCCGCGAGCCGCCGCGCGTGGTCGCGCATCGTGTCGACGATCTCGCCGAGGTTCGGCGGGTCCCGCGCCTCACGCCCGGCGAACCGATCCGCGAGATCCCGGAACAGCCACGGCCGCCCGAGGCAGCCGCGTCCGACGATCACGCCGTCGCATCCGGTCGCTCGCATCATCCGCAGCGCGTCCTCCGCCTCCCAGATGTCGCCGTTGCCGAGCACCGGAATGCGCACGAGTGCCTTGAGCCGGCCGATCGCGTCCCATCGCGCCTCGCCGTCGTAGAGATCCGCGGCGGTCCGGGCATGCAACCCGATCGCGGCGCACCCTTCCCCCTCGGCGATGCGCCCGCTGTCCTCGAACGTGATCACGTCGTCGTTGAGCCCGATGCGGACCTTGATCGTGACCGGGACCTCGCCCGCCGCGCCGACGACCGCGCGCACGAGGCGCTCGAGCAGGCGGGGATGGGCGGGGATCGCCGAACCGCCCCCCTTGCTGGTCACCTTCCGGACGGGGCAGCCGAAGTTCAGGTCGATGTGATCGACGCGTCCTTCGTCGACGAGGCGGCGCGTCGCGATCCCGAGGACGGCCGGGTCGGTCCCGTACAGTTGCAGCGCCCGAGGGTGCTCGTCGGGTCCGAACTCCGCCAGCCGCAACGTGCCGGGATGGTCCTCGACCAGCCCGCGCGCGGAGATCATCTCGCTGATGTAGTGCGCGGCCCCGAAGCGCCGACAGACCGCCCGGAACGGGTAGTTCGTCACGCCCGCCATCGGCGCGAGCACGACGGGCGGATCGATTGCGATCGCGCCGATGCGGAGCGGCGCGAACTCGCCCGCACGCGCGGGCGGGACGTCGCGATTCAGAGCGCTCGTGTACCGAGGATCCATGCGGCCCGATCGTATCGACGTCGTGCGCCGGCGGTACCGTGCGCCGCGATGAACGACGACGCGCTGCTCCCCTGCGTGGAGATCGAGCCGCCCGGCGAGGCGGACGCGGCCGTCGTCTGGCTGCATGGCCTCGGTGCCGACGGACACGATTTCGTGCCCGTCGTCCCCCACCTCCGACTCGGACCGCGTCACGGCGTTCGGTTCGTGTTCCCGCACGCGCCGTCGATCCCCGTGACGTTGAACCTCGGGATGGTGATGCCGGCCTGGTACGACATCGGGCGACTCGATGCGATGCGTCACGACGAGGTCGGTCTGCGACGCTCCGCGGAGCGCGTGGGTCGGCTCGTCGCGCGAGAGATCGAACGCGGCATCGACTCCCGCCGCATCGTGCTCGCCGGATTCAGCCAGGGCGGTGCCGTCGCGATGCACCTCGGCCTGCGCCACGACGCGCCGCTCGCCGGCATCCTGGCGCTCTCGACCTGGATGCCGCACGGCGAGCGGCTCGCCGAGGAAGCCCACCCGGCGAACGCCCGGACGCCGATCCTGATGATCCACGGCACGCACGATCCGATGGTGCCGATCGGCTGGGGTGAAGCGGCCCGCGATCGCCTGAAGGGACTGGACTACGACGTGACGTGGCGGACGTGGCCGATGGGGCACGAAGTCTGTCCCGAAGAGATCGTGGCGATCGGCGGCTGGCTCCGCGAGCGACTCGCGCCGCGACCCGCCTGACGGCGGGCGACGTCCCGGTCCGGACGCCCCGCGAGGCGGACTCGCGGCTACGCTCCCCGCGTTACCGGGAGGCCCGTCCATGACGCAGGAACTGACGAGCTTCGTCGCCGGCCGAACGCACCGCGGAAGCGACACCGCGATCCCGCTGACGGACGCTTCGACCGAGGCGGTGATAGGGACCATCCACGGCGGCGGCATCGACTTCGGCGAGGTCCTCGACCACGCGCGCGGGGTCGGCGGTCCCGCGCTGCGTGCGCTCTCGTTCGCGGCACGAGGCGAAGTCCTGCTCGCCGCGTCGAAGGCGATCCACGCCCACCGCGAGGCGTTGCTCGATGTCTCCGCGGCGAATGCGGGCACGACCCGCGGCGACGGGAAGTTCGACATCGACGGCGCGACGGCGGCCCTCGCGGCCTACGCGAGCCTCGGCAAGCGTCTCGGCGACCGCACCTTCCTCTCGGACGGAGACGGCGTTCAACTCGGACGCACGGCGCGCTGGTGGGGCCAGCACGTTGCGGTGCCGCGGCACGGCGCCGCGGTCCACATCAACGCGTTCAACTTCCCGGCGTGGAACATGATCGAGAAGGCCGCGTGCGCATGGCTCGCGGGCGTCCCGGTCGTCTCCAAGCCCGGATCGCCGACCGCGCTCGTCGCCTGGCACGTCGCGCGCGTCCTGATCGAGAGCGGCGTCCTCCCGCCGGGGGCGTTCCAGTTCGTCGTCGGATCGACCGGCGACCTGCTCGATCGCCTCGGCCCCCAGGACGGCGTCGCGTTCACCGGGTCGTCGGCCACGGCGCAGAGGCTCCGTTCGACGCCGAACCTGATCGCCCGATCGGTGCGATTCAACGCCGAAGCCGACTCCCTGAACGCCGCCGTCCTCGCGCCCGATCTCGATGAAGACGCCGAGTGTTTCCACCTGTTCGTGCGCAACGTGGCCATCGACATCCGGCAGAAGACGGGCCAGAAGTGCACGGCCGTGCGCCGCGTGCTCGTTCCGCGCGAGCGGCTCGCCCCGGTCCGCGATGCGTTGAAGGCCGAACTCGACGCGATCGTGACCGGCGACCCGCGCGACGCCGCGACGACGATGGGACCTCTCGCCAGCCGGGACCAGGCCCGGAGCGTGCGCGAGGGCATCGAGCGCCTCGCCTCGGTCGGACGCGCCATCATCGGCGGATCCGCGCCGCCTCGTGAGAGGGGATGGTTCGTGGCGCCGACGCTGTTCGAGGTCGCCGATCCCGACGCGGACGTGGTCCACGAGCACGAGGTGTTCGGGCCCGTGGCCACCCTGCTCCCGTACGACGGCACCGCCGAGGAGGCCGCTCGGATCGTCGCGCGAGGCGCCGGCAGCCTGGTGACCAGCGTCTACACCGACGACACCTCGTGGATGGAGAAGGCGCTGCTCTCGCTCGCGCCGTGGAACGGCCGAGTCTGGGTCGGCACCGCGCGCTGCGCCGAGCAAACGATGCCTCCCGGCACCGTGCTCGCGTCGATGACCCACGGTGGCCCCGGTCGCGCCGGCGGCGGCGAGGAACTCGGACTCGAGCGCGGTCTGGCGTTCTACATGCAACGCACGGCGCTGCAGGGCTTCCAGGGCCATCTCGCGCCGACGTTCGGACCGGTGGCGGCCGTGCCCTCGGCCCGGCCCTGAATCAGGGCGTCTCCTCGATCTCCAAGACGGCGCGCTGCGCCGAGGCGCGGACGATCTCGGTTTCGAGTTCCGCGCGGGCGATTCGGCGCAGCGCCGGCAACGCGTCGCGCGCCGCTTCGCGCTGTCGCCCGAGCGCGCGGATCACCTTCCAGCGGACGTAGTCGTCCGGATCCTCGATGCGACGCGCGAGCGCGGTGGCGACCTCGATCGTGCGCGGCGCGAGATTGCCGAGGGCGTGGGCGGCCCCCTCGCGGACGTTGCGCTCGGGGTCCTCCAGCCACGCGACGAGCGTCGGCACCGCAGGCGATCCGATCGCGGCGAGTCGTCCGGCGATCTCGACGATCGCCGGCCCGCCGCGAGCGCCGATCAGTTCTTCGCGCACCGCGGTCGGATCGAAGAGGAGCGGCGCGGGCGGTCCGCACGCGATGGCGACGGCGAGCGACAGCACGAGCGCCGGGGCGGTGCGCGTCACGGCTTCGGCCCGCCGCGGATCCAGCGCCCCCACAATCCGCCGCGCAGCCAGCGCAGACGGGGCCGACGTGCGATCGGCGTCGTCGCCGCGGCCAGCACCTTCTCGATGGCGGCCAACTCGACACGCAACGCGGCGACACGCCGTGCGAGTTCGTCGAGAAGGGCCGGGTCCGCCGACTCGGTCGCCGCGGCCTCGTCGTCGATGGGCGGCTCGTCGGAGGTCACGTCCGCCGCATCCTATCCGCGGCGCAACCCGTCCGTCGGTTCTCCGAACGCGGGCGTGCGAACTAGATCGACGGGCGGCGCATCACGAGGACGCGCGCCGCGTGGTTCAGCGCGGCGAGTTGGATGCCGTCGTTGCGCGGATCCCAGGTCTGGCCGCGCCGCTCGAACTGCGCGCGGACGCGGGCGATGTTGGCACGGGCCTTCTGCTCGTTCTGGTTGCGCTTCGCCGCAAGGCGACGCGTGCGCTGCTTGGTGCCGCCGTTCCCGGACATGGGCGCTCCTGGTCCACTCGGTCGTCGTGGTGAACTCCCGATGGTCGCCGCCGCGCCCCGGAGCGCAAGGCCCGACCAGGGCGACCTCGGTGTCGGCGTGTCGCGCCGATCAGCGGTCCGCGCGCAACGCGTCGAATCGCCAGCGCAATCGGTCGTCCAGGCGGGCGAAGGCGATCTCCTCGGGACTCGGACCGAGCGGCTCCGAACCTGGCGATGCGGATGACTCGGTCGCCTCACCGAGGAGGGCCGCGGCCGCACGGATGCGGGTGCCGGGCGCCGGGGCGAGCGCGGCGAGTTCGACCAGGCGGCGGCGTGCGGGACCGGATCGCGGGGGGCCGATGGCCTCGGTCGCCTCGAGCAGCACCCGGTCGTCGGGGTCGGCGAGGGCCCTTTCGATCTCGGCGGCGTCCTCGACGGAGCCGCGCTGCGCGCGGCGGCGTACCGACCAGGCACGAAGCCAACCGTCCGAGCTCGCACCCGCCGCCTCGATCGCGCCGGGCGGCGGCGGCCCGATCCGATCGAGGAGTTGGGCCGCGAGGCGCTGGCGATCCGGTTGGGGCGGCTCCTCGAGCAGGAGCGAGAGCGCGGTGTCGGCGAGCCCCGGCGAGTCCGCGCCTTCCACCAGACATCTCGCCCAGGCGCGATGGATCGCCGGCCGGCTGCTCACGACGAGTTGGCGAACCGCATGGCGCACCTCATCGTCTCGCCCCACGTACGGCGCGATCCAGCGCAGGATCTCGGCGAGTCCATCGTGCGACGAACCGAGGCGTGCGCGGCGGTTGAACGGTGGACGCGACGCGTCCACGAGCAGGAGGAGGTCGTCGACGGACGGTTCGGGGGAGAGCGCCAGCAACGAACGGGCGAGACCGAGGCGTCCCTTCATCCACCGATCGCCCCGTGAAAGCCACTCGCGCAACACGTCGCGGACCGCCGCCTCGCGCCCGCGCGCGAAGGTCAGCAACAGATCCGATGCGTCGGCGGTGGTCTGCTGCCAGGGACCGCGACGCCGCCGCAGCGCGAACTGCTCGCTCGCGGCCTCGCTCGAGAGGACCGTGCCGACGACCCACGCGTCGACCTCTTCGAAGCCGGGACCGGCGCCGAGGGCGACGACGGCCGCGCACCACGGATCGAAGTCCGCGAGCCAGCGTCGCGGTCCCCCCGCCGCGACGGCGGTCCGCGCGTCGGCTCCGCCGATCCGTCCGAGAAGGCACAGGGCTCCGCGTCGCATCTCGCTGCCGTCGGGGGCGAGATCGGCGCACAGCGCGAGCGAGGCAACGACGCCCTCGCCGAGGCGCAGCACGAACGACGCATCCGCACCGCTTTCGAGCGGGCCGGCGAGGGCGAAGGCGAGCGCCCGCATCGCCGCGGCCGATCGGTGCACGCCGGCCTCCACCGGTGGGTTGCGTTCGAGGCGGTCCCCGCGCGCCGCGTCGGTCCACGCCTCGGCCGCGGCGCGCGCGACGATCGGATCGGCGTCCTCGATCGCCAGCTCGATCGCGCGGAAGTCCCGCGCCTCGGCCAGCCGCCCCCTCGCGCGCACCACCGCCGCGCGCAGGCGCGACGAGGTGGAGGCCGCGTGCGCGTCCACGAAGGCGCGTGCGGAGGACGCGGGCAGTGCGTCGAGGTCGATCTCGGCGCGACGTCTCACCTCGCCGACGGGCGAGTCGAGCCGCGCGGCGAGCGACTCGGTTTCGGCCGCGACGGCGAGTCCGAAGCAGGCCGTGATCAGGAAGGCCGCGACCGGTCGGAGAAGACCCACGTCGAAAGCCTACCCCGATCGGCCCTCGTCACGGTCCACGCAGTTCGACGTGGCGGTCGCGGAGGGCGCCGAGGAGCTTGCGGTCGGCGGGCGCGTCGCGCAACAACGCCTCGGTCGGCCCGACGCGCCGGATCAGGAGGTCGCTCATGCCCGGCACGCCGAGGATCGCGTCGAGCGCCTCCTCGGTCGGCGCGGAGAGCAGCACCCCTCGTTCGAGCAGCGCGAACGTGACGCTGCCCGCCCACGCCTCGAGGCTGTAGCGGACGTTCTGCGGGAGTCCGCCGCGCGAACGCGCCTCGAGGAAGGTGAGGAACGCCGCCGCGTCGCGCCCGGAGGCGACCGCCGCCTCGAACGTCTCGCGCGTCAGCCGGAAGTGGACCACGTCCTCGGTCTTGGTGCGGCGCGCGAAGCCGTCGAGCGTGTGGACGACGTCACTGACGTCGCCTTCGGGCAACACGAGGACTTCGAAGTCCGGATTGACCAACAACGGCTTGAGACCCGTGTCGAGCGACGGCAGATCGACGCCGAGCACGCGTGCGCCGAGGGTCGAGAGCCGCCACGCGAGCGGTCGATCGTCGCGCATCGCCACGTCCAGGAGACCGAGGCGATAGAGACGCGGCAGCCAGTGACGGTGGAGTTCGTCGAGGAGATCCCCGGGCGTCTCGCGTCCGCTGAAGTACGCGGAGAAGAACCGATCGCGATGACGCGCGGCGATGCCGCGTTCGTTGAGCGTCTCGAAGTACCGATGTCGCGCCGACGACGCGAGCGACCTTCCACCCCACCAGCGCCGCGGCTCCGCGCGAAGGCGCTCCTCGACGATGCCGCGCAGCTCGCGCTGGTGCAGGCTTCGCCCCTGCGGGCCGGGCTGCTCCAGCGCGAGGCGCAGCATCGCGCGCACCTTTTCGCCGAGCGGCTTGGTCAGGAACGGGTCCGCCTCGGGACGGAGCGAGAGGAATCCCTCGTCGTCGCGGACGACGAGACCGAGATGCTCGGCGAGCGACGAGACCTCCGTGAAGATCTCGTCCACGCCCGCCAGGGACGATCGCCGGAACACGAACGACGCCTGGATGCGCTTCGCCGCGGCCTTGTAGACCTCGCCCTCGCGGCTGACGCGCACGGGCTGGCGACGCACCGCGTCGAGGTAGGTGCCGAGATCGGCGACGAGGTCGCAGCCACCGCGCAGGATCTCGTCGGCATCGACGGACGGGTCCGGCGCGCGGGCGTGGAAGTCCTCGAGCACCTCGCGGAACACGACGAGGACCTCGTCGTCGCAGGCGATCCCGTACGGAGCCAGCCCGAGGCGCGCGATCGTGCCGACGCCCGCCGCCTCGAGGACCGGCTCCCACGCGCGGCGATCCCAGCGCAGATCGGCCAACGTGTCGCGCCGGCTCCAACGCCCGCGCCGCATCACGCCCTCGTGGTTCTCGATCGCGTACCGGACGACCGCCTCGAGGCCGGTGCCGAGGGCGGAAAGCCGCGCGGGGGCGCCGCCCGCGCCGAGGACCGCCTCGACGTCGTCCGGGCTCGGCTGGGCGGGCAGGAGGGGAAACGTGGCCCTTAAGGTCTGGCGCTCGGTGGCGCTCAACGCGGCCAGGTGGCGTTCGAGGCCGAAGACGCCGCAGACGGTCCGCGTCTCCTCACGGAAGAGGCCCGTCAGCAACGAGCCGAGCTCGTGGGGAACGGCGTAGAGGACCCGTTGCGAGGAGCGCGACGCCACCGTTCCGACGAAACCGCGGCGGGCGAGGGCCTTCAAGCCGGCCTCCGCCTCGTGGAACTCCAACGACACCGCGTCGTGGCCCGGCAGTCGCTGGAACAGGCCCGGCAGATCCGACGCGTAGGCGTCGCGACCGAGCAGGAGCACGAGCACGTCGAGCACCTTCCGAGTGAGCGTGCGCACGCGCCGGTAGACCACGCCCTCGTCCTGGAGCAGCGCGTCGAGTCGTCGCGCCAGGTCGCGCTTGGACTCCGCCGTGACCGGCTCGTCACCGAGCCAGAACGCGGCGACCTCGCGCAGATCGGCGATGCGCAACGCATCGAGATGCTTGCGCAACGTCAGCACCGCGGACTTCGCCGCAGCGCCGTTGGAACGAGAGGCGTTCGCCTGCTTCGCCGCAGAGCCGTTCCCGGAGTCGGGCCGCGGTGCCCGATCCGAATGTCCGACGTTCATCGACGGGCGACCTCCTCGGTTGCCGTGTGCGACTCGAAGTCCTCGTCGTCGAGGATCTGGTAGGCGTAGCCCTGTTCGGTGAGGAACAGCTGCCGGTGCTGCGCGAAGTCCTGCTCCACGGTTTCCTCGCTGACGAGGGTGTAGAACCAGGCACCGCCGCCGTCGGCCTTCGGGCGAAGCACGCGCCCGAGCCGTTGCGCCTCTTCCTGGCGCGAACCGAACGTGCCGGAGATCTGGATGATCACCCGCGCCTCGGGCAGGTCGATCGCGAAGTTGCCGACCTTGCTCACCACGAGCACCGGCATCTCGCCGCGCGCGAACTCGGCGTAGCGCACGACCCGCTCCTCGGGGGGCGTGCGGCCGGTGATGATCGGCACACGCAGGTGCCGTGCGACGTCGGCCAGTTGGTCCAGGTACTGGCCGATCACGAGCACGCGATCGCCCGCGAAGCGTTCGAGCAGTCGTTCCAGCGCGGCCATCTTGCGCGGGTTCGCCGATGCGATGCGGAACTGCGAACGGCGATCGGCCAGCGCGTAGCGCTTGCGGTCGTCGGCGTCCAGGGCGAGTCGCACCTCGACGCAGCGCGCCTCGGCGATCCATCCCTCGCGTTCGAGCGTCTTCCAGGGCAGTTCGTACCGCTTGGGCCCGATCAGGCTGAAGACGTCCTCTTCGTGCCCGTCCTCACGCACGAGCGTCGCGGTGAGTCCCAGCCGCCGGGTCGCCTGGATGTCCGCGGTCATGCGGAAGACCGGCGCGGGGAGCAGATGGACCTCGTCGTAGACGATCAGGCCCCAATCGCCTCGACGCAGCAACTCGAGGTGCGGGAACTCGTCGGTCTTGCGCTTGCGCCAGGTGAGGATCTGGTAGGTGCTGATCGTGACGGGACGAATCTCCTTCGTCTCGCCCGTGTACTCGCCGATGTCGTCGTCGGTGAGTTCGGTCTTCTCGGTCAGCTCGCGGCGCCACTGGCGGACCGCGGCGTGGCTCGTGGTCAGCACGAGCGTGCGCCGACCGACGCGCGCCATCACGCCGATCCCCACCACGGTCTTGCCGGCGCCGCAGGGCAGGACCACGACGCCGCTGCCGCCCGAGGCGGCGCCGTCGCGGTGGAAGCGATCGACCGCGTCGACCTGGTAGGCGCGCAGACCGAACGGGCGTCCGTCCGCCGTGCGCTCGGCGAGGCGGATCTCGAGCGGGGCGCCGTCGACGTAGCCGGCGAGGTCGTCGACGGGCCATCCGATGTGGACGAGGGCGCGCTTCAGCTCGCCGCGGTGGCGCGTCTCGACCGCCAGCGCACGGACGCCGTCGGGGGGCGTCTCGATCGCACGGACGAACTCCCGCGACAGCGGGCTCATCAGGACCTGGTCGAGGAGCGAGTCCTCGTCGGCGAGGAGGCGCAGGCCGTCCGAGCCGTCCTCGCCCCGGAGGAGGCGGAGGCGGCCGTACCGTCCGTGGAGATCACGGACGTCGCGGACGACGTTGGCCGGCAGGTCGAAACGGCTAAATCGGCCGAGCGCGTCGAGCATCGCGTCGGCCGTCATTCCCGCCGCGGCCGCGTTCCAGATCGACAGCGGCGTGATGCGGTAGGTGTGCACGTACTCGGGGCTCTTGACGAGTTCCGCGAACGGGGCGATGTCGTCCCGACAGGCCGCGTAGAAGGGGCCCCCGACCTCGAGGAGGAGGGAACGGTCGCTCTGGACGATCAACGGGCGTTCGGAGCGCGGGTCCATGCGTCTCCCGGGGCCGGACCGGGCCCGGCACCCCCGCCGTGCCCAGGGGGCCGGCGCGACGGGTAAACCGACGAGGGTAGACCCACCCCCCCCCGGGTCAACCCCGCGACGGCATCCGGGAGACGTTCGGGAGGTCCCGTGGGAAGGGGGTGGCGTGGTCCGAACCACGCCGGTGCGGCACGCTCCGCCGACGTACCGAGGTCCGAGTCGGCGGCTACAGCCCCCGTAGCGGCGCGAGCAGCGCGCGAAGTCGATCGTGAACCAACGCGTTGGTCGCGACGACGTGACCGCCGAACAGCCAATCCTCCCCGCCGCGCGCGTCGGTGACGCGCCCCCCCGCGGCCCGCACGATCGCGGCGCCCGCCGCGACGTCCCACGGCGAAAGATGGAGTTCCCAGAACCCGTCGAGCCGGCCGGAGGCCACGTACGCGAGATCCAGCGCCGCCGCGCCGAAGCGCCGCATGCCACGCGCCTCCCGTCCGACGGCGACGAAGTTCTCGATGTTGTCGTCGAGCAGGTGTTCGCGGTCGTAGGGGAAGCCCGTCGCGAAGACCGCCTCGCGGACGTCGGGACAGACGCTCACCGCGATCGGACGCCCGTTCTCGGTCGCGCCGCCGCCCGGCGCGCCGACCCAGGTGGTGCCGAGGGCCGGTGCGTGGACGACGCCGAGCGCCGGGCGCCCGTCCTCGACGAGCCCGATCGACACCGCGAACATCGGGATCCCGAGGACGAAGTTCACGGTGCCGTCGAGGGGATCCACGATCCACATCGGACCGGACGGCCGCCCGTCGCGGGCGAGGCCGCGAGTGGCCTCTTCGGCGAGGATGGGCACGTGCGGCGTCGCCCGCGCGAGTTCGCGCGCGATCAGCGCCTCCGACGCGCGATCCGCCGCGGTGACGACGTCGCGCCGACCGATCCGCTCGATCTCCCCCGCCGCGAGGCGCCCGAATCGCTCGAGCAACGTCGATCCGGCGGCCTCGGCGATCCGCACCGCATCGTCGATCATCGTTCGTCGCCCTCCGCGTCGTCCGCGACCGGGCGCCCCAGCAGGCGACGCCAATACCGCCGACGCTTCGCCACCTCGCGCTCGTCGCCCAGCGCGTGCGCACGGTACAGCACGAGGTCCGCCAGCGACACGGGAAGATACGTCTGCCCGCGGCCCCCGCTCGGATCGTCGTGCGGGGTGCGATAGCCCCGGCCGTGCCCGAGTTCGCGCGCGAGCGACGTCGGCGCGTTGCGAAGATGCGGCGGAACGCCGAGATCGCCGTGCCGCTCGGCGGCCTCGCGCGCGGCGTGCAGGGCGCGCACCACGCTGTTGCTCTTCGGTGCGAGCGCCGCGTAGATCACCGCGTGCGTCAACGCGAGTTCGCCCTCCGGTCGTCCCAAGCGGTCCAGCGCGTCGCATGCGTCGAGCGCGAGGCGCAACGCCAGCGGATCGGCCAGGCCGATGTCCTCCGACGTCATCGCCACGAGTCGCCGCGCGATCGCTCGCGCGTCCTCGTCCGCGTCGAGCAGGCGCGCCATCCAGAAGAGCGCCGCATCGACGTCGCTTCCGCGCAACGACTTGTGGAATGCGCTCAGGAGGTCGTAGCGGTCGTCGCCCGCGGCGTCGTGCGCGCGCACGCGGCGCTGCGCGGCCTCCGCGACGTCGCCCGCGACGAGCGCTGCCCGGTCCTCGGCCGCGGCGAGGTTCGCCGCGCTCTCGAGCACGTTCAGCAGGCGACGCGCATCGCCCGCGCTCGTCTCCAACAGGAGATCCCGAACGCCGGGGGCGAGGGCGTAGCGGCCCCCGAGACCGCGGTCCGCGTCGCCGAGCGCCCGGTCGAGCAACGTGCCGAGGGCGTCCCGTGCGATCGGTTCGAGGACGACGACGCGTAGCCGTGCGAGCAGCGCCGCACGCAGCGCGAAGCCGGGATTCTCGGTCGTCGCACCGACCAGCACGATCGTGCCGTCCTCGATGTGCGGCAGGAACGCATCCTGCTGGCCGCGGTGGAAGCGATGGATCTCGTCGACGAACAGCAGCACGCCGCCGCCGCCGGGGAGTGCCTTGGCGCGGGCGATCACCTCGCGCACGTCGGCGATGCCCGCGGTGACGGCGCTCAAGGCTTCGAAGGGGAGACCGCTCGCGTCGGCGAGCAGACGCCCGAGCGTCGTCTTGCCGCAGCCCGGCGGTCCCCAGAACACCAGGCTCGGCACGGCCCCCGTCGCGAACGCGGCGCCGAGCAACGTTCCCGCTCCGACGACGCGATCGAGGCCGACGAGATCCTCGACTCGACGTGGACGCATCCGTTCCGCAAGCGGCGCGACGGCGTCGTTCACCGCGATTCGGCCAGGACTCGCAGCAGGTCGTCGACGACCGCGTGCGTCGCGGCGCCGCCGTTGAGCAGGATCGCGAACGCGCGACCCGCGCGTTCCGGCGTCGCGTCCAGGTAGCCGCAGAGTGCGCGCACGCGCACGTCGTTCAGGGTTCCCGACTTGGCGTGCACGCGCCCCGCGTACGGCGCGTCGCGGAGCCTGCGTCGCATGGTCCCCTCGGTCGCGCTCGTCGCGAGCGCGCGACGGAGCAGCGGACCGCGCACGAGATCCCGATCGAACGAAAGCAACAGGTCCACGAGGGTCCGCGCGGTCGTTCGGTTCGCGGGGCTCAAGCCACTGCCGTCCACGATCCGCGTCGCACCCCCCACGCCTTCGATCCCACGCCGCGCGAGCATGCGGGCCACGGCGGCTTCGCCCGACGCCCACGTTCCGCGTCCCGTCTCCATCGCGCCGGCGAGTTTGAACAGGGTCGATGCGTAGACGTTGTCGCTCTCGACGAGCATGCGTTCGACCAGCGACGCCAGCGGGTTCGCGGTGCGCCCGATCTCGCGCCCCGGCGCCTCGCCGGCGGCGGCGCGCCGCCACGCGCCCGCCACGGGAACTCCACGCGCCACGAGGCGCTCGCGGAGCGCCTCGCCGAAGGAGAGCGCCGGATCCTCGACCGGCGTGTCGACGGTGCCGGCCTCGCCGGCTCGCGCCGCCCGTGTGCCGCGACGGAACGTCAGCGCGGCGATGCCGGCGCCGAACGCGGCGGCCCGATCGCGTTCGGTCCAAGTCGCATGCCGCATCTCCCTGTCGAACAGCGAATCGTCCACGACGATGGCGCCCTCGACGCGCCGTATTCCCGCATCCACGACGACCGCGAAGAACCGGTCGAGGGCGCCGGATGTCCCATGCTCGAACGATTCGTCGCCGAGCGACGGATCGCCGCCACCGCGCACGACGAGATCCCCGCGCAGCGTGCCGGCGTCGATCGTGCCGCGTGCCTCGATCGTCGTGACGACCTGGGCACCGGGGCCGAACAGATCGAGCACCGTCGCCGCCGTGAACACCTTGGCGGCGCTGGCCGGGATCAACGCACGGTCCGCGCCGACCCCGATGTCGCGTGCCTCGTCGGCGCCGCGCGCCGACCAGACGATGCCGACGCCGTGGTCGGGGACGGCCGCCTGCCGTAGACGGGCCGTGACGGCAGCGGGCGGTGCCGACGGCATCTCCCGCGCGAGTCCCGCCGAGGCGAGCAGGACGACCGCGAACAACGCGAGGAACGAGGGTCGTCGGGCACGGCGCATCGGGGCGATCCTATCCGCCGATCGCGACGAGCCGGACGGTCTCGTTCTCGAAGCGCACCACGTTCGCGCCCCGCTCCCAGTCCTTGAGGACGACGACCTCGCGATCGACGCCTTCGGCGCCGGTGAGTCGATGGTGGACGCCGGTGTGGACGTGGCCGGCGACCAGGAGGTCGGCGCCGAAGGCCTCCATCCAGCGCCGCGCCTCGGCGTAGTCGAGTCCCAGCGAGCCGCGCGGCGCGCGGCGCGTCGCGCCGCGGGACACCCCGCGCAGCAGGCGGCCGACCCAGCGTCGCAGAAGGTGGGGCGCGACGCGCGCGAGCGTCGTGAACAGGCGCCCGCGAACAACCCGCCGCATCCGCTGGTAGGCGACGTCGGCGGTGCAGAGCAGATCGCCGTGGGTCAACAGCACGCGACGCGCGCCCCAGGTCGTGCGGACGACGTCGGGCCAGATGTCGATCGGTAGATCTCCGCCCGCTCGAAAGAGGAAGTCTCGATTGCCGGCTTGGAACGCGATCCGGGTCCCGGTCGCCGCCACCTCACGCAACGCGGTGAGGGCCTCGGCGGCGATCGGCTCGCGACGCTGCGCGTCACCCACCCATGCATCGAACACGTCGCCGAGCAGCACGAGGTGTGCGACCCGTGGGCCGCGGACGAGTCCGGCGAGGAAGGAACGAAACGCCGCGACCACCTCGGGCGAACGCGGCGACAGGTGGACGTCACCGACGACGACGATCGGCCCCTCCATCGGCGGAAGGTCGTGTACGGCGGGCAGCGGCGATGCGGCGATCATCGACGCGAGCCGCCGCCGCGCCCGAGGCGCAACGCGTTTCCGACCACCGAGACGCTCGACAGGGCCATCGCGGCGGCGGCGATGCGTGGTGGCACGTGGCCGAAGGCGGCCATCGGCACCATCGCGCCGTTGTAGCCGAAGGCGAGCACGAGGTTCTGCGCGATCACGCGCCGCGTCGCGTGCGCGAGGTCCAGGAGTTCCGGAAGCCTCGAGAGATCCGCGCCGACGAACGCCGCGTCGGCGGCCGCGGCCGCGACGTCGGTGGCGCCTTCGACCGCCACGCCGATGCTCGCCGCGGCGAGGGCCGGCGCGTCGTTGACGCCGTCGCCGACCATCAGGGCGGGGCCACCGCGCTCCTCGAGGGCCCGCACCCGTGTCGCCTTCTCGTGCGGGAGCACAGGCGCCTCGACGCGCTCGATGCCGAGGGCTCGCCCCACCACGCGCGCCGCGGCGAGGCGGTCACCCGAGAGCATCACCACCTCGAGCCCTCTCGCGCGCACGGCCTCGATCGCTCCGCGTGACGTCGGCCGCGCAACGTCCGCCCACGCGAGGGCGAGGGCCGGCCGGCGGTCGATCTCTACGACGACGATGCCATGGCCGCGTTCGTCGGCCGCCGCGAGCCACTCTCCCTGCGCGTCGGGCGCAAGCGCCGTGGCCGAGCCGACGCGAACGCGTCGCTCGTCGACGCGCCCCTCGGCTCCGACCCCCGGCAAGGCGACGACCGAAGTCGCGGTAGGGATCTCGATCCCGGCCCCACGCGCCGCGTCGAGCACGGCGGCCGCGAGCGGATGCTCGCTCGCCAGTTCGACCGCCGCGCCCGCGGCGAGGGCGTCGCGCGAGACGCGATCGAGCGCGTCGGCGCGGGGCGAACCGTCCTGCCACGAACCGGGCGCGGCGCCGCGCTCCCAGGGTGCCCACGCCACGATCGCGGGCTTGCCCGCCGTCAGCGTGCCGGTCTTGTCGAAGACGACCTGTCGGATCGTCGCGAGGCGCTCGAGGACATCGCCGCCGCGCACGAGCACACCGCGCCGTGCGGCCCGTCCGACGCCCGCAGCGATCGCCGCGGGCGTCGCCAGACCGAGGGCGCAGGGACAGGCCACGACGAGCACGGCGACGGCGGCGACGAGGCCTCGCCTCCATCCGTCGTCGCCGCCGGACACCCCCCACCCGACCAACGTCATGAGAGCGAGGCCCAGGACGACCGGCACGAACACCGCCGCCACGCCGTCGGCCTGGCGGGCGGCATGGGCCGGTCGCGACTCGGCATCCTGCACCCACGCCCTCATGCGTCGCAGCGTGCTGTCGCCCGCCGTCCGCAGGACCTCCAGATCGAGCGCGCCGCGGCCGTTCATGCTGCCCGCCAGCGCATCGTCGCCGGGCGCGACCGAGCGAAGCACGCTCTCGCCGGTCAACGCGCTCGTGTCGAGGTCGCTGCGCCCTTCGAGGACGCGCCCATCGACCGGAACGCGTTCTCCGGGGCGAACGCGGATGCGATCGCCGGGCAAGAGGGCATGAAGCCCGACACGGCGCACGCCTGCCTCCGACAGGAGTTCGGCATGGTCGGGTTCGAGGCGAGCGAGCCCCTCGACCGCGTCGCCGAGCCGCCGCCGCGTGCGAGCTTCGAGCCAGCGTCCGATCGTCACGAACGTGACGATCATTGCCGCCGCGTGCAGATGCCCGCCGAGATCGAGGCCGCGGGCGAACTCCACGAGGCCGGCGACGAACGCGACGAGCGTCCCGAGCGACACCAGCGTGTCCATGTCGGCGCGACGGCGACGCACGCTCGCAAGCGCGCGCTGGTGAAAGGGCAGGCCGATGCCGAGAACCAGCAACGCCGTCGCGATCGGCACGCCGATCCCGTGATGCGACAGCGCGGGCACCACGCGACCGAGCGGCGGCGCGCCGATCGCAAGCCAGGCGAGCGGAACCGCCGCGATCGCGCGATGTCGTGCGATCCGCGCCTCGCGTTCCCATGCGGGGATCGCGCGCCCCGCGGCGTCCGCGGCGATGTCGTCCGGCAGCACTGCCCGCAGCGCCTCGATCGCCTCGGGGGAGTCGACGACGTCGATCTCGATCCGTTCGTCGTCGAGCGCACGCACGTCGAGTGTCCAGGGCAGCGACGCGACCGCGTCGCGAACTCCCGCCGGCAGGGCGATCGTCCGCGACGCGATGTCGTATCCCGCGTCGCGGAGCGCCGCTCGCGTCGCCGCGGCCGTCACGCGTCCGTGGACCCGCGCCCGTCCCGTCGCGAGCGACACGTCGGCCGCCGTCGCCCCGCCGACCTCTTCGATGGCCCGTCGCACCGATCCGACGCACGACGCACAGTGCATTCCCGTCACGGTCAGGTCGAGGTGTTCGGCAGACCGTCGCTCGTCCGGGCTCATCGCGGAAAGCGTACGCCCGCACGGCATCGCGTAGGCTCTCGCGGCTGGGCGAGACCGGAAGGCGAGGAACCCGGGTGGCCGCGAAGACCCTGTACGAAGCGCTGGGCGTTCCAGAGGACGCGACGACCGAACAGATTCGGAGCGCGTACCGCAAGTTGGCGATGCGGTATCACCCGGACAAGAACCCGGGGGACGCCGCGGCGGAGGAGCGTTTCAAGGAACTCACCCAGGCGTACGAGGTGTTGAGCGACGAGAAGCGTCGCGCCGAGTACGACCGTCGCCGCCAGGGCGGGTACGGCCCCGTCGACTTCGGCGACCTGTTCGGCGGCGGCGGTGGCTTTTCGATCGAAGACATCCTGCGTCGCCACGCCGACCTCTTCGGCGGCTTCGGCGGCGGGTTTCGTGGCGGCCGCATACGCCGTCGCGGGCAGGACGTGCAGGCCGAACTCCGGATCGACTTCATCAAGGCCGCGCGCGGCGGGCCGGCCGAGTTGCAGCTTCGCGTGCCGTCGCTCACCTCGGAGGGTGGCGAGGTGAAGCGGGTTGCCGTGACGATCCCGCCCGGCACCGAGGACGGCGCCGTGCTGCGGCTCGGCGGCATGGGCGGCGCGGGCGTCGAAGGCGGTCCGCCCGGGGATCTCCTGCTGCGGGTCGTCGTTCCCCCCCATCCCGACTTCCGTCGCGTCGGCGACGACGTCCACGTGGACCTCCACGTGCCCGCATGGCTCGCCGCGCTCGGAGGCAAGGCCGACGTCACGACGCTGGACGGATCGGCCTCGGTCCGGGTACCGCCCGGGACGAGCAGTGGACGGCTGTTGCGTCTGCGGGGGCAGGGCATCGGCACCGGCGATCTGCTGGCGCGCGTGATGGTCGACGTTCCGGCCGAGCCGACGGGCGAGGAGCGCGCCCTCTTCGAGCGCCTGCGCGACCTCAACGATTCCGCGTCGCGCTGACGGCCTGAACGCCCGGGAGGGGCGCGCCGTCGAGATCGTGCGTGGCGAGACCGAAGTGCGCCAGCACCGTCGCCGCGACGTCGCGAACGTGCCACGGGCGCTCCGCCGTGGACTCCGGGACGGGCCAGTTCGTGAAGAGGATGCCCGGCACGATCGCCGGATCGCACGAACAGTGGTCGCCCGACCAGGTCATCCGGTTCTGTTCGAACAGAGGAAGACCGGACGACGCCATGCCGCCGCGCAACGCGGTCTGCCACGAAACGCGCCAACCGCGTGCGAACAGTACCTGCACGTCGGGTGCGTCGGCGACGTGCGGGCCGCTCCACGCGGTGTGGAGATCGACGACGTCGACCACGGGTTGCTCCGGGGTGTCCTCGCCGGGCACGAGCAACGGATTGCGGAGCTTGCGCAAACCGTCACGGATCCTGGCGACGAGCGCGTCGCGCTCGTCGCTCGGCACGATGCCGCGCGGGTCGCGCCCGGCCATGTTCAGGTGGATCTGCCCGAGGCCCATCGCGAACGCCTTCGTCCGCGACCAGTCGATGTCGTCGTGCCGTGCTCCCGAGAAGAACCCGTGCAGGTTGCGCGCGACGACGCGCGGATCACGCAACACGAGCAACCCCTCGTTGAGGAGCCATTGGTTCAGGTTCAGCGACCAGCGCCACGTCGTGAAGCCGTGATCGCTCACGACGAGGAGGCGGTCGCCGGGCTCGATCGCCTCGACGAGACGACCCACGAACGCATCGAATCGCTTCATCACGCGACCGATGCGGTCCGCGCGCGCTCTCTCCGGGTCGTGCCTCGGATGGCTCGGATCGAGGTCGCTGTAGTAGGCGTGCAACGCCCGGTCCGTTGCGGTGAACGTCGCGAAGACGAGACGCGACGCCGGCCGTCGCCGCAACTCCGCCAGCAGCATCGCCTCGGTCCGGTCCATGTCGCCGATCAGGTCGCGCAGGAACCCGTCGTCGTCCTGCCAACCGTCGTTCAACGCGAACGTCTGCTCCGGCCAGCCGACCGTCTCGTAAGGCCCGTAGGTGGCATGGAGGTCGCCGCCGTACCACGGCGGGCTCGACATGGGCTGCGGCGGATCGCGTGGATCGATGTGGATCGGATCCGAGAACACTTCGAGCGGGTCCAGCGAGCGAACGTCGAACCGCACGATGCCTCGCAGGGTCACGACCGGGATCGTGCCGAGGCGGAAACGAACTTCGAGGAACTCCGAGCGTCCGCGCCCGCCGGGATCGACGGCGACGGTCGTCGCCGCGCCGTCCACGTCGATCCGCACCGTGCGGGCGTCGAGGTCGCGCTCGAAGCGGAGGGGCAGCGTCGCCGCGCGCACGGCACCGTCCGCGCTGCGGCCGAGCGACGGATCCGGCGGACCCTCGAGGACCGACTCGTAGCGGGTCGCATCCGCGGGGCCGGCGAGGGGGAAGCGGCGGCCGCCGAACACGGTGTCGCCGGTCGCAAAGCCGATGCGCGCGGACCAGATCCCGTAGGCCCCGGCGCTCCCGGCGAGGTCGGGCGTGCCGAGACCGGAGGTCACGTACGCTCCGGGGCGGTGGGCGACCGGCCATGCCAGCGGTTGGCGCTGGGCGAGGACCGGGTAGCCGGCCGCGTGTACGCGATCCACGAAGGTCGGCGCCGACAGCCGCGAACGCACGAGTGGCGGACGCACGAGCACGCGCCCGAGCGCCGTCCGGGCGCGTCGCAGGTCGACCATGCCGTTCGCGGGACCGTCGTCGTCGCCGCGCACGACGAAGTCGAAGATGCCGTGACGCCCCGGGTTCACGCCCGTCTGGAGACTGGCGAGGGCGACCGGGCTCTCGGGCGGCAGTTCGCTACGCAACGGGTGGAAGGCACCGCGCTCGGCGAGCGCGGCGAGATGCGGAAGCGCCCCCGCGGCGATCCGCTCACGAACGAGGCGCTCGTCGAGCCCGTCCGCGACGACGACGACGCATCGCGAGATGGAGTCCGCATCCGCGGCCGGGGCGGGGGCCCGCGGCGGCGTGGCCTCGCGAACCACGTCGCGCATCGCCAGGATCGGCAGGGCGATCGACGCGACGATCGGCAGGTAGCGGAACCATGTGCGCATCGTCGCGGATCGTACCGTCCGCGGCTTGGGGGAGCGCCGGATGGCGGATGACGCTCACGTTGGGGAGGTTCCCGACCTTGGGCACGTGCCGCTTCGCAGTTCGGGGGCGCTCAGCCGGTCGGGCCTCCGCGCTCGGGTCTCCGGGCCCGCCGAACGCAGAATTCGCGGATCAGGACGAGTCCGACGCCGCCGGCGACGATGGCGGCGGCGGACGTGAGGGACCGCGAAGGCATCCACCCGATCAAACCCAGCGACAGCCCCGCGCCGAGGAACGGCACGAGCGTCGAAACGCCTCCCCCCGACGGGATCGGGTCACCGCGCCGCTTGACGACGATCAACCCGACGTTGACGGAGAAGAACACTAGCAGCAGCAGCGTGCTCGTCGTACCGGCCAACGAGACGACGGTGCCGATGATCGCGAGGAACGTGACGAGCACGAGCATCGTCGCGATCGCGACCGTCGGTGTCCGGCGGACCGGGTGGACCGTTGCGAGCGCCCGCGGCAGTAGTCGGTAGCGTCCCATGCCGTACAGCAGTCGCGAGCCCATCACGAAGTTCAACAGCGCCGTGTTGGCGACCGCGAAGAGCGCGATGCCCGTGAAGAGTGCGTCGGGGACGGCGGGGGCGCCGCGACGGACGACCTCGAGCAGGGGCGTCTTCGATGCGGCCAGCACGTCCGGACCGACCGCCTCGATCGAGAGCCAGGTCACGAGCATGTACAGCGCGCCCGCGATGCCCAGCGCGACGAGGATCGCCCGCGGCAGCGTACGCCGCGGTTCGCGCACCTCCTCCGCGACATTGACCATGTCCTCGAAGCCGATGAACGCGAAGAAGGAAAGTGCCCCACCGGTGAGGATCGCGCCGATCGGGACGTCGGCGAGCGCCGCCCCCTCGACCACGGCGCCGTCTCGCGATGCGATCGCGATCAGGGCAGCGACCACGACGACCACCAGACCGGCGAGTTCGATCACCGTGCAGAGGACGTTCGCCGCGGACGAGTGGCGGATCCCGCGCCAGGTGATCGACGCGACGATCGTGACGAACGCCGCCATCACGATCCAGGTGGGCACCTCGACGCCGAGAGCATGCACGTAGTCCGCGCAGACGCGCGTCACGGTCGCCATCGACACCATGCCCGAGAACAGCACCATCCACCCAACGAGCAGCGGCAGCCACGGCTTTCGAAACGCCCGGTGGAGGAACGCGGCCTCGCCGGCGCTCCGCGGCACGCGCGCACTCCACTCCGAGTAGGACAGCGCCGTCAGGGATGCGACGACGAGGGCGATCCCGAACGACGCCCACGCCGCACGGCCCGCCTCGGCCGCGACACGGCCGACGAGCGCGTAGATCCCGGCACCGAGGATGTCACCGACGCCGAATGCGACGATCGCCCAGAACCCAAGCGCGCGATCCAGCCCCCGACCCGACGAGTTGGCCTCCATCGGCCCGACCCTAGCACGATCCATCGATCCCGGGTGGTGGGCGCACAGGGACTCGAACCCCGGACCTCATGCGTGTGAAGCATGCGCTCTAACCAACTGAGCTATGCGCCCCGGTCGGACGGACCGGCGCAGGCTAGCACCCGTCGCGACGGACTCAAGTCGAGGCGGGGGGTGGCGCGCCGGTCTCGCCGGCGGGAAGGGCGGCGACCCGCACCGCCTTCGTCGCGAGGATCTGGCCGTTCACGAGCAGGTGGAACTCGTAGGTGCCGGGCGCCGGGAGCGTCACGTTGCGCAACTGGGCCGAAATCTCCGTCGTCTGGAGCGGGCCGGGAATGTCGATCTCGGGTGGCTGGCCGCCGCCGAGGACCTGGTTGCGATCGATGTCGACCAATTGGATCTCGATCCGGTAGCGGCCCCGCGCGTCGGTGATGTTCGCGTAGATCCACAGCATGGGGTGGACGGCCGGGAAGCGCTCGGCGCGCAGCTCGTGGAAGACGCCGATCAACGACTTCTTGCCGGTCTGCGCGTCGTGGATCACGGCGTCGCAGACCAGGAAGGCCTTCACGACGGGAGAGGGCGCGCCCGGGGTCACGACGGGACAGCCTACTCGGCCGCGGCGTGGGACACGGAATCAGCGACGCCGTTTCGAGGCGGCATCGAGGAACGCACGCTCCTCGGCGGTCAACGACGCGAGGCCGTCGCGGTGGATCTTGTCGAGGAGGGCGTCGAGGTGGGCGGCTTCGTCGGGCGGCGGCGGGTGGCGCGGGACGTCGTCCGAGCCGTCGTCGCGCCGTCGCGACGACGACGCCCCTGTCGCCTTCGGCCAGCGTCGCCCCCACCGGGCCAGGGCGAAGCCGACCGCGGCGCCGGCCACGTGGCCCACCGCGGCCAACGCGCCACGTCCGCGACCGAGCAAGGGCAGGAGATCACCGGCGACGATGAGCACGCCGGCGAGGAGGTCGAAGCGCATCGGCAGGACCCCGAAGACGCGGACGATCCTTCGCGGATCGCACGTCGCGGCGAACGCCATCGCACCGTAGACGGCCCCGCTCGCGCCGAGCGTCCGAACCGCCTCGCCTCCGAGCGCCCCGACGATCGTCAGGAGGACGGTCCCCGCCAGGCCCGAGGCGAGCAGCAACAGGGCGTATCGCCGCGAGCCGAGCAGCCCCTCGACCTCGCGCCCGAAGACGAACAGGAGGATCATGTTGAAGAGCACATGGGTGGGCTCGTGGGGAGCGTGCAGCATCAAGGCGGTCACGAGCCGCCACACCTCACCATGCAGCACGCGGTCGGAGTCGAACGCGAGCTCGCCATAGACGCCGTGCGCGAACGAGTTCGAGGCGTCGCGCGCCGCGCCCGCCAGGACGAACCAGGCGAGGACGACGATCGTGACGAGCCACCAGGTCAGCGGCGCACGCCCATCGAGCGGTCGGGACCGCTCGCGCATCCAATCTCGGCCGGCGACGCCCACGCACCGAAGGTAGCGGCGACCCGTCGGAGCGCGACCACCGGGCCGCGCGGCGCTGGCCGCGCCGTGGCGCCGTGGTACCCGTGCTCCGACATGACATCGGACCTTGGCCCCCGCCTCCTCGACGGCCGCGATCTCGCCGAGCGGATCCGCGTCCAGCACGGACCGCGTCTCCAAGCGCTCGTCGCGAGCGGTCGCCGTCCGCGCCTCGTCGTGGTCGAGGTCGGCGAGAACCAGGCGGCGCGCAGCTACATCCGCGGCCAGCGGCGCGCGGCCGACGCCTGGGGCATCGAGTACGACCTGCGGACGCTGCCCGCCTCGACCGACCAGAGCGGTGTGCGGGCCGCGCTGCGCGAACTCGGCGGCGATCCCCGCGTGACGGGCATCCTGCTCGCCATGCCCCTGCCGCCCGAACTCGGCGCGCGCTCCCTGCAGCAGCGGATCCGCCCCTCGAAGGACGTCGAGGGCGTGCATCCGGAGAACCTCGGGGGTTGCCTGTACGGCCGCTACGGCCTGCTTCCCTGCACCGCGCTCTCGGTGATGTCGCTGCTGGAAGACGCCGCCGTCGACCTCCGTGGCAAGGAGGTCGTCGTCGTCGGTCACAGCGAGATCGTCGGAAAGTCGGTCGCCCTGCTGCTCCTCGCGCACGACGCGACCTTGACCGTCTGCC
>CAZPGF010000014.1:0-38093 GCA_964586025.1 uncultured Planctomycetales bacterium
GGGGTGGACCAGCTTTGCCGAGCTACGGGTGGACCTGATATGCCGGCCTGTGACAATGAACATCAACGCGGGCTCCACCCGCTCGACGGGATGCCGGAGCGCGGCATCAGGAGACGTGTGGAGGAAACCGTTCACGCTCCCATGGTCCACGCGGGGGGGACGTCGGCAGACGGCGGTACGCTGGTCGCGGCGGGCCCCGCCCGGTGTAGGGAGAAGGGATGAGAAGGCCGGCCCTCTTGTCGCGCAGTCTGGGTCGACCCAGCTGCAGACAACAAACGATGCACGGACGCAGACTATCGGGCCTAACTCAGGAGTCTTGTCTGCACTCCGTACCATGCAGTACGGAGCCGCGGGAGCCGACGATGGCGAAGAAGCAACCCAGGAAGAAGGCCAGCCGGAAGGCGTCGGGGACGCGACGACCGCGCCGGACCGATCCGCCGGCTTCCTCCAAGGCGCCCCCCGACGATCCCCCGCCGCTGCACTTCATGGAACGTTTCCTGTCCATGACGCGCGGGCCTGCTACCGGGCCGGACCCGCTTGTCGATGCCCAGGACCTCATCTACGAGGCGTGGGAGTCGCCGCCGCGCCGCGCGGCGGCCCTGGCGAAACAGGCGTTGGAGATCTCGGAAGACTGCGCCGACGCCTACTGCATCCTGGCCGGAGGCGCGAAGTCACTCTCGAAGGCAACGCAGCTCTACCAACAGGGCGTGGCCGCCGGCGAGAGGGCGATCGGGCCCCAGGCCTTCAAGGAGGATGTCGGGCACTTTTGGGGCCTGCTCGAGACACGCCCGTACATGCGCGCCCGTGCCGGTCTTGCCGCAGCGCTCTGGACGGCCGGCGACGAAGCGGAGGCGGTTGCGCACTACCAGGACATGCTCCGCTTGAACCCAGGTGACAACCAGGGGATTCGGTACGTGCTCCTCGGCTGCCTCCTCCAGATGGGCGCCTGGGACGACGCGGAGAGGCTCCACGCGGCGTACCATGACGACGGCATGGCGACCTGGGTGTACTCGCGTGTGCTCCTGGACTTCCAGAGCAAGGGAGACTCCCCGGCTGCGCGCAAGGCGCTCTCGCGAGCCACGGCCACCAATCCCCATGTGCCTGCCTACCTGCTTGGGGAGGCGGAGCTCCCCGCGACACTCCCGGCGTGCTTTGGCCTCGGAGACGAGAGCGAGGCGATCCTCTACGTGGCAGAGCATCAGGCCGCCTGGCTGACCGTGCCCGGAGCGCTCGTGTGGCTTCGAGGCGCGAGATCATGACCAAGCACCCCTGGCCCACGCTCGCGCGACTGGTCGACGACCTTGGGGCCCAGGTCGACTTCAACGGTGGCGGGTATGGCCTCAGCATCGCCGCCGTGCACATCGGTTCGGGTCAGGTGTGCATGTTCGACTCCAGCGGGATGACCTTCGAGGCGATCATGGACCACCTCGAGGAACTCGCGACGCGGTACATGGACGAGGGTGTCGTGACCGATGAGCTCAACGGCGAGGAGTGGTCGGTGGAGTAGCGCGGAGCCGCGCGTCCGAGGTCAGTCTGGTCGTGGGACATCACGCCGCTGCCGGGTCCCGCGCGCGGCACGTTCTTCCAGCTCTACGTGATGCTGGACCTGTTCAGCCGCTACGCGGTCGGTTGGATGGTTGCGCCGAGGCAGACGGCCGAGCTGGCCAGGCACTTCGTCGAGGAAGCCGTTCGCCGCGAAGGCGTCGCGCCTGGCACGCTGATCGCACACAGCGACCGCGGCTCGCCCATGACCTCCCGCTCGCTCGCGCTGCTCTACGCGGATCTGGGCGTCGCACAGAGCCTGTCGCGGCCGCGAGTCTCCGACGACAACCCGTACTCCGAGTCGCAGTTCAAGACCGTGAAGTACCACCCGAGCTACCCCGATCGCTTCGTCGATCAGCTGCACGCACGCAGCCACTTCGAAGCGTTCTTCCTCTGGTACAACCACGAGCACCGACACAGCGGGATCGCCATGCTCACGCCCGCCGACGTGCACTACGGTCGCATCCACCACGTGCTCGCCACCCGACAGGCGACCCTCGACGCCGCCTTCGCCACGCGTCCCGGGCGGTTCCCTCGCGGCCGACCGACGCACGCGCGGCCGCCTGACAACGTCTGGATCAACCCGCCCGCGCCGGCGCTGACGTCGGACGCGAACTCCCAGCCGGAGGTTCACACCTAAATTCAAAGGCCGCGCGTCTCAAAGATGTTGACAGGTACCGGGACCCCTTGGGGATCCACCCCCTCGAAAAACGGGCTGGGGGTCCGGAGAGGGGTGGTGGGCGTTACTGGACTCGAACCAGTGACCCCCAGCTTGTCGAGCTGGTGCTCTAACCAACTGAGCTAAACGCCCGGGTCGGGGGCGGAGTATGCCAGGGAACGGCGCGATGCCCAACCCGGGCCCGGGCGCGCGCCAGCCGGTAGATTGGACCGATCGGAGGTCCCGCCGGCACGCCCCATGAAGCCTCTCTCCCTGCTCCTCGTCCAGATCCTGCTCGTCGTCGTCGGGCTCGTCGCCTACGACCAGCTCCGGGGCGCGCCTGCGCCGGCTCCGACCGACGTCGAGCGCCTCGCGGACGACGTGAACCCGCCGGCCGCGCCCGGACTGGGGCCGGCGGCGCCCGCCGTGGTGCGTGGGGGGCAGGAATGGCTCGCGGTCAACGCGCGCATGAGCCAACTCGAGGATCGGATGAAGGGGCTCGAGGGACTGTTCAACGAGATCGCCGCACTCCAGAAGGGCAACCTCGCGGGCGGGGACGGCGCGTCGCGAGGCCTGCTCGACGGGCGTGACCTCGAGGCCGTCGAGAAGGGCACCTACAACGAGGCCACGATGAACGTGCTGCGCATGTACCTCAACGAGGTCGAGCGCCGCCGCCAGGTCGAGCAGCGCGAGGGCCTCTTCACGCGCGAGATCACCTCCCGCAACATCCCGCTCCCGGCCGACCAGCGCGAGGCGGTCGTCAAGGCGTTCATCGCGTTCCAGGACGAGGCGCTCGAACTGATCCGCGGCCGCGAGGAGGGTGGGCTTCGCAACGCCCGTGAACTCGCCCAGGCCGACTTCGAGGCGCACCGCGAGCGCTTCCACGCCAAGGTCCGGGAGATGGTCGGCAACGAGGTCGCGGAGAAACTCTTCACGATCCGGACGATGCAGACGGCGGGTTTCTTCCACGGCCCGGACGACGACGCGAGGAACAAGGACCCGCGCAAGGACGGGCGCTAGCGCCGCGCCCGGACGCGCACTCGCGTCCCGGCGGTGCCGGACGTAGGGCGACCCCTATACTTCGCGCCCGGATTCGTATCCCGGGCGGGTGCCCGGGTCGCGGAGGACTTCCATGCGCATCGGCGTGCCGACCGAGATCAAGGCGAACGAGAACCGCGTCGCGGTCGTCCCCGCGGGGGTCGAGGCCCTCGTCACCGACGGTCACCAAGTCTTCGTCCAGAAGGGGGCCGGGCTCGGCAGCGGGATCACCGACGACGAGTTCGTCGAAGCCGGAGCGGCGGTCGTCGCGGACCCCGACGACCTCTGGTCGCGTGTCGACATGATCGTCAAGGTGAAGGAGCCGCTCGCGGCCGAGTACCCCCGGTGCCGCAAGGACCTGCTCATCTTCACGTACTTCCACTTCGCTGCGGCGAAGGAATTGACGTACGCGATGATCGAGTCCGGCGCGCTCTGCTTCACGTACGAGACGCTCGAGATCAACCGCCGGTTGCCGCTGCTCACGCCGATGAGCGAAGTCGCAGGCCGGATGGCGATCCAGGTCGGCGCGCACTGCCTCGAGAAGGCGCAGGGCGGACGCGGCGTGCTGCTCGGCGGCGTGCCCGGGGTGGACCCGGCGAACGTGATGATCCTCGGCGGCGGGGTCGTTGGCACGAATGCGGCGCGAATGGCCGCCGGCCTCGGTGCCCACGTGACGATCCTCGACGTCGATCTCGACCGCCTGCGCTACCTCGCCGACACGATGCCGGCCAACGTGACGACCGTCTACAGCTCCGCCGTCAACATCCGGACGCGCATCCCGTACGCCGACCTCCTGGTCGGCGCGGTTTTGCTCGAAGGGGCCCGCGCCCCGCGGCTCGTCCCGCGCGAGTACCTGAAGTTGATGCGCGAGGGTTCGGTGATCGTCGACGTCGCCGTCGATCAGGGCGGCTGCGTCGAGACGATTCACCCGACGACCCACGCCGATCCCACCTACGTCGTCGATGGCGTCGTCCACTACGGCGTCGCCAACATGCCTGGCGCGGTCGCCCGCACCAGCACCTACGCGCTGACGAACGCGACGCTGCCGTGGGTGCGCACGCTGGCGCGCCTGGGCGGGGAGGCGGCCGTGCGCGAGAGCGCGCCGCTTCGCTCGGCGCTGAACGTCTGGAAGGGACGCATCACCCATCCCGGCGTCGCCCAGGCGTTCGACCTCACGACGGTGGCGCCGCTCGCCGCCCTTGCGCCGTAGCAGAGCGCCGAGCGCGCACACCCAGGGGGGAACCGGAGGCCTCGCCTGATCGTGGAAGCCGCCCTTCCCCGCCGCGAGGAGCCGCTGTTCCGGACCACGGTCCGGTTCGGCATGCCCCTCGTCGTCGCGATGGCGCTCGGGTCGGTCTTCAACCTCGTCGACCTCTTCATCGTCGCCCGCTATCGATCGCCCGAGGTCGCCGTCGCCGCGGTGACGATCGGCAGCCTCGTCAACTCGATCCCGATGATCATCTTCAACGGGATCGTCAACGCGATGCTCGCGCTGATCGCGCGGTATCACGGCCTCGGCCGACTGAACCGCGCGTCCGTCGCGACCGGTCAGGGCCTGCTTCTCACCCTCGCGCTCAGTGCGCTGTTCGGGATCCCCCCTTGGCTCCTTGCCGAACCGATCTGCGTCGCGCTCGGCGCGAAGGGCGAGGTGGTCGGACCGGCGGCGGACTACCTCGCGATCTTGAGCGCAGGGACGTTCACGATGTTCCTGCTGCTGACGGTCACGGGCGCGCTGCGTGCGGTCGGCAACAGCCTCGTTCCGTTGATCCTGCTCGGCGGCGCGAACCTCCTCAATGTCCTGCTCGACATCTGGTTCATCTTCGGCGGTTTCGGCCTGCCCGAGATGGGGGTCGCCGGGGCGGCGTGGGCGACGGTGATCTCGCGCGGGGTGTTCGCGTTGGCTGGCGTCGGGCTGCTCTACCGAGGTTTCCTCGGGTTGCGCGTCCGTCGGTTCCTCTGGCGCGGTCGCATGGTCTGGTCGATCCTCGTGATCGGCGTCCCGTCGTGCCTCCAGTGGCTCGTGCGGATGGCCGCCTACATCTACACGCTGCGCTTCGTCGAGATCGCGGCGCCCCGCGCGATGCCGGCCGTCGCCGACGCCGTGACGAACGCCCAGGCGGCGTTCGGAATCGGGCTTCGCCTCGACAGCCTGGCGCTGTTCAGCGGCTTCGGCTGGGGGGCGGCGGCGGCGACCCTCGTCGGTCAGAATCTCGGCCGCGGCCGGGTGGACCGCGCGGTCCGCGCGTCGTGGATCGCGCTCGGGTTGAACATCGCGATGATGTGCCTGTTCGCCGCGACGTACGTGCTCTTCGCGGACTCGCTGCTCGGTCTGATGGGTTTCGACCTGGAGGTCGGCAACGCGTCGGCCAACGCGGAGGTCGTCCGATCGGTCGGTCGCATGTATCTGCTGGTGGCGTCGTCCGGGTTCGTCTTCCTCGCGGTCGCCGTCGTGCTGTCGCAGGCGCTCGCCGGGGCCGGCGCGACCAAGTTCCCGCTGCTGATCGAGGTCGTCGCGTACGGCGCGATCGGCTATCCGCTCACGGCGTGGGCGGCGGAGAACGCGGGGGAGTTCGGACTGCGCGGCCTCTGGCTGGCCGCGGTCGCCGTCCACTTGGGGGTCGCGGTGGTGTACGTGCTATGGTTCCGGCTCGGTTCCTGGGCGCGCACGGAGATCCGCTGATCGGCGGCGCGGCGTGCCGGCCGAGACGGCGGGAGCGATCCGTGACACACGGCGATCCGAAGGTGGCCAAGCTCGAGCGACAGTTGAACCTCGTCTCCTACCTGTTGTCGGCGCGCGCGCCGGTGCCGTTCTCCGACATCCGCGGCCGAGTCACCGGGTACGACGACGACGCGACCCCGGACGCCGTCGAGAAGCGCTTCGATCGCGACAAGAGCGACCTCCGGAGCATTGGCGTCGAGATCGAGTACGTCGCGGGCGACTCCTTCGGCCGCGCCGGGTACGTGATCGACCCGAAGGCGTACTTCCTGCGCGAGACCCGCCTCGAGCCGGAGGACGCGATGCTGCTCGCCGTGTTGCAGCGTACGCTCGGCCCGGCGGACGACGGGCTCGGACGCAACCTGAAGTCGGCGCTCGCCAAACTGACGATCGACAGCCAACTGCCCGAGCCCTTGCGGACGGCGGTCGGGGAGCAGCATCTGCTCTCGCTCGGCCGTCCCGAGAAGGACGTCGCCCGCAATCACCTCGGATCGCTCGGCGAGGCGATCGCGCGCCGGCAGCGCGTCCGTTTCGGCTACCACACGATCGACGCGCAGCGGACCGAGCAGCGCACGGTCCGGCCGTACGGTCTCGGGCTGGTCGATGGCAACTGGTACCTCGTCGGCTACGACGAAGGACGCAAGGCCGAACGCCGCTTCCGACTGGACCGCATCACCGGTCGCGTCACGGCGATCGACAAGAACGCACCGTCGTTCGAGGTCCCCGGCGACTTCGACATCCACCGCGATCTCGCCCAGCAGGAGTTCGAGATCGCCGACGGTCCCGAGACGAAGGTTACGATCGCGCTCGACGAGGTGGCGACCTGGCTGTTGGAGCGGCGCCGTCGTGGTACGGGCACGCTCACGGTCCACGAGGACGGCACGGGCACGTTCGAGGCGACCGTTCGTAGCGAGGAGGGTCTCTTCCGCTGGCTCGCCGAACTGGGTGCGCGGGCTCACATCGTCGAGCCGAAGCGACTGGCGACGCAGTTCGCGGAACGCATGGCCGCCACGCGCGCGCTGTACGACGACGTCGCGTAGCGACCTCCGCTGACCGGCGCCGCGCGCACGGGGCGGTCGAGGGGAGGGGGCTCGGAGCGCCGTCGGCGGCACGTCCGGGACGCCGATTCAGGCGTGGTCGAAGCCGAGCGATCGCGCCGCGCGCGCGGCGATCGATGCGGCGTCCTCGTCCGCGGCGACCGGGAGCCGCACCGCGTCGAGAAAGCCGCGGAAGAACGTCCGCTGCTTGCGTGCGAAGCGGCGTGTCCGCCGGACGATCGACGCGAGGGCGGCGGCCTCGTCGAGATCGCCGCGGAGCAGGGCCTCGACCTCGGCGAGCCCCAGGACCTGGCGCGCCTGGGGGGACGTCGGCATGCGCAGCAGATCGCGCACCTCCTCCACCAGGCCCGCGGCGAACTGCTGTTCGACACGCGCCGCGATGCGGGCGTCGAGGTCGGCCGGTTCGCGCTCGAGGATCAGGACGCGTGCCGCCACGCGATCCGGACCGCTCCACGTGACGCGTTGCGCGCTCGCGCGGCGGCCCGTGACGTGGACGATCTCCAGCGCGCGCACGATGCGCCGGAGATCGTTCGGGTGGAGTTCGGCCGCGCGGCGCGGGTCGATCGCGACGAGACGTGCGTGGAGCGCGCCAGGGCCCTCGCGTGCGACGACCTCCTTGAGGCCATTGCGGAAGGCATCGTCGCGGGGCGCCTCGATGTCGAAACCCTTCAGCCAGGCGCGCAGGTAGAGCGCCGTTCCGCCGACGATCAGTGCGCCGTGGCCGGCCTCGTGGGCGCGTTCGATCGCGTCGTCGGCATCGGTGACGAAGCGGGCGGCGTCGTAGACCTCGTCCGGGCCGAGGATGCCGACGAGCCGGTGGGGGACGTCGCTCGGGGCATCCGGCGCGGCCGTCAGGATGGCCATCCCGCGATACACCGCGAAGGCATCGCAACTGACGACCTCCGCGCCGACCGCGCGGGCGACGAGGATGCCGATGTCGGTCTTGCCCGAACCGGTCGGGCCGACGATGCAGGGGACGGGAGCCGTGGCAGGCACGACAGGATCGTCCATCCGCGGTCGGGCCTCCGCCATTCGGGCCGCGACGAGCCGGGAACGGAGGCTCGGCGTGGGGGGGCGCGGGTAGCCTGGGCCGGCCCGCGGCGGAATCGTCCGCCGCGGGAGGGCGCCGAGGGCCGAGGCGTTGAGCGAACGGCGCGACCTGTGGATTCCCCTAGGCCTCGCCGCCGTCGGGCTCGCGTTGCTCGCCGGGCATGTCGCCCATCCCGAGGGCAGCCTCGTGCGCGGCCTGCTGGCCGCGACCCTCGGGGTCGGCGGGGCGCTCGCCTGCCTGCCGATCCGGATGAAGGCCGGCCCGAAGCGCCTCGCCACTTTCGGCCTGGGCGTCGCGGCGCTGCTCGTCCCGCTGACACCGTGGCTCCGGACGCTGTCGGCGGCGTCCACCGCCGGGTGGATCGTCGTGGCGACGGCGTTCCTCGCGCCGCTTCCGCGCGCGAGCGAGCCGTTGCGGCGGATCCTGCTCGGGGCGGCCGCCTTGTTCGCGCTGCTTGGTGTGCTTGCGCTGGCGGGCATCCTCCCGTCCGGAGCGACGTGGCTGTTGCTCGCCGGAGCGCTGCACATGGCGATCCAGGTGGTCGTAACGAAGCCCCGGCCGGTGGCCGTGGTTCCGACCGGCCCCCTTGTCTGCGTGTACGGGGGAACCTTCGATCCGTTTCATCGCGGCCATCGCGCGCTGTGCGAAGCCGCGTTGCGCGTCCACGATCGCCTGCTGGTCGTCGTCGCCGGCAGCGCACCGCACAAGTTCGCGGGTGAGGAGGGCGACGCGAACGAGTCGACGCCGTTCCACCATCGCGTGGCGATGACGCGACTCGGCGTGGCGGGCCTGCCGCGCACGGAGGTCCTCGAACTCGAGGGACGGCGCAACGGGCCTTCCTACACGGTCGATACGCTCGATGTGCTGAAGCGCAGCCTTCCCGAGGGCACGCGCTTCCGACTGCTGATCGGCGCCGACATGCTCGCCGACTTCGCGTCGTGGCGCGAATGGGAACGCGTGTTGTCGATGGCCGAACTGATCGTGGCCGCGCGTCCCGGCCACGACCTGGTTGCGCCGCCCGAACTCGAGGAGCGCGGCATCACCGTGCTGCGCCTCGACGCGCCCGAACTCGACGTGAGCAGCACGAACATCCGCGCGCAACTCGAGGCCGGGGAGTCGGTCGGGGATCGTCTCGCGCCCAGCGTGACCCAGTACGTCGCGGAGCACGCTCTCTACCGGACGCACGCGGCCTAAGGCGTCCCGTATCCGTTCAGGGGGTCTCTGACCTTGCGTGCGTACGGCTTCGCAGATCGGGGGCGATCAGGCCGCCGTGTCGGGCTCGAGTGGTAATCCACACGTCGCCCACCACGGCGACCTTCCGCTCCCCGCCTGCGAATCCGGACCGTCGGTGAAGGCGAAGGAGAGGCACGCTCTGGGCGGTATGGTCGTCGTCGGACTTGCGGGTGGAGGACCGGGCCTGAACGGGATCGCGATCCCCCGGCCCCTCGGGAGGAGATGCGCGCGACGACCGGACGCGGTGGATCGTCTCGGGACGCCGACTCGACACCCGACCGCTCGAGGGCCCCACGCGACCACGAGCCCGAGCGGACCGTCCGGTCTCGTCACCCGCCTGTCACCGATGTGCGGGTCAGGCCCGATTCGGCCGATTCGGGCCTCGAACGGCCACGAATCTGTTGACCGCGGGCGCCCGGATTGGTACCTCTACGCGCCGTGAAGGGCCCAGGAGGTGGGCCCGTTTCAGGGAGGCGGCAGTTCAGTTCGTCGGCAGAGCCCCGCGGGGCCTCCGAACGTGCCGGGTGCCACCGAGCGGGAGTCCGAACCATGTCGAAGCGCTTGTCGCTGTTCGTCGTTCTCCTCGTCGCCGCCGGCGGCTTGGCGGGTTGCCGCGCTGCGGCCCCGGCTCTCGAGGACCTGTCCGGTCGCGATTGTGCCGGCTGCGGTACGTTCGGTGACAAGAACCGTTCGATTCTCGGCCAGTGGGCCCGCGACATGCGGTCGAACGAGCGCCTGTTCGACCATCACGTCCTCAACTACGACGTGAACGATCCCTACCGCGGCGACTGCCTCGTCGGGTACTGATCGACCATCTCGGGAGGCCGCCCGCAACCCCGGCGCGCGAGGCGCCGCGTGGTTGGATCTGGGCGAAGCAGGCTCCCGAGGTCCGTGCGTCTTCTGTGGGAGGGGGCGCACGGAATCGTCGGGCGGACGGCCTCCTGGCTCGAACGCCTTCGTCGCGTCGAGCATTCTTTCTCGGGCCCCGCCGGGACCACCGGCGGGGCTCGTCTTGTTTCCGCGTCGCCGCAGAATGAGTGCCCCATGCTCGATCTGGCCACGATCCGCGACAACCCCGACGCGATCCGCGACGGCGCGCGCCGCAAGCGGATTCCGTTCGATCTCGACCGTCTCCTCGCCCTCGACCAGGAGCGGCGTCGCTTGGTCCGGCTGGAGGAGGAGACGCGCGCCGAACAGAAGGCGCTCGGCATGCAGGTGAAGAGCCTGCAGGGCGCGTCGAAGGATCTCGCGCTCGACCGGCTGAAGGGCCTGAAGGACGAGGTGCAGCGCCACGGCGACGCCCTCGCCCCCGTGCAGGCCGAACTGACGGCGCTCCTGCTCGCCTGCCCGAATCCTCCCGACGCCGACGTTCCCGACGGCGACGACGACCGCGCGAACGTCGAAGTGCGACGTCACGGCGACGCCCCCCGCTTCGACTTCGAGCCGCGCGACCACGTGGACCTCCTGCGCCGCCTGGACGGCCTCGACATCGATCGCGCCGGGCGCCTGGCCGGAAGCCGCAGTTACGTGCTGAAGGGGGATGCGGCGTTCCTCGAGCAGGCGGTCCTCCGCCTCGCCATGGACACGATCCGCGCGCGCGGCTTCACGCTCTTGAGCGTGCCCGTGCTCGTGAAGGAGTGGACGCTTCGCGGCACCGCGTACTTTCCCGGCGCCGAGGAGCAGACCTACCGTATCGCGAACCCGACCGCCGCGGACGAGGACTCGTGGCTCGTCGGAACGAGCGAGGTCAGCGTCACGGCGCTGCACGCGGGCGAGATCCTCGACGCGAAGGACCTTCCGTTGCGCTACGCGGGATTGAGCCCGTGCTTCCGGCGCGAGGCCGGCACCTACGGGAAGGACACGCGCGGGCTCTATCGCGTCCATCAGTTCAACAAGGTCGAGCAGGTCGTCATCGACGTCGCGAACGACGAGACGTCCCGCGCACACCACGCGGCGATCGTCGAGAACGCCGAGTCGATGCTGCGCCTCCTGGAACTCCCGTATCGCGTGATGGCGACGGCATCCGGCGACATCGGGCGTGCGGCCACGTGCAAGTTCGACATCGAGGCGTGGATGCCCAGCCGCGGCGCCTACGGCGAGACGCACACGGCGAGCCGCTTCCGCGACTACCAGGCGCGCCGAATGGACCTTCGCTACCGCGACGCCGACGGCCGGGTGCGCCACTGTCACACGTTGAACAACACGGTCATTGCCACGCCGCGGATCCTGATTCCCCTGCTCGAAGTGCACCAGCGACGCGACGGCTCGATTCACATCCCGCCAGCCCTTCGCCCGTACTTGGATGGGCGCGAGTCGATCGGATGAGTCGGCCGGGCGGGAGGTGAGGCCACCGCGGAAGGAGATGCCGCGCGCCCTCGCTTCGCCGACGAGCCACCCCCGTGCGGCTCGGTCCCGAACAAAGTGTGGCTGCCGGTCGGCCCCCCGCGTGGGGTTCGATCGATCCGGAAGCCCGTGGGGGCGTGCCGGAAGCGGGCGGACGGCATCGCCGTGCCGGGATGCAGGATCCCGACCGCGACGGGGTCGGGCTCCTCCTCCGCGATCACTGCGGCGGTGTGACGCCACCCGTGGGCGTGTCCTCCGACCAGGGCACGCTGTAGGCGCCCCGGAGGAGGATGATCCGGAAGATCAACTCCGGTTCGACATCCTCCATGGGCTTCTCGTCCCCGTCGGTCGGTCGAGGCACGTCGAACTCGATCTTGAGCAGGATCGCGTAGGGGAGGCTCTTGCGCTGGGCGGAATCCCACTCTTCCAGACCCTGCTTGTCCTGGGACTGCTCGGGGATCGGGAAGTAACGCAGGCTGAACGAACGCACGCGGTCGTAGACGAGGCTGTAGTGGCCGCCCTCGGTCGGCTTGTCGTCCACGAAGTAGTCCTCGCGACGCCAGAGCTCCCGATAGCCCGGGTTGCGGTCACTGTCGCGGAGCGCGTAGCCGACCTCGGTGACCGGACTGATGCGGTCCGTCTCGGCGAGCCGTCCGTCGTCGTCGGTTCCGATCGTGCGCGTTCTTCGGGTCGTGATGAAGTCGACCCGGTCGGCCTCCTGGCCGCCGAGGGTGTCGCTCCGGCCGCGAAAGCCGGCGTCTCCGGTGAGCCCGCCGTAGTAGACGTACCGGAAGTCCTTGAAGATCTGCTGGAAGATCGCGTTGGCGACGGTCGGACCGCGCAGCTCGTCGCTCGCGAGGTCCGAGCCGTGGATCGTTCCGCTGATGATCTGGCCCATGATCGCGCTGAGGAACACGAGGATGCTGATGCTGATCATGATCTCGATCAGCGTGAAGCCCCGAGCGCGGCGGACGTCAGCGTGTCGCACGTGAGGTCCCCGACCTCCCCGAGGTCCCGGCGGTCCCCGTGTCGGCCGGCCGCCGATAGGTCTGGAGGACGATCAGCGGACGCTCGGCACCGTCCGCTTCGTCGTCGCGGAAGATCCTCAACGTGATGCGCCAGAGGTTCGTGCCCTGGCCGTCCTCGCCCTCCGTTGTCCCGTCCGTCGTCGAGGTGCCGGACGCCGTGGAGGTGCCGGAGCGGGTCGAGGTCCCGGAGCGGGTCGAGGTGCCCGACGTCGTGCGTCCCGAGCGACCGCGGGGGTCCGTCAGATCCTCCTCCGCGAACAGGGGCTCGGCCTCGTCGCCGAGGCCGGCCGACCCCGCCACCGTCACGAGCTTCTTCTCCAACAGGTAACGATAGTCCTGATAGCGGTCGCGGCGCGCCTGCGGGAGGTTCGCCCACTGCCCGTAGGCGATGTCCATCGTGCCGGTCGATCCGTCCTCGTGAAGGACGTCTTCGTAGAGCACGCGAGAGAAGAACGAATCGGCGATCTCGCGCATCTCGCGCCGGTCGATCGCCTCGCCGGCTTTCTCGAAACTGTTCGAGGAGATCTGCACCATCGCGCCGCTGACCATGGCCAGGATCGCGAGGGCGCACATCACCTCGAGCAGCGTGAAGCCGCCCGCCGAACGGGAGCCCGTACGCCTCATCGCTGGAACTCCGCCGCGGGGCGCTTCGCCTCGACGTCGTGCTCACCCTCCGACCAGGTCGCCAGGCTCGTCAGGGCGTTGACCAGGATCGTCGCCGTGCGGAATTCGCGACGAACGTCCAGGTCGACCATCTCGATGCGGATCGCCACCGGCCCCTCGACGTTGCCGTCGGCCGTGAAGCCGATCTCGATGGGGCGTTCCGCGTTGGGCTTGCGCCACTCGCCGCGCGCCTTGCTGACCCCGACGAGCTCGATGCCATCCGGCAGGGGGATCCAGTCGGTCCAGAGATCGAGCCGCTCGCGCTCACGGGCGTCTTCCAGACGTCGGCGATCCTCCGGGGTGGCGGCGTCGAGTTCCGTGCCGGCGACCTGGTTGGTGAAGCGCACGCGCCACGCGGGGCGGGCGTCCTCGGACTCGCCCTTCGCTCCACGCATCAGCCCGAGTTCCAGCGTCGCCGGCCAGCCGTCGTAGATCGCCTGGGTGCGGGCCTGGCCGAGCGCGGCCACAAGCGAGTTCGCCGAGGCGTTCAACTTCTCGCGGCCCCACGACTCCATGTTCATCGGGACCAGGACGAACATCAGCGAGACGATCGAGATCACGACGATCAGTTCGATCAGGGTGAACCCCCCCGGCGGAGAACCGGCGCGGGAGGGGGGAGCGGCCATCGTCTAGCGGGAGCTCTCGCGGGGGTTCGAGTCGAGCACGATGTCATCGTCGGTCTCGAGCTGGCCGTCCTCGCCCGCCGAACGGATCCGGTACTGGTTGCGGGCCAGCGTCCGGTATTCGTACTCGTTGTCCCAGGGATCCTTCGGGATGCTGTCCATGATCGGATTCGGGTTGCGGTCCGTCGTCTGGGTCAGCTCGTTCAGGTCCTGGGGCAGCTTCTTGTACTGGAGCAGGTAGGTGCTGATGCCCTTCTTGAAGTTCTCCATCTGGGTCTTCGCGATCGTCTCGCGGGAGGTGAAGAGGGCGTTCCACACGCTCGGGCCGACGAGGGCCACGAGCGATCCGAGAATCACGACGACGACCATCAGTTCGACGAGCGTGAAGCCGCGCGGGCGGGACTTCGTACGCATGGGGGGAGGACTCCGAAAGGCGGGGGGAAGGGATCTTGGACGACGCGGCGGGAGGAATCCGCCGGACGGATCCTACCGCCCGAACGGGGGGCGCAGGAGGTCCGCGGGGGGGGGAGGCGACCGGCGGGGTCAGTTGCGCAGGGTGGCCATGCGGAGGATGGGCAGCATCACGCTGATCACGATGAAGCCCACCACGCCGGCCATGGCCACGATGATCAGGGGCTCGAGCAGGCTCGTGACCTTCTGCGTCTGGACGGCGACCTCTTCGTCGTAGGCCGCGGCGACCTGTTCGAGCATCCCCTCGAGTTCGCCGGACTGCTCGCCGACGGCGATCATGTAGCCGACGACGGGCGGGAATACGCCGGACTTCTTGATCGGGGTGGAGATGTCGGCACCCTCGACGATCCGCTTCTGGACGGTCTCGAGCGTCTGCGCCAGGACCTGGTTGTCCACGATGTCCCGGACGATGCGCAGCGCGTCGAGGACCGGGACGCCGCTCTTGAGGAGCGTCGCCGTCGAGATCGCGAAACGGCTGACCGCGGACTTGCGGAACAGGTCGCCGAAGACCGGGATCCGCAGCTTCAACTTGTCAACGCCGTAGCGGTAGCCGGGCTTGCGCATCAAGACGCGGTGGAGAATGACGAGCCCGATGACGAATCCGAAGACCCCGAGCCAGTACTGAGCCAGAAAGTCGCTGGAGTTCTTGAGGATGCGTGTCGGAAGCGGAACCGACTGACCGGAACGCTGCACGACGGCGAGCACCTTCGGCACGACGAAGGTCATCAGGATGATCACGATCACGATGCCGACCAGAATCATCACCACGGGATAGGCGAGCGCCGCCATCACGCGGTTGCGCATCTGCGCCTGGCGCTGGAGGTAGTCGGCCAGTCGCGAGAGCACGTTGTCGAGACGACCCGACGCCTCGCCGGCCTTCACCATGTTGATGTAGAGGTCGGTGAAGTACTCCGGATGGTAGGCCAGAGACTCCGCGAAGCCGTGCCCCTGGGTCAGCTTCTCGCGGACGTCGCGGAAGGCGGCCTCCAGGTCGGCGGTCTGGCACTGCTCGATCATGGCCGTCATCGCTTGCGCGAGGGGGATGCCGGCCTTCAGCAGGGTCGCAAGTTGCCGCGTGTACATCGGCACTTCGCTCTTGCCGCGCGCCGATCGCTTGAAGTCCAGGATCTTGGTCTTGCGCTCGCTGGCCTTGACCGCCGCCGCGCGCGGCGTGATCTCCGTCACCATCACGTTCTGGTTGCGCAGCTTGAGGCGTGCCTCGCGCGGGCTGTCGGCGTCGATGATGCCGGTCTTGGCCGCGCCGGTGGGGGTCAGCCCCTTGTAGTCGTAGACGGGCATCGGCCTAGATCACGTCCATCTGGGTGACGCGCAGGACCTCGTCCGGCGTCGTCATGCCGACGCGGACCTTCAGCGCCCCGTCCTGGCGCAGCGTACGGAACCCCTGCTGCACCGCGTGACGCTTGATCGCGCTCGCGCTGGCGCGGTTGACGACCAACTCGCGAACCTGGTCGTTCATGGGCAGGATCTCGTAGATGCCGATGCGCTCCACGTAACCGCTCCCGTAGCAGTTCCCGCAGCCGCGTCCTCGGCGCAGTTTGCCGTCCTCCAACTGGTCGGGAACGATGTCGAGCTGCTTCAGCTGCCAGACGTCCTCCGGGCTCGGATCGATCCGCTCGAGGCAGTCCGGGCAGATCCGGCGGACGAGGCGCTGGGCGATCGCCACGATCACCGACGTCGCGACGAGATACGGTTCGATGCCGATGTCGAGCAGTCGGGTCGTCACGGTGGCGGCGTCGTTCGTGTGAATCGTGCTGAACACGAGGTGACCGGTCTGCGCGGCCTGGATCGCGATCCGGGCCGTCTCCACGTCGCGCACCTCGCCGACCATCATGATGTCGGGGTCCTGCCGCAGCAACGAGCGCAGGCCGCTCGCGAACGTGAGGCCCTTCTTCTCGTTGACCTGGATCTGACTGATCCCGGGCAGGTGGTACTCGATGGGGTCCTCGATCGTCATCACGTTGAGTCTGGTGCTGTTGATCCGCTTCAGCGCGCTGTAGAGCGTGGTCGTCTTGCCGGAGCCGGTGGGTCCCGAAACGAAGATGATCCCGTGGTTGTAATGGATGTACTGATCGACGAGTTCGAGATTGCCCTCGATCAGGCCGATCTCCTCCAGCTCGTACAGGCGGGCCGTCTTGTCGAGAAGACGCATCACGAGGCGTTCGCCGTGATTCGTCGGGACGCTCGACAGACGCACGTCCACCTCGGAGTCCCCCAGGCGCAGCGACGCGCGGCCGTCCTGCGGAAGCCGCCGCTCGGCGATGTCGAGTTTCCCCATGACCTTCAGGCGGCTGGTGACGGCGTCCTGCAGCTTCTTCGGCACGGTCTCCATGTCGTAGAGGATGCCGTCGATGCGGTAGCGGACCTGCAGGCGGTCCTCGAACGGCTGGAGGTGGATGTCCGAGGCGCGCATCTTCAGCGCCTGGAAGAACAGCATGTTGACCAGCTTGATGATCGGCGCCTTGTTGGCGACGTCGAGGATGTCCTCGGCATCACCGAGGGTCTCCGCCAGATTCTCGATGTCGCTGCCGCTGAGCTCCCCGACGGACTCCTCGACCATGTCCTGCTTGTTCTTGTACGCTTTGTTGATCAGGCTCGTGATCTCGGTGCGCGGGGCGAGGACGGGGTCCAACTCCATGCCGAGCATCGCGGCGAGATCGTCCATCGGGTAGGCGTCGAACGGCGACGAGGTCGCGACGCGCATGGAGCCGTTGACCTGCTCCAGGCCGACGAGGTAGTAGTTGCGCGCGAACTGGACCGGCACCTTCTCGACGAAGATCGGCGGCACGGCGGCGTGGCCGAGGCGCTCCTCGTACGGCAGGCCGAGGCCCTCGGACATCGCCTTCAGCAGGTCGTGCTCGGTGACGAAGCCGCGCGAGAGAAGCACCTTGTCGAGCGGCCAACCCGTCTCGCGCTCCGCCTCGACCGCCTGGGCGATCTGTGCGTCGGTGAGGAGGTTTCGCTCCTTCAGCGCGAGGATGAGCGGATTCTGCACGTCGGAAACCCCCAGCGTGTCCGCCGGCCTCGGTCGAGGAACCCGCGGGCGCTTGTCGAGACTAGCGGGACGGCGGGGGAACGGCGCATTGACCGTTCGCGCACGGCCCACAGCCGTTCGGGCCGCACGTGCCGGTCGCCTTCCAATAGCCGCGGCTTCCCTGCAGGAGGCCTTCGCTCGCGCTGCCGCTCGACCTGGACATCGACCATCCGGACGGAGCCTGCTCCGCGCTGGGGCGATGGTTGGGTCCCGTCTGCAACGTGCCGGGCCGGTAGCCGCTCCGGGCGATGGTCGCCGGCTGGGCGCTCCCGCGTGCCGAGGCCGCGCGGGGCGCCGCGCCGCCGCGAGAGCGCAGCGCGGCGCGACGGGCGTTGCGTTCGGCGTCGAGGCGCTCCGCGCTGACCGCGTGGAAGCGGGTGGCCTCCAGCATGCCGATCGAATCCATCCGATCGGACGCGCTGCCGGAGCCGATGATCGGGGCCGGGAGCTCTCCCGGACCCGGGACCGCATCGGGCGCCGAGACCGGCGGGAAGCCGTCCGCCGGCGGAACGACGATCCGCGTCGAGCGGCCAGCCGATCCCTGGCCGGGCAGGCAGCCGGGGCGTCGGCCGTCGTACACGCCCCCCGTGTACTCGCCCGTTGCGCTGTCCTGCTGATCGCATCCGACGAAGCGCGCGTTGTAGATCTCGGTGTAGCCGATCAACTCGTCGGCCTTCTGCTTGCGCCGGCACGACTCGATGTCGAGGATGTCGAACGCCTGCTGTCCGCCGTGCATGATCGTGGGGGTGACGAACAGGAAGAGGCTGGTCTCCCGGTCGGTGCGGTTGGTGCTCTTGAACAGGTCACCCAGGACCGGGATTTCGCTGACGTAGGGGATCTTGTCGTCCGAACTGCGCTGCGTGCGACCCATGAGCCCGCCGAGCACCACGGTGTGGCGGTCCGGGACGGTGACCACGGTCGTCAGGGAGCGGCGGATGCGGTCGGCGGGGATCTGATCGCCGCTCGGCAGCGTGCGGGGTTCCCCGACGAACGCGCTGACCTCCAGGTTGATGTTGAGAAGGAGATACGTCGCGTCGGCGATGTGGGGGCTGATGCGGAGGGTCGTGCCGGCCGTCTCGAACCCGCCGAGACCGCCGCTGACGGCGCCCTGCGAAGCGTTCGACTCGGAGAACGCCTGCTCGTCCTGGACCTGGATGACGGCCTCCTCGTTGTCGGCGGTGAGAATGCTCGGCAACTGGAGGATGCGACTGCGCGTGATGCTGTTCAACACGTTGAAGATCAACGGAACCTGACCGAACGCGAAGATGCCTCCGACCAGGCCACGCGGGGCCAGTACCTGATCGCTGTCCACGAACGGCGGGATGCGATCCGTGAAGAAGGTGTCGCCGTCCTTGTCGGCGAACACGGTTTGCCCGTAGTTGCTGAAGCCGAACCCGGAGACGGCGTCGTTCACGAGACCGTTGGCGTCGGCGGCGCCGAGTTCCACGGACAGGCGGTAGCTGTCGTCGAGCGTGAGTTCGATCAACGCCGCCTCGATCAGCACCTGGTCCTTCTGCACGTCGAGTGCGTCGATGACGCGGCGCAACTCATCGAACTGGCGATCGGTGCCGGCGATGATCAGGCTGTTGCTCTTCTCGTCGGCGACGACCGCGGGTTTGGATTCCTCGCGCGGGTCGGACGACCCGCCGGACCCACCCTGGGCGACGCGTCCGCCACGTTCGTTCATGCGGGTGGAGGTCGTGCCGGACTCGGTCCCGAACACGCTGGCGGCCTCGATCAACGACGTGAGCACCTCGGCGGTCTCCAGCGCCTCGAGGTTCTTCAACCGGATCACCCGAACACGATCGTCGTAGATGCGTGTCGGCACGTCGAGGTTCCGGATGACCTTCTCGATCTCTTCGATGTCGGCGAGCGTCGCCCAGACGATGACCTGGTTCGTGCGCGGATCGCTGATGATCCGCGGCTCGGGATCCTGCTCGATGTCGCCGCTCGTCTGCGCCCCGGGCTGCCGCATCACCGGCTGCGCGGGCGCGCCGGCGGAAAGGCGGTCGCGGCCGGTGAACAGGTCGACCAGGATCGGCTCCAATTCCTGCGCGGTCGCATGCGCGAGTTGGAAATACTTGGACGTGAGCGTGCTCGATTGGGGCTTGACGTCCATCGCCTTGATCAGGCGATAGATCGCCGCGACGTTCGGTGCGAAGTCGGTGACCACGAACGATCGCGCCTGCGGTACCTCGGTCACGTTGCCGACGTTGCCGGCCGTCACGATGCGCTGCACGGCGTTGCGGGCGTCCTTCAGGTCGCGGATGTTCTCGACGCGGATCGTCGTCGTGATGAACTGACCGTCGAGTCGCTCGTACATCGCGACGTTCTCGTCGGTGATCTCGACGAACTCCGGCTTCAGGCGGAGCGTGCCCGTGGCCTGCTTGGTGTCGGTGACGAGCAGCGCCTGGAACTGCGGCGGCCCGACCGGGATCATGATCAGTTCGTAGAACGTGAGCAGCGCCCGGGCCATGTCGAACAACTGTTCCTTCGGCCCGGTCAGCTTGAGCGCACCCTGGATCTTTTGCGTGGTGATCTGACGGTTGCCCGGATCCCACAGGATCGGCTTGTTCGTCTCCTGGGCGATCGCGCGAAGGAAGTCCTCGATCCCAACGGGCGCGAGGACGTTGATCGATCCCGTCTCGCTCGGCTCGTCTTCGGCGAAGGCGCGACCCGCGTCACGGGGGCCGATCGCCGGAGCCAGCAGCAGGAACGCGCCCAGGGCGAGGGCGGGAAGCAGCACGCCGCCGGCGAGCCCGAACGGCAATCGAGACGGGGGACGCGCGGCCGGCGTTCGCGGTGCCGACGCGACATCGGCCCGTCGTCGCACCGAACCGGAAAGGGAATCCCTCACGATCCTGGTCCTCCGGCTCTCGGGGACGGACCGGCCGACGGCCGATCCCTTCCTCCGAACCTCCTGGCGGCGCGAAGCGGCCCTCCAGCCAAATCGTCGCGCCGCCCGGATTCTGGCCGTCGGCCAGGGGTCGGTCAAACGCGGTCTCTGCCGCGAGACGCGACGATGACAGGATTCGCTCCCATCGCCGAAGGCGTTCGACGCTGGCCGCGACGCATTCCTTCAGGTTCGATCCCCGCCGGGTCGGCCCGAGGGGCCGGCGCGAGGTTGACCCGACGTGGCGCCCGGCCTACCCTTCCCGTTTGCGGTCGGCAAAGCGCCCCCGCGCGGCACGGGGGCGTCCCAGGTGGCGCAGGCGGTAGGCGGCGGCGCGACCAATCCGCGGAGGCATGGGTGCGAGGCCAGGCCAAGACGGACGAACCTCGCGAGAAGACGCTGCGCCGTCTTCGCAAACTCTGCAACAACGAGGGCATCACCCGCGAGTTGAAGCGGCACGCCCACTACGAGAAGCCCAGCGAGAAGCGTCGCCGCCGCAAGCGCGAGCGCATCAAGGCCATCCGTCTGGCCCAACGCGCCCGCGACATGCTGACCTCCTGACGTCCGGCGGCGACCCGGGGCCGCCATGACCGCCGAGACCCGCCCGCCCCGCCCCTCCGGCCGGGTCGTCGCTGCGGGCCTGTTCCTGGTCTCCGGCGCGGTCGGTCTGGCCTACGAGGTCGTCTGGGTCCGCGTCCTCTTGTTGCGCCTCGGCGGCACCGCCGCGTCGAGCGCGCTCGTCCTCGGGCTCTTCGTTGCCGGCCTCGGCCTCGGGGCATGGGGGGGCGGCGCCATCGCGTCGCGACGTGAGAGGCCGCTCCGTCTCTACGCCGGCGCCGAGTTCACCGCCGCCCTCTGGGCCCTGCTCGGCCTGCTCCTGATGCCGTGGCTCCATGCGCCCTACCTCGCCTTCGCCCGGGCCCTCGGACCCGCGGCGGGCCTGGCGCGCTTCTCCCTCGCCGCGTTCATCGTGTTGCCGGCGGCGATCTGTCTCGGAGCGACGCTCCCGGCCGGCATCGCGTCCTGGGCCGCTGCGCGCGGCGACGGAGCGCGCGGCGTCGCGATCCTGTACGGACTCAACACGCTCGGCGCGGTGCTCGGTGCGCTCGCCGCGGGTTGGTTCGCGGTGGGTCCCCTCGGCGTCGACGGAACGCTCGTCGCGGCGGCGATCCTCGGGACGGCGATCGCGGTCATCGCCTGGTTCGTCGCACCCCGCGTCGAGCCCGAGGTCGATCGCAAGCCCGCGGCCGATCGTTCGGGGGACGACGTCGCGCCACGGACCGGACGCCCGACGGCCCTGGTTCTGGCGGGGTCGTGCGGCGCACTCGGACTCGCCATCGAGGTGACCGGCTTTCGGGCGCTCGTCTTCTACGTGGAGGGCTTCACCGCCAGCCTCGCGGCCATGCTCGCGGTGTTCGTCGCAGGCCTCGGCACGGGCAGTCTCGCCCTCGGGGCCCGTCTCGCCCGCGCGCGCGACCCGGCGCGCGCCCTCGCGGTGCTCCTCCTCGCCGAAGCGGCCGTGCTCGTGCTGTCGATCGGGTTCGTCGTTCCGTCGCTCGACGGTTGGCTCGATCGCGTCCGTTCCGCGCTCTTCCTCGATGCGCGAGACGCCCTCGACCTCGGGCTCGCGACGGGACTCACCGCCCTTGCCGGCGCCGCCGCGCTGCTCTTCGTTCCCGCGTTCTTGCTCGGTCCGACGTTTCCGCTGACCGTCGCGCTGGTCGAGCGCTCCGGGCGCGGGCCGGCGCGAGCGGTCGGGGCGACGTACCTGGCGAACTCGTTCGGTTGCGTCGTCGGTCCGCTGCTCGCGACGTTCGTTGCGATGCCCGCGTTCGGCGTCGCCGGAACGGGCCTCCTGCTCGTCACGCTCGCCGTCGCCCTCGCCGGCGTCGCGGTGGTGCGTCGATCGCGTCGCCTCGCGTTCGCGTTCGTGCTGCTCCCCGCGGCGGCCTGCGTCGTCCTTCCGGACCGGGCGGACGCGCTGACCCGCGCGTTCCTGCACACGACCCACGTCGTGCGCGAGAAGGGCGGGCGGGAGCGGCGCGACCGCACCGTCCTCGCCGTGGCGACCGACGACGTGACGACGGCCAGCGTGGTCGAGGCCGCCGACGGCGAGCGAATCCTCTATACGGACGACTTCGCCGCCGCCGCGACCGGGCGGCACTACCGCTACATGCGGCTGCTCGGCGTCCTGCCCGTACTCGAAGCGCGGCGCGCCGAGCACGTCATGGTGATCTGCTTCGGTACGGGCACCACCGCCGGGGCCGTCGCGGCGATGAAGGAGCCGGCGCGGATCGACGTCGTCGAGGTGAGCGGCGCCGTGCTCGACCTCGCCCCGTGGTTCGAGGACGTCCACCGCGGGGTGCTCGCCGATCCGCGTGTTCGCGTGCGTCGCGAGGACGGCCGTCAGGCGTTGTTGATGGCCGCCGCGGACCTCGACGTGATCACGCTCGAGCCGCTGATGCCGTACAGCCCCGCGGGACTTCCGCTGTACACGCGCGAGTTGTACGAACTCGCGCGCGATCGCGTCCGCGACGGGGGCGTCGTCTGCCAGTGGCTTCCCGTCCACGCGATGCCGGCGCCCCTGTACGCAGCGTTCCTGCGCACGTTCTTCGACGTGTTCCCCGACGGCGACCTCTGGTTCGTCGAGCAATCGACGATCCTGATCGCTCGGCGCGGCGACGGGCCGAGCGACGCGGCGCGAGCGGCGCGGCTCACGGATGCCGCCGCGGATCTCGCCGCAGCCGGCCTCGACCGGCCCGAACGGTTTGACGTCGCACGCATCGCGTCCGGTCGCGAGATCCTCGACGCGCCCGTGCCGCCGCCGCTCGGTCCGATCAATGGACATCGACTCGTTCGCGACCGGGATCCATATCCGGAACTCGTCCCGACGCCGCGCGCGAGGCTTCGCACGCCCTACCTCGCGGCGACGCTCGAGTACCTCGCGACGCTCGTCACGGTGCCGGATGCGAGCGACGTCGCCGACGACGCGATCCGCGCCCGTCGCGCGACCCGCGACATGCTGCTCGCACGCCTCGCCGACGCGCGAGCGGATCTGCTTGCCGTGGGAGCGCCCCCCAAGGGGGCCGAGGCGGCGTGGCGCGAGCAGCGGCTGCGAACGTGGGAGCAGGCCGCCGAGGGCTACCGGCGTGCCCTCGAGTTCGCACCGGCCGAACCGGTGCTGCTCTCGCGCCGCGCTCGCGTGCTGCGGCTCGCGGCGCTCGAGCGCGCCGACGACATGGCGCGTGCGGAGGGCGAGGGGGAGGGGAGCCCGCCGTCGCTCGAACTCCGGCTCTTGCGCGCGGCGCTGCCCCCCGCGCTCGACGACGCCGACCCGGATGCGTCGATTCGCGGTCCGACGATCCGGCGCCTCGTCGCCGCGTTGGTGCGACGCGGGCGCGTCGAGAGCGCCCGGCGCGTCCTCGCGGAGCAGATGGCGCTGTGGCCGGAGGGATCCGGACGGCCCGGCACCGAACGGGAGCGGCTCGGCCGCCTGGAGGGCGCGCTCGCGGCGAAGCCCGGGGAAGCCTTCGGTGCGTCGTGGAGCGAGGCGATCAAGGCCGCGCTCGGCGAGTCGTTCCGTGGGCCGCTCCCCTCGACGCCCGGCGTGGACGGACTGGCCCTCGTGGATCGGGAGCTGCGGCGCGCGATCCACGCGACGGCCGAGCGACGCGCCGGAGCGTGCCGCGACCTGGCGGATCGTGCCGCCTCGCTCCTGCTCCGCGACGAGGTCGTCGCATGGCTCGACACGCCGGAGGCTCGCGCGGCGGTTCCTCTCCCGTGGCGCGCCGCGACGAGGGATCGCATGACGCCCGGCGCGAGCGGGTTGCGCGCGGCGCTCGACGAGGTCGCCGACGCAACGGAGCGCGCGTCCTGGATCGCGGCGTACGACGCCCTCGATCTCGTGGTGCGCGACCCCGACGCCGTCCGTGCGCGCCTCGACGACGACGAGGCGGTGCGTCTCCCGGCGATCGCCGCGCTCGGCCGGATCGGAACGCGCGCGGATCTCGCCCGTTTGGCCGACTTCCTCGCGGCGGACTCGGTCGAACTCCGGCGCGGCGCGGCAACCGCGCTGTATCCGCACGCGTCCGACCTGATCGGCACGTTCGACCCGCTCGCCCGCGCCGATGAGCGCCGCCGCATCGCCGACGCGGTGCGCCATCGCTTCGCGTCGCCCTGAGGGAGGCGAACGCTCAGCGCGAGCCGTCGGGTGCGATGCGAGGCACGGCCGCCGGTTCGACGGAGACGAACTGGACGACGCCCGAGGCGGACCAACCTCGATCGTCGCGTGCCGACGCACGGAGGATCGCGGTGCCCGCGTCGGTCGAGTGCGCGACGACCTCGACCCGATGTCGCTCGCCGACCGGGAGAAGCGCGATGCGTTCCTCGATTCGCTGTTCGGCCCCCCGCAGCCGCGTTCCCGGCGCCGGCTCGAGGACCAGCGTCACGTCTCGGAAGTGGACGTCGCCGCCGTTCTCCAGCACGAACTCGAGGTGATACGCCTCGCCTTCCGGCACATGCCGAGGTGCGCGGGACGACAACGCGAGCGCGAGCCGCGGGCCACGCCGCAGCGCCGCACGCTCGGGACGGACCGGCGCGCCGCGCGCCACGATCTCGACGCGGTTCGTCGCGCCGGCAGCGGCCCAGCCACGCCCCTCGCGGCAGGACGCCAGGATCGCGACGCTGCCGACCCGATCGGGACGGATCGACACACGACGCCGTTCGACCGCCCCCGCCTCGAGTCGCGAGACCGTCTCGCGTCGCAGCCCTTCGACGGCGCCGTCGATCGTCACGCCCTCGCGGGCCGACACCCCGACCTCGACGTTCTCCAAGCGGGCGTCCCCGGCGTTGCGAAGGACGAGCACCGCTTCGAACGCGGTGCCGACCGCCGCGGTCGCGGGGGCCTCCAGCGCGAGTTCGAGAGCGAGGCGACGACCGGGGGTGTCACCGCGGATGGGGGGGCCGGCCGGGGGATCGCCGCTCGGCGGCGTGGTCACCTCGGGCGGACCGGGCAAGGGCGTCGTCGGCGGCCGCGCCGGCGGGTCGGCGGCAGGCAGGGGGCCGTCGTCCGGGGAGGGCGTGGTCGCGTGCGTGTCGTCCTCGGGAGGCCGCGGGTCCGACGGTACGCGATCCGGTTCGACCACCGGACCCGCGGGCTCCGGAGCCGCGCTCAGTGCCGAGGCGGCGGGCTCCGTGCTCGGCTCGGCGGGCATCGCGGTCGTCGTGGGCGGTGCCGGTTCGTGCGTTGCCTCGCTCCAGCCATCGTCGTCCGACCCGTCCGACGGCGATGTCGTCGTCGAGTCGAGCCCGGAGGGATCGGGCGTGCCGATCGCAGGATCGGGCGTGCCGATGGCGGGATCCGGCACCGGGTCGTGGTCGGGCGACGGCGTCACGCCCGTCTCGCCCGCTGCGTTCGGCGGAGTCGTTGACTCCGGCGCGGGGTCGCGTTCGGGTTCGGATCCGCCCGAGTCGTACCGCGAGACGGAGAACGGCGGCGAAGGGGAGAGCGCCGCCTCGTCGCCATCGTGACGGGAGAGCATCACCGCGCCGACACCTGCCATGACCAAACCGGCGGCCAGAGCGCTCGACACGAGCGCACGATCCATCCGTGCGGCGCTGTCGGGCGGGGGACCTTGCGATGCGCGAGAGGGGGCGTCGCTCACGCCCCCTGGTGTACCCCCGCACCCCCCCGGCGTCACTTCGCCCGACGCACCCGCAGGGCGTGGACCCCGACGGCCCGCACGTCGCCGTCCTCCGTGCTCGCCAGCACCTGGATCGTGTGGCGGCCCTCGCGGCGGGGCAGGAAACGCATCGTGGCGAACCAGCGCCGCCCCGGCTCGATCGGCGGGAGCAGTCTCGGCTGCGTCGCGCCGTCGAGCCCTTCGAGGTCCTCGCCGGCGATCACATCCAGACGCACGCCGTCGAGCGGTGAGGACATTGACTCGACGACGACGGTCAACTCGAACGGCGCGTCGTCGTGGACGTCGAGCGAACCCCGCGTCACGGCGAGCAAGGAGCGCTCGAGCACCGGCGCGAGGCTCGCGTCGACCGTCGCACCGGGTTTGACGTCGATCCGGACGATCGCCGTCGCTCGCGCGCCGCCTCCGCCGTCGGCGACCACCCCCGCGACCTCGGCGGCACCGGCCTTCTCGAAGGCGACGGCGACCTCGTGCGCGACGGTCGTCCCGGCCGCGAGCAGCGGCCACGTCGCCCTCACGGACTCGGCGGCTATGCGCGCCCCGTTCGGCGGCGCCACATCCAGCACGACGTCCTTCAGCGCCACGCTGCCGGGATTCTCGACCAGAAACGTGATCCGCAACGGCGCACCGGGGGCGACCTCGGCGTCGGCTTCGACCGCCAGCCGCAGCGCGACCACGTCGCCATCGGCGATGTCGCCGATCTGCGCGGGGCGAAGCCGGATCGGGATCGGCTGCGTCCGCTTCCACGCGACCAGTCCGATCAAGAGCACCGCGAGCAGCACGCCGAGCAGCGGCAGCGTGTCGTACCAGCGACGCACGTTCGGGGGCGCGTCGTCCTGCATCGCGGTCGCGGCTAGAGCGCCTTCACCTCGCCGACGAGCGCGTGCACGGTGCGCTTGGCGTCGCCGAAGAGCATCATCGTCTTGTCGAGGAAGAAGAGCTCGTTGTCGGCGCCCGCGAACCCGGTGCCGAGGCTGCGCTTGAGGAAGATCACGTTGCGCGCCTTGTCGGCGTCGAGGATCGGCATGCCGTAGATCGGGCTCGTCCGGTCGGTGCGCGCCGCGGGATTCACGACGTCGTTCGCGCCGATCACGAGCGCGACGTCGGCGGTCTCGAAGTGAGGGTTGGCCTCGTCGAGATCGAGCAACTGGTCGTAGGGGACGTTGGCTTCTGCGAGGAGCACGTTCATGTGACCGGGCATCCGGCCCGCGACGGGATGGATCGCGTAGCGCACCGTCACGCCGCGTGCGATCAGGAGATCGGAGAGTTCGCGAACGTCGTGCTGGGCTTGCGACACCGCGAGGCCGTAGCCGGGAACGATCATCACGGAGCGGGCGTTGGCCAGGAGGATCGCGCCGTCCTCGGGGCCAAAGTTGCGAACGGTCCGCGCCGCGGTGCCGACGGCCGGCGCTCCGGCGCTGTCTGCCGTCCCGAACGCCGCGAAGAGCACGTTCGTGAGCGAGCGGTTCATGCCTCGGCACATGATCACTGTGAGGATCACGCCCGACGCGCCGACGAGAGCGCCCGAGACCACGAGCGGCTCGTTGTTGGTGACGTAGCCCGCGCCCGACGCGGCCACGCCCGAGAGGCTCCCGAGCAGCGCGATGATCACGGGCATGTCGGCGCCGCCGATCGCGTTCGTGGCGGTCCATCCCAGCGCGAGCCCGATCGGCACCGAGGCCCAGACCCAACCCTGGTTGTCGGCGTTCTGCGCGAAGAGCACGGTGAGGGCGATGCAGGCGAACAGCATCGCGCCGTTCGCGATCCGTACGCCCGAGAAGGTGACCGGTGCCGTGTTCATCACGCCCTGCAACTTCGCGTAGGCGACGAAGCTTCCGGAGAACGTGATCGCGCCCGTGACGGCGCACAGGACGGCGATCGCCGGGTAGGTGCCGCTGATCGACGCCACGTCGGCGCGGGCCTGGAGATGCGTCACCTCGCCCAGTGCGACCAGGGTCGAGGCCAGGCCGCCGAATCCGTTGAAGGCCGCGACGAGTTGCGGCATCGCCGTCATGGCGACGCGCTTGGCCACGACGACGCCGACGACGCTGCCGAGCGCGATGGCGAGGCCGATCCAGACGAGGTTGGCCCGATCCGAAACGACCACGTCGCCCTGCTTCCAGACGACGAGGGTCGCAAGGGTCGCCAACGCCATGCCCGTCGCGCCGATCTGGTTGCCGACGCGCGCCGTCCTCGGCGAGGCCAGGCGCTTCAGCGCCAGGATGAACGCGACGACCGCGAGCGTGTAGAACAGGCCGACGAGAGAGAGGCTCAAGCGCCACCGCCCTTCCCGGGCTTGTCCGAGCGGCGGAACATCCGCAGCATTCGGTCGGTGACGACGAACCCGCCGACGACGTTGATCGTCGCGAAGAACACGGCGACCACTCCCAGGATCGTCCCGAACGTCGTCTCGGTCTGCGACGCGACGAGGATGGCCCCGACCAGGACGATGCCGCTGATCGCGTTCGCGCCGGACATGAGCGGCGTGTGCAGGGTGGCGGGCACCTTCGTGATCACCTCGAAACCGATGAACGCCGCGAGCACGAAGATGAACAGGTGCAACAACGCGCCCTCGAGGAGGGCGAGCGGAAGGATCGTCATGACGCGACTCCCAGGGCCTGGCGGGTCGGCTCATGGCGGACGACGCCGCCATGGACGGCGAGCGCGCCCGCCGTGATCTCGTCGTCGAGATCGAGATGGACGGCCGGTCCGGACGGCGCACCGTCGGCGGCCTTCGGCGGCGTCAGGTGCCGCACCACGTCCTGCATGTTGCGAGCGAACATCCGGCTCGCATCGACCGGCATCGACGCCGGGAGGTTCGTCAGCCCGACGAGCGTGACGCCGCCGACCCGGACGATCTCCCCGGCGACCGTGCCGGCGACGTTGCCCCCCGACTCGGCGGCGAGATCGACGACCACCGCGCCCTGTCGCATCCCGGCGACGGTCATCTCGTCGATGAGGCGCGGTGCGGGACGCCCGGGGATCAGCGCCGTCGTGATCACGGCGTCGGCCTTCTTCACGCGCTCGGCGAGCGCCGCTTCAAGACGGCGTCGCGCCTCGTCGGACAACTCGCGCGCGTAGCCGCCGACGCCCTCGCCCGCTTCGCCGAGGTCCACCTCGATCGTTTCCGCGCCGAGGGAGCGCGCTTGCTCGCGCGCTTCGGCCCGCACATCGTAGGCCTCGACGATGGCGCCGAGGCGACGGCAGGTCGCGATCGCCTGCAGCCCCGCCACGCCGACCCCGCAGACGACGATCCGCGACGGTGCGATCGTGCCCGCGGCGGTCATGAGCATCGGGACGAAGCGCGGCAGATGCCACGCGGCGAGAAGCGCCGCGCGGTATCCGGCGACGGTGCTCATCGACGACAGCGCGTCCATCGTCTGGGCGCGGGTGATCCGCGGCACGAGATCGAGAGCGAAGAGGTTCACGCGACGATCGGCGGCCGCCCGCACGACATCGAGGCGACCGGTCGGAAAGAGGAACGAGACGAGCGTCGCGCCCGAAGGAACGGCATCGACCTCCCCGAGCGAGGGCGGATTCACCCGAACGACGAGATCGGCGTCCTTCGTCGTCGCGTCGAGCGTGCTCGCGATCCGCGCACCGGCCTCGACGTAGGTCGCATCGGGCGCCGCCGCTCCGTCCCCGGCGCCGGCCTCGACGACGATCTCGTGACCCTGGCGCGCGAGGCGGGCCACGACGTCGGGGGTGAGCGCGACGCGCAACTCGCCCGGCAGGCGTTCCCTGGGCACCGCGATCCGCACGGACGATCTCCCTCCGGTGGGGCGGCACCGGTCGAAGGTTTCTACCCGCAGGGCGCGAGGGCGACCACCGCGGACCGTTCGCCCTGCGGGTGCGGGCTCGGACGGAGCGGACCGCGTCGTCCGTGCGCGGACGGCCGGTCGCCCGCCCCCTCTACGGGCGCCGTTCGGCGTCGCGCGATCCCTCGGCCGCCTCGATTCGAGCGATCTTCTCGACCCTGGTGGCGTGGCGCCCTCCGTCGAAGGGCGTCGCGAGGAAGCGCTCGACGAGGCGAAGGATCGTCGCGGCCGCCAGCAGGCGACCGCCGAGGCAGGCGACGTTGGCGTCGTTGTGTCGTCGGGCCATCTCGGCGGTGAAATCGTCGTGGATCGTCGCGGCGCGGATCCCGTGCACCTTCCCAGCGGCGATGCAGACGCCGATGCCGGTGCCGCAGAGAAGGATCCCGCGTTCGGCCCGACCGTCGGCGACCGCCCGGGCGACCGCGTAGGCCGGATCCGGATAGTCGGCCGAAACCCCCTCCGGGGTGCCGAAGTCCTCGACGTCATGGCCCGCCGCGGTGAGCGCGGCGGCGACGTGGCGGCGTTCGGCGACGGCGGCGTGGTCGGAGGCGATGGCGACGCGCATCGCAGCAGCGTAGCGCGAATCGGTGATCAGATCGCGCGCCGTCCGACGACCGAGCCGACGATCAGCGCCGCCGCCGCGTCGAGGCGGCGCGCGAGCCGCTCGTAGGTCGCCATGTTCTTGCCGGCCGGATCGGCGACGTCGCCCCCCTCGGGATCGAGCAGGCGCACGTCCCGCTCCCGTCCGGGAAAGAACGCGAGGATCTGATCGACGTGATCGCGCTCCATGCAGAAGATGTGCGACGCGCCGCGCACGTCGGCCGTCGAGAGCACGCGCGATCGGTGGCCCTCGATGTCGAGCGGAGGCTGGAAGAGGCGCTTGGCGATGTCGCGGGCGGGACGACTCGCGCGATGGTTCGGAGCGGCGGCGAGGCCGGCGCTCGCGACGCGATACCCGATTCCCCCCAACTGCTCCTCGCTGACGCCGAAGCGCTCGGCGAGGCGGCGTCGAAGAATCGCCGCAGCGAGCGGGCTGCGGTCGGTGTTTCCCGTGCAGACGAACAGGATCCGCACCTCGTTGGGATCCTCGATGCGCCAGGTGGGGATCGCACCCTCGCGCAGCACCGTGACATCGTCGCCATGGACGCGAACCACGGTGCTCGCGGTGCCGCCGGTCGAGGGGCCGCCGTCGATCACCAGATCGAGTTCCTCGGGGAACGCGGCGAGGACGTCGTCGGCGTTCGTCGCGGCTGCCTCGCCCGCGCGATTCGCGCTGGGTACGAGCAGCGGCACGCCCGCGGCTCGCACGAGGCCGAGCGCGAGCGGATGGTCCGGCCATCGGAATCCGATCGCGCCGGAGATCGCCTCGGGACCGGCGACGGCGTCCGGCGCCGCATCGAGCACGAGCGTCATCGGACCGGGCCAGAAGTGCTTCATCAGGCGGGCGGCGGCCGGCGGGATGCGGGCGGCCCGCTTCTCGACGGCGCCGAGGTCGGCGATCATCAGCGTCATCGGTTTGGAACGCTCCCGGCCCTTGATCGCGTAGAGCCGTTCGATCGCGCCCGGATGCAGTGCCGACGCGGCGAGTCCGTAGACCGTCTCGGTCGGGAACGCGACGATGCCGCCCTCGCGAAGCAACTCGCCCGCTTGCGCGAGGACGCGGGGCAGGGACGAACGATCGGAGACGCGCAGGACGGGGGTCGTCACGGGGCGACTGTACCGACGCCCGATGACGGCGGAAGCCGCGGCCCGTGCGGACTCGCCGCCGGGCCGTCGGCGCGGCCCGCTCCCTCCCTCGCTCGTTGGCCGACGTCAACGCCTCCGCACGGGTTCGGACGCGCACGTCACGGCGTACGATGCACGACGTGACCGAACCGCGCCGTCCCCCGCCCACCGCGAAGGGCCTCGAATACCTCGGCGCGGTCGCGGGCGGTCTCGTCCATGAGATTCGCAACCCGCTTTCGACGATGAACGTCACGCTGCAATTGCTCCAGGAAGACCTGGAGGGCGCTCCCGAAGACGACGAACGCGCGACGCGCGTGCGACGTCGCCTCGCCGCGCTCCTGCGCGAGGTCACGCGCCTGGGCGAGATCCTCGACGACTTCCAGCGTTACGCCGGCATGCGACGCCTCGATCTCGCGCAGATCGACGTGAATCGGGTGCTCGAAGAGGTCACGGCGTTCATCCGACCGGAGTGCGCGCGGGTCGGTGTTCGGCTGACCTTCTGGCCCGATCGGGGACTGCCGCTCGTCCGCGTGGACGAGCGCCTGTTGAAACAAGCGGTCTTGAACCTGCTCCTGAACGCCGTCCAGGCGATCGAGGAGGTCGTCGGCGCGACGGACCGGCCCCTCGAGATCATCGTGCGCACCGGCCCCGAGGGAGAGTGCGTGCGCATCGACGTGATCGACACCGGTCCGGGCATTCCCCCCGCGGTCGGCCAGAAGGTGTTCGAGGTCTGGTTCAGCCGCAAGCGCACCGGCACGGGGCTCGGCCTGCCGACGGCCCGACGCATCGCCGAGGAGCACGGCGGTTCCCTCGACTTCGTCTCCGAGGAGGGGAAGGGCTCGGACTTCATCCTGCGCCTCCCCCTCGCGGGGCCGCCGACCGACGCCCCGGAGCCCAACCGTCCCCCCAAGCCTTGACATATTGTCAGAAATCGTGACGATTTGTCAGGATGCAACGTTCCAGTCAGAGCCTGCGGATCCTGCTCGTCGAGGACGATGTCGGCCACGCCCAGGTGATCGAGGACGTGCTGCGGCGCCAGGGACACACGGTCGAGGTCGCGCACAGCGGCGCGGGCGGGCTCGACGCGCTCGTGCGCGTGCCGATCGATCTCGTCATCACCGACCTCCGGCTCCAGGACCGAGACGGGCTCGACCTCGTCGTCCGCTGCCGGGAGCTCCGCGGGAGCGGCGCGACGCCGCAGGCGGTCGTCGTCACGGGCTACGGCACGGTCGATGGCGCCGTCAGCGCGATGCGCGAGGGCGCGCTGCACTTCCTCCAGAAGCCTCTCGATCTCGGCATCCTCCGCGAGACCGTGAAGGCGGCGGCCCGTCGCATCGCGCTCGAACGCGAGAACCGCGACCTGCACGTGACCATCGACAAGACGTTCGCGTTCCCCGGACTGCTCGGCTCGACGCCGGCGATGTCGCGGGTGTTCGACGTGATGAACCAGATCGTCGACACCGATGTGACCGTCCTGATCCAGGGGGAGAGCGGCACGGGCAAGGAACTCGTCGCGCGGGCGCTCCACCACGGCGGCCCGCGCCGGGCAGGGCCGTTCGTCGCGCTGAACTGCGCCTCCCTCGCCGAGGGCGTCCTCGAGAGCGAACTGTTCGGGCACGAACGAGGCTCGTTCACCGGGGCCCACGCGCGGCGGGTGGGGCGCTTCGAGGCGGCGCACGGCGGGACCCTGTTCCTCGACGAGATCGGCGACATGCCGCTCGGGACGCAGGCTCATCTCCTGCGTGCGCTCGAACTCGGCGAGATCGTTCGGGTCGGCTCGAACAACCCGGTGCGTGTGGACGTGCGGGTGATCGCCGCCACCCACCGCGACCTCGCGGCGGCGGCGCGAGACGGGGCGTTTCGAGAGGATCTGCAGTTCCGGCTGCGAATCGTCGAGATTCGGCTTCCGCCGCTGCGCGAGCGGCTCGCGGACCTGGCGAGCCTCGCCGACCACTTCCTCGCCGACGCGGCCGCGCGCCACGGCAAGGCCGTGAAGTCGATCTCGCCCGAGGCGCTCGACCTCCTGATGGCCTATCCCTGGCCGGGGAACGTGCGCGAGTTGAAGAACGCCGTCGAGTCCATGGTCCTGCTGTCCCGCGGGACGGTGATCGCGCCGGACGCGATCCCGCCGTACGTGCGCCCGTCGGGGGCGGCCGATCCGCACCTGCTGCGAACGCTCTCCGGGCACCGCCTCGCGGACGTCGAGAAGGCACTGGTGATGAACACGCTGCGCGACGTCGGCGGCAATCGCGAGCGGGCCGCGCACCTGCTGGGGATCAGCGAGCGGACGCTCTATCGCAAAATTGCCGAGTACGACCTGTCGCGCAGAAAGACCGGACAAGCCGATTCGGCACGGTCGTAAGCGCGCCGTGCCGATCCGGCACGGAGCGCGCCGCGGGCGGCCGGTCATGCCGTGGTTTCGCGGTGCGGCACGCCGGTCGCTTCCGTGGCCTCCGACGCGGCGAGCGGTACGCTCCGCCGCCCACGTCCCAACCCGATCACGAGTCCCCGAGGGGGAGAGCACGTCATGGCCCAGAAGTCCACCCCGTCCCAGCGCATCGTCGGCATCGACCTCGGCACCACGAACAGCGTGGTCGCCGTGATGGAAGGCGGCGAACCGCGCGTGATCGTCAACGCTGACGGCCATCGCATCACGCCGAGCGTCGTCGCGTTCACCGAGGGCGGGGAGCGACTGGTCGGGCAGGCGGCGAGGCGGCAGGCCGTCACGAACCCCGAGCACACGATCTACAGCATCAAGCGGTTCATGGGCCGTCGCCACTCCGAGGTCGAGGCCGAGGAGAAGCTCGTCTCCTACAAGATCGTCGGCGGACGCGACGAACTCGTGAAGGTGGACGTGCGGGGCAAGTCGTTCACCCCGCCCGAGATCTCCGCGGTGATCCTCCAGACGCTGAAGAAGGCCGCCGAGGATCACCTCGGCCATCCCGTCACCGACGCGGTCATCACCGTGCCCGCCTACTTCAACGACAGCCAGCGGCAGGCGACCAAGGACGCCGGCGTGATCGCGGGCCTCAACGTGCGCCGCATCATCAACGAGCCGACCGCGGCGGCGCTCTCGTTCGGCCTGGAGAAGCGGGGTGCCGGAAAGATCGCGGTGTTCGATCTGGGCGGCGGAACCTTCGACATCTCGATCCTGGAACTCTCCGGCGGCGTGTTCGAGGTCCTCGCGACGAACGGCGACACGCACCTAGGCGGCGACGACTTCGACCAGGTCCTCCTCGACCACGTGGCGAACGAGTTCCGCAAGGACCACGGCATCGACCTGCGTCAGGACACGATGGCGTTGCACCGCCTGCGGGAGGCCTGCGAACGCGCCAAGATCGATCTCTCGAGTTCGATGCAGACCGAGATCAACCTGCCGTTCATCACGGCCGACGCGTCCGGTCCCAAGCACATCGCGACGAAGATCACCCGCGCGAAGTTCGAGCAGTTGATCGAGCCCTTGCTCGCCCGCCTGCGCGGCCCGTGCCTGGCGTGCCTGAAGGACGCCGGCATCTCGGCGAGCGCGCTGAACGAGGTCCTGCTCGTCGGCGGATCCACGCGCATCCCGGCCGTCCAGGCGGTCGTCAAGGACCTGTTCGGGCGCGACGCGAACAAGTCGGTCAACCCGGACGAGAGTGTCGCGCTCGGCGCGGCGATCCAGGGTGGCATCCTCTCCGGCGACGAGACGCTCCAGGAGCTGTTGCTGCTCGACGTGACCCCGTTGAGTCTCGGCGTCGAGGTGCAGGGCGGCGTGATGCACACGCTGATCGAGCGCAACACGACGATCCCCACGAAGAAGCACGAGACGTTCTCGACCGCCTCGGACAACCAGCCCCAGGTCGAGGTGCACGTCCTGCAGGGGGAGCGGACCCGGGCCGCCGACAACCGCACCCTCGGACGCTTCATCCTGGACGGCATCCCCCCGGCGCCGCGCGGCCTGCCGCAGATCGAGGTCACGTTCGACATCGACGCGAACGGCATCTTGAACGTCTCGGCCAAGGACAAGGGAACCGGCAAGGAGCAGCGCGTCCGCATCGAGTCGAGCTCGGGTCTGAACAAGGACGAGATCGAGCGGATGCGTCGCGAGGCCGAGGCCCACGCCGAAGAGGACAAGCGGCTGAAGGATCTCGTGGACGCGCAGAACCAGGCCGATCGGGTCGTCTACGAGACCGACAAGCTCGTCAAGGAGCACGGGGGCAAGGTCGACAACGCCGTCCTCGGCGAGATCGAGTCGAAGAAGCAGGCGGTGATCGACGCGAAGGGCGGCGAGGACGCCGCGCGGATCCAGCGCGCGATCGAAGCGCTCATGGCCGCCAGCCAAGCCATCGCGCGGCAGGTCTACGAGCAGGACCCGGCCGCTGCGGCGGCTGCCGCGGCCGGCGCGGGCGTTTCCGGCGGATCGTCGGGGGGCGGCGCCGACGACAACGTGATCGACGCTGACTTCGAAGTGAAGTAGCGATCACGGAGCCGGACTGCCGTGCGCCGCGGCCCGGTTTCGCTCGACGGCGGATACGCTGTCCCGCCATGTTCGCGTTCATCCGTACCGGGCGGCGTGCCGTCGCGCTGCTCGTCATCGTCTCCTGCCTGGGGCTGTCGTTCGCGTCGGCCGAGCCGCCGGCCTCCGCACCGCCGGTGGCGGGCGATCGCGCCGCGCCGCCCGCCGTCACCGGGCGCTTCGAGTCGCGCGGGCGCCAGCGCGTACTGACGCTCTGGGGCACGCCCCGGGAACGCGGCTTCGCCCACGGCTACCTGCTCGCCGACGACCTCTTCGCTGGCGCCGAGTACGACTTCGGGCAGCTTCTCAAACCGATGTTGCCGATGTACGAGCTCATCGTCCGCAAGTCGCTCGTCTCGCGGTTTGCGCTCGAACCGCGGGAGAAGGACGAATTGGACGGGTTGCTCGAGGGAATCGTCGCGCGACGCGGTGCCGATCGCATGCGCCTCGAGGCGTTGGGCCGGGATCTCGATGCCGCCGACCTTCTCGCGCTGAACACGTTCGGCGACTGGTACGGGATGGGATGCTCGTCGCTCGCCGTGTGGGGGAGGCACAGTCGCGACGGGGAACCGCGCGTCGGCCGCAATTTCGACTTCCCCGCGTTCGAGCTCGTGACGACCTACGCGCTGACCGTCGTCCGCGCCGCCGACGACGGCGCGGCGGGCTGCGTGGCGATCACCTATCCGGGCTCGATCGGGGTGCTCACCGGACAGAGCGATCGCGGTGTCTTCGTCAGCGTCCACGACGTCCCGGTGCGCGTGGCCGACGCGATGCAGCGCGACGGCAACGTGCCACGGCTCGTCGCGTTGAGGCGCCTGCTCGAACGCGTCGAGGGGGATCGACCGGTCGCGCAGGCCCGCACGCTGCTCGACTCCTGGCCCACGATGTACGGCAACAACCTGATGATCGTCGCCGGTCGGGTCGGCGACGGGGAGCCGCAGGCCGGCGTGCTCGAGTACGACGGACGCGAACCGGTCGATGGCGGGGTCAGCGCGCGCCTGCCCGACCCGGAGGGCAAGGCGGCGATCTCGGGGGGCACGTCGCCCCTGATCGCCTGCACGAACGATCACCTCCTTCGGCCCCTCGCCGGGGGACGCGAACCGAGCGCGTGCTGGCGGTATCCGCTCCTGCTGGAAGGCTCGAACGGCGACGCGCCCCTAGACCTCGACGTCGCGGGCCTCTTCGCGCGGATGTCGCTCGCCGTGTTCCCCCGCGGCGAGGACGACCTGGTACGCCCGTCGGCGACGGCCGGCATGAAGCGCTCGAACGGATTCGGCACGCTGCACCAGGTCGTCGGTGAGCCGCGCGCCGGGCTGTTCCACGTGCGCTTCGCCCGCTACGGCTCCCGCGTCGAACGCGAGCCCGTCGAGGTCTACGACGTGCCGGCCCTCGTCCGCGCGGCGGGCGCTCAAGCGTCGCGGTAGAGCTCCGCGCCGCCTTCGAGGAACTCGCGCGCCTTTCCGGCCATGCCAGCCGACGCCTCGTCCTCGGCGAGATGCCCGCTCGCCTCGGCGGCATCGCGAACCTGCTGCGTGATCTCCATCGAGCAGAAGCGCGGGCCGCACATCGAGCAGAAGTGCGCGACCTTGGCTCCGTCCGCGGGGAGGGTGGCGTCGTGGAACGCGCGCGCACGTTCCGGGTCGAGCGAGAGGTTGAACTGGTCCTCCCAGCGGAACTCGAAGCGCGCGCGGCTCAACGCGTCGTCGCGGGCCTGGGCCCCGGGATGGCCCTTGGCGAGATCCGCGGCGTGCGCGGCGATCTTGTACGCGATCACGCCTTCACGAACGTCCTCGCGGTCGGGCAGGCCGAGGTGTTCCTTCGGCGTGACGTAGCACAGCATCGCGGTGCCGTACCATCCGATCTGTGCGGCCCCGATCGCCGACGTGATGTGGTCGTACCCGGGCGCGATGTCCGTCGTCAGCGGACCCAACGTGTAGAACGGCGCCTCACCGCACCACGCCAGCTGCTTTTCCATGTTCTCGCGGAT
>CAZPGF010000015.1:0-37411 GCA_964586025.1 uncultured Planctomycetales bacterium
ACCTGCGAAGCCGCACGTTCGCAGGGTCAGAGACCCCCTGAACGCGTACACCACCTCGTAGGCGTTCAGGCCCGTGGGGAGCGCGGGGCCTGAACGAATCCACCATCCCGGGATCGTTCGGAGCGACGCCGAACGGAACCACCGACGCGAAGGCACGCCGCCTGCGAGCGGGGCGCCGCGCGGGAGGGCAAAACGAGAACGGGGGCACCTCGCGGTGCCCCCGTTCCGACTTGTGGCCGGTCTCCGGGTTCCGGACCGGCCCGCCGGGCTACTGGTTGCCCTGGCTCGCCACGAAGCGGACACCCGTGATCGGCACGAAGCCGTTCGTGAACGGACGCGTGCCGTTCAAGGCGTTGATTTCCGTGACCTGGCCCGAGCCGCGCGCACAGACGTAGAGAGAGAGCGCCGGATCGCCCGTGCCGTCGATGAACGGCACGATGCCCGCCAGCGTCGTCACCCACTGCCAGATGCGCACGCCGCGAATGTTGCAGTTCGCCGGGGCGTTGGGGTCGTCGAACGAGTACCCGGTCCACGACATCCGGTGCGCAATCGACGTCGGGTTGTTGCCGACGTTGTTGAAGCGCGCCACGACGCGGGGCAGGTTGATCTGCCCCGGCTCCAGGCCGAGCGTCGTGATGGCGTTGCGGGTCGAGCCCGACTCGGCGACGACGAAGTACACCTCACCGAAGGTCGGTAGCACGATCTGGTCGAGGCCATCCGGCGCGTCGAGCCCGCCGGGCTCGTTCGTCTTGCCCACGATCGCGTCCGGCTGCCCGGGCGTTTGGATACCGGAACTGCACCCTGGACCCGAGGCGTAGTACGAAACCGCGCCCTCGCCGGGCAGACCGCCCTGCGAGATCGCCGCGAACATCAGGCCCGAACACGGCGCCCAACGGATGTCGTTCGGCGCGGCCGACGGACCGAGACCGAACGTCTTCAACGGCGTGGACTTGCCGAGGGTGATCGTGTTCACGGCGCCGTCGGCGTAGTCCGCCCACATGATGAGCGGCGTCACCGGACCGAACGCGTTGAAGTCGCGGTTCCACGTCGCGTGGCCGGACGGGCTGCTGTCGCGACCCGGGGCCGACACGGCGATCGCACGCGGCGAGTTGCCCGTCGGCTGCACCTTCTGGATGTAGATCGGCGCGTTGAGGAACTGCAGGCCGGTCTGGACGCCGGCCATGCTGTACGCGGTGAACGTGTTCGCCGCGCTGTTGGTCACGACGAGGAAGTCCGTCGACGAGGACGAGATGCACGCGCCGATGCCGCCCGGCGATGGCGTGTTGATCAGAGCGACCGGCACGCTGTTCCGGGAGTTGATGACGGCGATCTGGCTGCTCTCGACCGACTGGACGTAGACGTACGTCGAGCAACTCGCGACGTAACCGTTGCGGGGATCGACGATGATCTCGAACGGGTCGAAGCTCGGAATGTTCGAGTCCGTCGCGACGGTGTCGGTGAACTCCGCAAGGACGTTCGGCGGAATGCCGTTCGGGAACGTCGCGTTGCCGAGCGCCTCGCCGCCGATCGCCCGATGGTTGATGATGTCGATCGCGCCTATGCGATCCGACGCCGACCACCAGATCGAGTACTCGGGCAACGGGTTCTGCGGCAGGTCGGGCTGTCCGATCGTCGTGAACTTGAACACGTAGTCGAGCACCATGCCGTTGCCGGCGAGGTCGATCAGCGGCGACGGGTTGTCGGGCGCATCCGGGTTCCCCGCCATGCTCGCCTCGTCGTCCCAGAGGCCCTCGACGGTGACCTGAACGTCCGTACCGAAGGGCAGACCACCGACGGCGGGATCCGCCCGCCAGATCACCTCGTGGCCGTTCGACGGCAACGTCGCCTGATCCTCCTGGCTCTTCAACTTCGGATAGCCGGGAGCCGGCGCGAGCAGGATCTGGGCGAGCGAACCGGCGTCGAGGACCTGGAAGTTGGTCGCGCGGACGCTGGCCGCGGCGATGCCCTCGCTGAACCGGATCAGGATGTCGGGAGACGTCGGCCCGAAGATGTTCACGACGATGTCCGCGATCGACGCGCCCGGCAGGCCGGCCGGCGGCGCGGGCGGCGGGACGCCGGCGCCGACGCCGAGCTCCCCGTCGATGGGCTTCGTCGTGACGACGCGCGGAGCCAGCGTGTCGTTCTGTCCGACGGTGAAGCTGTGGAACACCGGCGCATCGCGCAGCTGGCGGCCCTCGGTGTTGCGGATGTTGCGCAGCACGCCGATCGTGTACTGCCCCTGCGGCAGGTTCGTGATGTATCCGCCGGCACCATCCGGCGTCGAATACGGGGGAAGGGGCTGGCAGATGATGCGATCGGGCTGCACCTCGATGTCGATCGGGATCAGGTTGTTGCCGCTGCCCGGGACTTCCTGGGTGATCTGCAGCGCGTGGGGATCGACCTCGCCGAGCGCCGGATTGCCGCCGATGAAGACGGAGCGCGGGTCGATCTCGGTCTCGGATTGGAAGAACACGACGATCTTCCCGGGGTAGTTCGGATCGCACGTGACCGTCAGCCCGCCGTCGGTGAACGTCGGGTTCTGGGAGAGGCTCCCGAAGTCAATCGGCGACGTGTACGGCGAGAAGTTGCGAACGACCGGTTCCTGGACGTGGGAACTCGCGTTGCCGCCGCCGCAGCCCGCGTTCAGGACGAGCAGGCCGACCCAGACGGCGGACCACGCTGCCCACCCCTGGGAGCGCGCGCGGCGCTCCCCCGACCGAATGCCTCGAAGCATGGAACCGCTCCTCTCACCACCGCATGCCCCCGGCACGGGGCCGGTTGCGGCGAAGGCGTTATAGAAAGGCCTAGCCACCCCGGCAAGGATGCGGACGAAACCCGCCGGGGCGGCCTGTCGATGGCGCACGGGGTGACTCCCCGAGCGACGGGCCCCCAAACGCTCGCGGTTCCTGTCGGACGCCGGCGGCCGGAGTCGCCGCGGAGCCGAGGTTGCGGGGAGAGCGTTCGGGTGCCATGCGGCGTCGATCGTCGCAAGGACCATGCCGCGATGTCGATTCCGATCGTCGCCCCATGGAGCCGATTTTCCGGGCGCCGCGGCTCGCGTCCGGCCGGTCGGCCGGGGCTTTCGGCTCCTTTCGTGCGGTTCTGCACGGTTCGGACCCGCGCCTTCGCCCCCCGGGACCGGGCGGGTACCTTCCCGTGGAGGGAGTCCCCCACTCCTGGAGATCCGATCGTGCGTGACTACCGGAGATCCCTGCCCGCGTCGCTCGCCGTCCTGCTCCTGGCCGCGGGTCTCCGCGAGCCGCTCGTCGCCGGCGACGGGACCGACGAGGTGGCCGACGCCATCTTCCTGCCGAACGACGAGCGCCTCCCCTGCCGGATCGAGGGCGAGCGGAACGGCTTCCTCGAGGTCCGCATCGGGGGTCGGCCCTATCGGATCGAGCGTGCCCGCCTCCGTGGTGTCGAGCGCGCCGGCCGTCCGGATCACGATCCGGACTTGCTCGACGCCGTCGTGCGCTGGGCGGCCGATCTCGCCTCGGAGCACCCCGCGGTTCGACGAGCGGCCCGTGCGGCGCTCGAGAGCCTCGGCGCCGAGGGTCTCGCACTGGCCGAGACGGCCCGCGAGCGCGTGCCCGAGTCCGTCCGCGAGGCGCTCGGATCCTGGTTCGCCGCGGTGCGCGCCGAGGGGGAGGGGGTCGACGCGGCGCGATAGATGGCATCGCGAACGCACGTGGCTACGCTCCGGCGATGCGCGCCGACGTCCACCCCAGCGAAGACACGACGACCCTGTACCTGCGATTCGAGATCATTCCGGAGGGGCGCGAGAAGGCGCTGCTCGACCGCCTCGGCGGGCCGCTGACCGTGGTGATCGAGGCGCGCGACTATGTCGATGCCGCGGGCAAGCGCTTCGAACGCACGGACGTCGAGGTTCCGATCTATCCCCATCTCGGGCAACGGAACTTCGGTCAGGCCCGTTTCACGAGCCACGAAGCGCGACGCGCGTTCCAGGAAGCGCTGCAGGAGGTCGTCCTCGGTCGGGTGACGAACTTCGTCCACGACACGGACCTCGCGGCGGTGCCGGTCGAGGGCCACGCGATTCGCGTCGGAACGACCGCGGACTCCAACTCGTAGCGCGTCAGCGCGCGCGCAACACGCGCGCCGCGATCGTCAGCACGATCGCGACCTGTACGGCGCACGAGACCAGGATCGAGGTGCGGAACACCCGACGCCACTCGACGGCCTCGCGATGCTCGCGCGAGGCGTTCCAGAGCGCCTCGTCGGCGCGCCACGCGGCGAAGCCCGGATCCTCGGCGTCGGGGGCGTTGCCGGGAGCCCGCGCCGCGGCAAGGCGCGCGGCGCCGAACTCGCGTTCGAGCGCGGCGACGCGCGACGACGCCTCCGCCGTCAGGCCGCGGTGGAGCGCGACGTGGATCCCGACGAGCACGCCGAGGACCACGCCGACGCGCAAGAGGAGCCGGATTCGCGGGGAGAACCGCGAGGGAAGGATCATCCGGATCGGTGCCCCGCGTCGGACGGGCTTCGGGAGAGCAGGACGTCCAGGATCTCCTCCGGATTCGGGAACGACCCGGTGCGACGTTTCGACCAGATCGTCTCGCCGTCCACCTCGATCTCGAAGCGACCCCCGTCGGAGGGAATCAGTTCGAGACGGGTGACGCGGCGCTTCAGTTCGTCGAGCAGGAGGGCCGTCAGACCGACGGCTTTCGGCTCGTAGTTTCAGACCGCGCAGTACTCGATGCGGATGTGCATGGTTCAGCTCCTACGGCCGTGGAGCGCGCCGAACGCGCTCCGGACCTGGTTCTCGTCGAATCCGGGGGGGACGGCGTCCTCGGCCGCGTAGCGATAGAGGGCCGCGGTGAAGACGCCCTGCAGCGCGTTCAAGAAGATCAGCACGACGGCGCCGCCGAACACGCCGGCGATGCCTCCGAGCACGGGGTTGAATGACGCGAGCAGACCCGCGACCAGGACGACCGGCAGCAGCAGGATCAGCGACGCGACACCGAAGCCGACGTGACCTGTCATGGTCTCGCCCCAGGTGCGCTTGAACAGCGACACGGATCGACCCAGCGACCCGCCGACGCCGGCGCGCTCCATCACGAGGACGGGCACGACGAAGAACGTCGCAAGCGACCAGCCCGCGCCGATCAAGCCGACGACGATCTTGCCGAGCAACTCGCTGCGCTCCTGGATCGCGCGCAAGAGGAGCCCGACCGTCGCGGCGACGACGCTCCACCCGAGAATCGGCACGAGCCGCGCCGAGGCGGCGCGGATCGCGCTCCCGACCGTCGGATCGCCGCCGCGCATCCGTTCCATCGCGCCGGCGATCAGGGCCGCCTGGAAGAAGAACGCGACCGCGTAGAGCACGACGTACATCGCGAAGGCGAGCAGGCCGTGGGCGGCGTCGTAGCTCCGATCGGCGGCGCCCTCCTCGTGCAGGCCGAGCCCGAGCACGAACGACGCGATCACGACGGCGATCGCGAGCCCGGAGAGCAGCGGCAGGACCAACAGCTCCTTGTCCTGCCGCAGGACGCCGTACGCCTGCTTCATCAGCGAGAACCCGCGACCGATGCGGCCCATGACGGTCTCCTTTCGCACCTTCCGGCACCTGCCGGAGTCTACCTCGGTCGCCCCCCGAGGGACGTGGACCCGCCGGGGGTCGAACCCGGATGCCCGATGAAGGGCCGGGGAGTTTAAGTCCCCTGCGTCTGCCGATTCCGCCACGGGTCCCCCGGGCGTCCCCTGGAGCGTACGCCGGGGCGGCCCCCGGCGTCAGCGCCGCGCGTTGCGCTCGGCGACGCGACGCAGCGCGTAGATCGCGTACGTCTCGGGCACGTTCGCGTCGTCGTGGCCGGCGTCGCGCAGCGAGTCCGCGAACGCGAGCGCCGTCGACTCCTCGCCGTGAACGAGATGGATCTCCGCGTCCATGTCCTTGGCGGGAGCGAGAAAGGCGAGCAGATCGCTGCGATCGGCGTGCGCGGAGAAGGCGTTGATGCGCACGATTCGCGCGCGAACGTCGGTCCAGCTGCCGAGGACCCGCACCGGGTTCTCCCCGTCGATCAGACGCCGCCCAAGCGTGCCCGGGGCGCACCAGCCGACGAGCACGACCGAGACATCGTGGTCGCCGAGGCCGTGCTTCAAGTGGTGGACGATCCGTCCGCCCTCGCACATGCCCGATCCCGCGATCACGACGAACGGCCCCTTCCGGTCGTTCAACTCCTTGCTCTCGTCGACCGTCGGGAGGTAGCGAACGTTCGCCCCGTGAAACGGCCGACCGCCGTCCTCGAAGAACCGGGTCGTCTCGGCATCCCAGCACTCCTTGTGGGTCCGATAGACCTCGGTCGCCTCGCTCGCGAGGGGGCTGTCGACGAACACCGGGAAGGGCGGCAACTTGCCCGCCGCCCAGAACTTCGCCATCGCGTAGAGCAGGTTCTGCGTGCGGCCGACGCTGAACGCCGGGATGAGCACGCGCCCGCGTCGTTTCAACATCCGCTCGAGCTCGTCGCGAAGCGTTTCGCCCTTCACCTCGGCGTCGGGGTGCTCCCGGTCGCCGTACGTGCACTCCGAGAGGATCACGTCGGCGGCGGGGAGCGGGCGCGGATCGTGGAGGATGGGGTAGAGCTTGCGCCCGAGATCTCCGGTGAAGTAGATCCGCGGCCCACCGTCCACGTCGAGCGTCACGCCGGCCGAACCGATGATGTGGCCCGCGTCTTGGAAGCGGGCCGTCATCCCGCGAAACACCTCGAACGTCTCTTCGTACGAGTGCTCGACGAACTGCGACATCGTGCGGACGACGTCCTCCTCGTCGTAGAGGGGCTCGACGCGCGGCTCGCCGCGAGGACGCTTGCGATTGACGTACTCGGCGTCCGACGCCGCGAGCCGGGCGCTGTCGCGCAACATGGCTTCGCAGAGTTGCCGGGTCGGTGACGTGGCGTGGATCGCCCCCCGATAGCCGTCTCGAACGAGCGCCGGCAGGGCGCCGCTGTGATCGATGTGGGCGTGGGATAGGACCACGACGTCGGGCCGGACCGGCAGGTGGCGGTTGCGCTCGAAGGACTCGCGTCGGGAGCCTTGGAACAGGCCGCAGTCGAGCAGGACGCTGCGACTGTCCACCCGGATGAGGTGGCGGCTCCCGGTGACCGTGCGCGACGCGCCGAAACTCTGCAGGGTGACGTCGGGCACGGGAACCCCTCCGGTGGGTGCGGGGAACCTACCGCGATCCCCGCGCGAGACTACCCTGCCTGGCCATGCGAGCGACTCACGGCGAGCGCGCGGTCGGCGTCCTGCTGCTGATCGCCCTGATCGGTCTGCCCATCTGGCATATGCTCTCGAGCGGCGAGCTCGATGCCCCGCCGATCGCGTTGCCGGACGGCATCGCCCGCCCGCCGCACGTCGCGCTCGTCTCGACCGACGGCGTCACCATCGCTTGGAGAACGGTCCGACGCGTCCGCGGCGGCGTCGACGTCGCACGAGAACCCGAGCCGGGCGAACCTGCTCCGCCCTGGATCCGCATCGCCCCCGACCACATCGGGCGTGATCACGCGGTGCGTGTGGGAGGCCTCGCGCCCGCGACGCGCTACCGGTATCGCGTCGTCGTCGAGGGCCGTCCCCGCGGCGACGTGGCGACGTTCCGGACGGCGCCGGCCCCCGATGCGACGGTGCGCGTCGCGTTGGTCGGTGACTCCGGCTCCGGAAGCGTTCGCCAGCGCCGCGTCATCGATCGCCTGCTGGCTCTCGAACCGGATCTGGTGATCCACACCGGCGACATGGCGTACAACGACGCGACGCCGGTCGAGGTGCAGCATCGCTTCGTCGTCCCGTTCTCTCGGGTCCGCGCGTCAATTCCCCTCCTCGCCACGCTCGGCAACCACGATCTCCAGACGGAAGGCGGTCGTCCGATCCTCGACGCGATCGTGCTGCCGGTGAACGACGCGACGCACGACGAGCGCTTCTACCGGACGACGTTCGGACCGCTCGAACTCGTGTGCATCGACACCGAGGCACCCCCGACGCCCGGCACGCCGCAGCACGCGTGGCTCGAGCGCGTCCTCGCTCCCACCCCCGATCGCTGGCGAGTCGTGTTCGGACACCGCCCCATGTTCAGGGGGTCACGCAGCAACGGCAGCGAGACCCTCCGAGCGCACGTGGCGCCGTTGCTCGAGCGTCACGGAGTGGCGCTGTACGTGAGCGGTCACGATCACGTCTACATGCGAACCTACCCGATGCGCGCCGGGGAGCCGGTCGCGACCGATCTCGACCCGGACTACGACGCCCCCGGAGCACCGATCCACCTCGTGACGGGGGGCGGCGGCAAGTCTCTGTACGAGATCGTGGACCAACCGCACATCGCACGCGGCGTCGCCCAGGACCACGTCGTCCTGCTCGTCGTGTCGCCGGCGAGGATCGAGGGTTCCGTTCACACGCCCGACGGCGAAGTCCTCGACTCGTTCTCCCTCGCGCGTTGACGGTCAGTCCGAGTACGAGCTGCTCGCCGTCGCGGTGCTCGCCCACTGCTCGAGGCCGTCCCCGACCAGCGCCACCGCGTCGATCTCGTTCCAGCCGGCAACGCGGTCGGTGTTGAGCACCAGGCGGACGCGATCCACCCGCCCCGCGCTCGAAGCGAGCGTGGGTTCGAACCACCGGGGCGCGGGTGCGGGATCGGCGACGCCCGCCCACAGCGTGATCCAGTCGCCGCCGCCTTCGGACACCTGGATCTCGATGACCGCGCCGGGGTGAAACGTCTCGTGGATGCGCACGGCGTCGGGTCGGACCGAGTCGGCGAAGCCGAGTTCGATCGTCACATGCCCCATGTCGGGCGCCTTGCTCGCCCAGGCCGAGCGATGATCTCCGGCGATCGAGGTGTCGGGCGGGCCGACCAGTTGGGCCGCGGACCAAGCGGCGCTCTTGGCATCGGCGAGCGCGTTCGACACGGTCTGGCGTCCACCTGCGTCGAGCACCCCGTCCGCGAACAGCGCACGTCGAAGGAGGGCCGCGGCACCCGGGGCGTGCGGCGGCAGCGAAGGAAGCGCCCGAGCGGCAAGCGCGCGCTCGACCGGGCCTCCCTCGAGCCAGGCCTCGACGGCGCGCACCGCTCCCTCCGAACCGCCGGCCATCCATGCGAGCACCGCCGAATGGCGCACGTCGAGGTCGAGGTCCGCGCGGGTGGCCAGGCTCGCCAGGGTGTCCTCACTGGCACGGACGACGTCGCCGCGCAGCGCCGACAGCAGCGCCGACAGCAGTGACGGCTCTTCGACGCCCCTCGCGAGCATGGCGGAAGCGAGCAGAGCCGCGCGGTCCGCATCGAGCCTCTGCAGTAGGTTCATCGCGCGGACGCGATCCACGAGCGCCAGGCTTTCGTCGCGGACGCGCGAGGCCAACTCCTCGGTCGCGAGCGACCCGAGGCGCGCGAGCACGGCGAACTCCGACGAGAGGCTCGCTTCGAGCCGTACGAAGGACGCGCCCCGAACGTCGCCGCCCAGCATTCGCGCATAGGCGTGGTTCGCGCGGGACACGGCCGCCGCCACGTCGCTCGGATCGACGGGCTCCTCCCCGTCGAGGCGATCGGGGTCGCCGCGGTCGGGCTCCGCCGGGCCGGGGCCCGAGCGAGGCGGCGCAACGAGGCCCGGTTCACCCCGCAACCGATCGATCTCGGACAGGAGGTCGGCTACTCGCGCCTCGAGCGCGATCCGCTCGCCGTCGTCGTCGCGACGTGCGGCCGGCTCGGTGTCGAAGAGCCGATCCGCGAAGAACCCCAGTCCCGTCCCCAGCAGGAGTCCGATCCCGAACCCGGTCGTGGCGCGCATGGGCGCGAGTCTACGCCGCGGCGGGGTCCTCGTCTCGGGGCATGATGGACCGGCCCCGCGGGATCCGCGGGACGGAGGATCCATGCGTACCCCGGCGGCCCTGCTGCTCTCGTTTCTCCTGGTGTTCGGCTGCGCGGCCGGACGCGGCCCTCGTGCCCCCCGCCGCCCGCAGGCGCCGCCGACCCCCCAGCCGCACCACACGCTGACCCAGTTGCAGGAGGCCGTGCGCACCGGCAACCGACGGAACGAGTGGTCCGTGTTGAGTCCCGGGTTCAAGCAGCGTTTGAGCGCGCGCATCGGTCGGACGATCGACCTCGCCGACTACACGTACTTCCGCGACATCCACCGGCGCAACCCGCAGGTGCGCGAAGCCGAGTCGTACCTGCGCGGCGCGAACATCTCGGGCGTTCGCCAGATCGGTCCCGGGCGTGCTCGCGTGACGATCTGGTTCGGGGGGCCCCTGTTCTTCGGCCGAGCGGTCAACGTGCAGATGATCCACCTGTCGCGATGGGAGTTGCGAGTCGAGGGCGAACGCGATCCCTACTGGGGGTTCCACGGCGACGACTCGATCACCGCGCGCTCCGACGGGGAGGGCGGATACGTCGTCGAAACGCGCGCCCCGAACGGTGAGGTCACCTGGAGCGAGGCGATCCCCGCCTCGCGCGTGCGGAGCTTCGCGCGCCGCACCGCCTGGTACTTCGACCACCTCGGCGAGTTGGAAGCGTACTTCGGCTGACCCGATGGTCCGGGTGCCGTGACCCGGCGCACTCCGTCCGCTTCGGCGGGCCCGACCTCGATCCGTCTCTTCGGTCGCCGCGCCGCGTTCGGCGCGCGACATCCCCGCCCCGGCCGAATTCCACAAGATTCCGGCGATTTCGGCCGGAGCGAAGTCGTGGAGGCGCCGCCCGGAGTCGAACCGGGCTACACGGATTTGCAATCCGTTGCCTGACCGCTCGGCCACGGCGCCATGGGAGGTCACAGAAGAGCCGCGCGGAAGAGGAACGCAAGCGCGGGACGGTGCGTAAGCGCCGACGGCGCCGTGCCCGCCTCCGGTGCGGCCCGCTCAGCGACGCGAGAGCCGGGGCGGCGCCATGGTCGGGGTCGGACCGAGCGGCGGCGGCCCCGGCTTGCGCTCGGCGATGAGTCGTTTCACCTCGGCGATCGCGCGTGCGAGTTGCGGATCGCGGCCGGCGGCGTGATCGGCGGGCAGGATGTCCACCGGGATGTCCGGATCGGTCCCGTAGTTCTCGACGCCATACCCGACGTCCTGGAACCAGTAGGCGAACTCCGGCTGCGTCGTGACGGTGCCGTCCACGAGCGTGTGCCGCGGCCAGATGCCGACGACGCCACCCCACGTGCGCCTCCCGATCAGCGGACCGAGCCCGTACACCTTCCACGAGTGGCTGAAGATGTCTCCGTCGGAACCGGCGTGCTCGTTGGTGATCGCGACGAGGCACCCGGTCGTGGCGTGCTGCGGGTAGGGCAACAGGCCCATCCAACGCGTGCGGTCGTAGCCGATGCGGCGGCGCAGCAACTTCTCGAGCAGCAGTTGGGAGACGTTGCCACCGCCGTTGTAGCGGACGTCGACGATCAGGCCGTCGCGGCACGACTCGGCCCGGTAGTGGCGGTGGAACTCGCTGAAGCCGCGCGACCCCATGTCGGGCACGTGGACGTACCCGATCCGGCCCTTGCTCGCCTTGTGGACGATCGCCCGATTGCGTTCGACCCAGGCTCGGTATCGCAGTCCGAACTCGTTCGAGAGCGTGCGGACGACGACGCGGCGCGGCTTCTCGGCGCCCCGACGGATCGTCAGCGTGACGTCCGCGCGCGCACGGTGCACGAGAGCCGCCCCGGGCGGCGTCGTCGAGTCGAGGGGACGACCGTCGATCTCGAGCACGAGGTCGCCGGCGCGAACGCCGAGCCCGGGCGCCGCGAGCGGCGAGCGATCGTCGGGCACCCACGAGTCGCCGTCGGGGATGCTCTCGATCCGCCACGCGCGGCGCCGCGCGTCCCACGCGAAGTCCGCACCGAGCCGTCCGACCGGATACGAGCGCCCCGGGGCATACTCCCCCCCCATCTCGTAGCAGTGCGAGGTGCCCAGTTCGCCCTGCATCTCCCAGAGGAGATCGGAGAACTCCGCGCGCGTGCTGACCCGATCGACGAGCGGTCGGTAACGCTCGTACACGCCGGGCCAATCGACGCCCGCCATGTCGGCGGTCCAGAACTGATCCCGCTGGAGGCGCCACGCCTCGCGGAACATCTGCGCCCACTCGCGCGCGGGATCGACCTCGGCGCGGATGCGTCCGAGATCGAGCCAACCCGTCTTGCGCGACGGCTCGCCCTCACCGGAGGCCTCCTTCGGCTTCACCGAGCCGGCCAGAACGCGCAGCCGATCGCCCACGCGGAGGAGCAGGTGACGCCCGTCGGCGGTCGCTTCGACGTCGGTCACCCGCTCGCCGAACACCAGTCGCTCCCCCGCTTCGAGGTCGTACCCGGTCAGTTCCGAACGAGGAGCGCTCGCCGGCGCCTCGTCCAAGGTGCCGATCGGGTCCGTGGAAACGAAGAGGAAGCGACCCTTGGTCGCGACGAGCCCGTCGTAGCGCGCTTCCGGAACGGGGAAGGCGAGCACGCGGCGCCCGATCCCGTCGAGATCGATGCGCGTCGGCGTGGGACCGGGCTTCTGCTTGGAGGCGGGTCCCTTCGCCTTGGTCGGAGCGGGTGCGGCGTCGGATCCCGGCACGAGTGGCTTCGCGTCGCGGCGGCCCGGCGCGAATGGATCGGCCGCGTCCGCCGCAAGCGGGACGAGACACGGCACGAAGCCGCGCGGGAAGCCGAGATCGAAGTAGTGGCTGTCGTAGACCGGGTCGAACGCGCGACCCGAGAGGAACGCGAGCCACTTTCCGTCGGGATCGAAGGCAGGCGTTCCGTCGAAGAACTCCCCGTTGGTGACGGCATGTGAGGTGCGATTCTTCGTGTCGTGGAGGCGCAGACTCGAACCGTTCGGTCCCTCCGCGAGGCCGAACGCGAGCCAGCGACCGTCCGGCGACCACGCGATCCCCCCGATGCGATGCCAGGGACTCGACGCGACCTTGTTCGCGCGACCCGTCGCGACATCGACGATCAGGACCTCCTGGCGGTGGTTCGACAACGCGATGCGATCCCCGCCGGCCGGAGCCGGGACGAGGTCGAGCACGCGACCGATGTCCGCCGGCAGCCACTTCGGGCGGCCTTCGCCGTCCGCGCGCCACACGACGAGTCGCTCTTCGCCGCCGGCGTCGCTCACGGCGACGAGGCGTTCGCCGTCGGCGAGCCACGCCGCGAGCCGACGCCGCTCCGACGAGACGTCGCCATGCCGACGCGGAGCGCCCTCCCACAGCGGCATCGTCCACGTACCGCCGCGCACGACGGCCGCGACCGAGTGGCCCTTCGGATGCAACGACGCGCTTTCGAGATGCTTCGCGGCGGAGACGAAGCGACGGGTGCGCTCCGTGCGCGGACCCGCGAGCCGCACGTCGATTCGTTCCGACACGTCGGCCGCCACGTCGTGCACCCACAGGTCGGCGCCGAGGTGATAGACGATCCGCCGGCCGTCCGTCGACGCCATGCGCGCGTAGAGGCCTTCGTGGTCGGTGTGGCGCGTGAGCGAGCGCCCCGTGGGCGTGCAGGAGTAGAGGTTCGCGTGGCCTTCGTGGTCGGAGAGAAACCAGATCCGGCTTCCGATCCACATCGGCGACGAGAGATTGCCGGGGGAGTCGAGCAACGGAACGAACTCGCCGGACCCATCACGGTCGATCAGGAGACGTCCGCGCGTGCCCCCGCGATAGCGCTTCCAGCGCGCGGGATCGCCGATGTTCAGGCCGAGCACGCGTCCCGGGCCGCCGGGCTCCGTCGCCAACGTGCGGGCCGGCCCGACGGGGAGTTCGCGGGACGGCGAACCGTCGAGGGGCACCTCGTGCAGGCGGAAGTCGTTCTGGAACGGCTGATCGGCGTTCGAGATCACGAGCAGCGCCGATCCGTCGGCGGTCCAGCCGACGGTCCGCAGCATGCCGCCGAACCACGTCATGCGTCGCCACGCGCCGCCGTCCGCGGGCATGACGAACGCTTCGGACCCGCCGTCGTAGTCCGCGGTGAACGCGATCCACGTCCCGTCCGGCGAAAGCCGTGGCGCCATCACCCGACCGTCCCCACCGGTCAGTCGGGAGGCGATCCCCCCATGGCGCGAAACGGTCCAGAGGTCGTCGTCGCTGACGAACACGATGCGATCGTCGGCGATCGTCGGTTCGCGGTAGTACCCGAGGGGGTGCGCCGCGCTCACGCTCGGGGCCGTCGAAGCGACCCGTCGCGCGATGCGCCGGGCCGGCCGTCGCTTGGCTGCCATGGATCCTCCACCTCCCGTTAGGCAACGGGCGGGGCCGTGATGTTACGGGCCGCGCCTCCCCGCGCCCCCGACCGCGCGCAGCGCGCCACGGGCCACGAGCAGCGCGACCGAAAGTCCCAGCGCGACGACCCAGAGCGCGCGAGCGCTCCGGGGGCGCTCGCCCAAAGGCCGCAGGATCCAGAGCGCGCGGTCCGGCGCCTCCGGGGGACGAACGACCCCCGAGCGGTCCGCGAGGAGGACTCGCTCGGTGCCGCCGGGGACCGGCACGCCGTAGCGACGGGCCGGGTCGTCTCCGGGCACGAACCCCGCCGCGACCGCATCGGGGTCGAGAGGCTCCATCACGTACTCGACGTCGATCCCGAACAGGGTGTCGACCGCCGCGGCGATCAGGAGTACCGCGAGCGCGGCGAACGCGAGGTGCCGCGCCACCCTCGCGTCACTCCGTGATCACGCCGAGCAAGCCGACATCGACCGTCCATACCCGCGCCACCGCGGCTGAGCCCAGCGAGTCGCCGCCGACTCCGAAGTCCGCGAAGTCGAGGTCGAAGCGCCCGGTGATGCGGACGACCCGATCGCCGACGTTCCTCATCTCGCCGACGTACCGCGCGTTCACCTGGAACGTCACGTCCTTGCTCACGCCGCGCATCGTCCACGCGCCGACGACCTCCCAGACCGTCGGCTTCAGGCGCTTCATCCCGCGAATCGTGAGGCCGAGCGTCGGGTGCTTCTCGGCGTGGAGCCAATCCTCGCTCAAGAGTTTCTGATCGCGATAGGCGTGGCCGGTGCGGAGCGACTTCGCCGCCGTGACGAACGAGCCTGAGCAGACACGCTTCTCGTCGAACGACACCGCGCCGAGGTTCGCCGATCCGTCCGCCTCGTTCTTCTCGCTGCTGAAGTCGATGAAGGCGATCTGACGCTCGACGCTGTCACCGACGCAGAGCACGGACTGTTTGCCGATCCAGGGGAACGCGATCGCGCGCGCGTCGTCCGGGATCGGATCACCGCCTTCGGCGACGGTCAGCACGGGCTCGGGTGCGACCGGCGCAGCGGCCCCGTCGCCGAAACCCGCGCGGGGGGCGCAGAGAACCGAGGACAGGAGGGCGATGCACGCGAGGAGGGCAAGGCGCATGGGACTTCTCCATTCGGTGGGACGGACGTCCGCCGCCGCGGTACGCGACGCGGGACGGGTTCGTTCGAGACGATGGGGCGCTCCCATCATGGACACGGAACGATCGGCGCCAACTCGTCGACCCAGCGACCGATCAGGCTGCCGCGCATGAGGTGATGCGCGACGTGGAGGTGGAGGCACTTCACGCGCCGCCGGTCGCGGATCCCGCCGATCCCGCGCTCGAGCAGGCTCGCGGCGTGCCCCGCGGCGATGAGACCGGCACGTTCGGCCTCGGTCGTGAGCGCCCAGCGCTCCGCGATGTAGGCGTCGTGATCGGCCTCGATCTCGGCGCGCGCCTCCGGCTCGCGAGCGAGGCGCTCCTCGAAGCGATGGATCCAGCCGGCGTGCTCGAGCCGTGACACCGCTTCGATCACCTGCGGGCAGGCGAGCCACCACAACGTCGGGAACGGGACGAGGCGCCCGCTCCCCGCGCGAATCGGACGGCATCGCAGCACGAGCGGGTGCCCCACCGGACAACGCCGGGCGACGACGTGCTCCACGTCGTCGTGGATCAGTCGGATGCCATGCGTTTCCTCGGTCATCGCCGCGCCCCGGCGCGCGCGATGGCCGTCCAGTCGATCGCGTCGTCGCCGAGGAACGCGTTCGCCCGCGAGAAGTGCGCGCACCCGCGGAATCGCCGGACCGAAAGCGGCGACGGATGCCCCGCTTCGAGCGCGAGATGCGGCGCGCGCACACGTTGCGCCATGCGACGCGCATCGTTGCCCCACAGGAGGAACACGATCGGCCGCTCACGGGCGACGAGCGCATCGACCGTCGCCTCGGCGAAGCGCTCCCATCCGAGTCCGCGGTGGCTGCCCGGTTCTCCCGCACGCACGGTCAAGACCGTGTTCAGCAGGAGGACGCCCTGGCGCGCCCAGGGGGTGAGATCACCGCCCGCGCCCGACATGTCGACGCCGAGATCGCGACCGACCTCCGCATGGATGTTGCGGAGCGACGCCGGCAGCGCGCCGCGGCCGCGGAACGAGAACGCGAGCCCATGCGCGTGTCCGGGGGTCGGATACGGATCCTGGCCGAGGATCACCGCGCGCACGTCGTCGGGTGCCACCGCCGCATGGGCGGCGAACACCTCGCCCGCGGCAGGAAGGATCGTCACGCCGCGCCCCCGTTCCGCCGCGATCCTCTCCTGCAGCGCCGCGAGGCGAGGATCGCGGAGGGTCGCGGCGAGCGGCGCACGCCACACGGGAGGGACGAGGGCAGCGGTCGTCATCGCGGGACGGGAGCGCCGAGCCTCAGGACCGCCGCCTCGCGGGCGGCGGCGGAGGCCGCCGGATCGCCGTCGAATCGCTCGCCGGCGACTCGGCGCAGCACGACGGCCGCCGCGCGACGAAGCGCCGGATCGGAGGCGAGGAACGCGCGGGCCGCGACCGCTTCGGTGCCGGCGGGCAGGTTGAGCGCATCGAGGCGCGCCAGCGCTTCGACGATGGCCGCCGGGGTCGTCCCGTCGTACGGACCGGGTTGCGCCGCGAGGACACGGGCGGGCTCGATGCGCGCCAGAAGTCGCCAGGCGAGGGCGGCCGTGCGGTCGTCACTCGTCGCGGCGAGCAGCGTCTCGACGGCGGCGGTCCGTTCCTCGGAGGTCCAGGCGGGCGCGCGCCCGGCCGTCCATGCGAGCAGGGGTCCGGAGCCTCCGGCGACCTCGCCCGGGATGTCGCGAGCGACCGCTTGGAACGCTCGCCGCGGGCCGATCGCGTCGAACAACGCGCTGTCCGCCCAGCGGGACGCCGCGGCCAGCGCCGCGGCGGCGAGGCCCCGCCGCGGCGTCTCGGGCACGGCGAGCAACAGGGCGCGCGCCGCACGCCGCGCCTCGCGGTTGTCGGAACCGAGGTCGGCGATGAACCGCGCCTCGTCGGGCCCGCCTTCGAAGCGTGCGCTCCTTGCGAACGTCGAAGGCTTGAGGTCGGCGATGAGCCGCGCCTCGTCGGGCCCGCCCTCGACGAGGGCGGCGATCGCGGCCTCGCGCGTCGCGGGATCGGCGTCGTTCACGTCTCGCCAACGCGATGCTCCGGCCGAGGCAAGCGCGGCCTCGAGCGCCTCGATGCGGGCGCGTGCCGCCGAGAGCGCCGGGGATTCGATCGGCTCGTGGCGCGACGCCGCCGCGACGTCGGCGGCTGCGGCGGCGGCTGCGGCACGCAACGCATCCCGCTCGATCTCGAGCCGGCGGACCGCTTCGCGCGCGACGGCGAGCGAGCGGCGCTCGACGACGAGCGCCTCGTCGCTCTGACGCGCCGCCTCGAACGCGGCGAGGACCTCGTCGTCGAAGGCGACGAGGCGATCGAGGGGCGGCGCCGGCGGAGTGGATGGAACGATCGGCGGGTCGGTCGGACGCGCCTCGGATCCGTCGCTCCGCGTCGATGCCCGTGATCCCAGCTGGGTCAGCGAGAACGCCGCGAGCAACGCGACCGCGATCCAGGGCACCCAGCCGAACGTCGCGCGACCGGACGCGGGACGCGGCGACCACGTCATGGACGAACCTCCTCGGGCGCCCAGTGTAGTCCCGCGACGGACGCGGGGTACGCCGTACGCTGGACGCATGACCAAGGCCGCGCTCGTCGATTCGCACTGCCATCTGACGTGGCCGGACTTCGCGGACGACCTACCGGCGGTACTCGACCGGATGGGCACGGCCGGGGTCGAGAACGCCGTCGTCGTTGCGACATCGTTGGACGATGCGCGCCGCGCGAAGGCGCTGGCGGCGACCTCGCCCCACCTTTCACCGACCGCGGGGCTCCACCCGAACGACCTCCCCGACGACCCGCGCGAGGCGTTGAGCGGACTCGCGACACTCCTCGGCGAGGGTGGCTACATCGCGGTCGGCGAGACGGGCCTCGACTACTACCGCGAGACGGCTTCGCGCGAGGCGCAGGGCCTCGCGTTCCGCACGCAGTGCGCCCTCGCGGTCCAGCACGACCTTCCGGTCATCGTCCACATCCGGGATCAGGACGGCCGCACGGAGGCCTACGACGATGTCGATCGGATCGTTTCGGAGTTCGACGGTCTGCGCGGCGTCATCCACTGTTACACCGGCGGACCCCACCACGCCCGTCGCTATCTCGATCGCGGCTTCCTGGTCTCGTTCGCGGGGATCCTCACCTTTCCGAAGGGCGAGAACGTCCGTGCGTCGGCCCGCGTCGTACCCCTCGATCGCGCCCTCGTCGAGACCGACGCGCCGTTTCTTGCGCCGGTGCCGCAGCGCGGCAAGCGCAACGAACCGGCCTACGTCGTCCACACCGCCGAGGCCCTCGCGCGCCTCCACGGCGTCGCTCCGGAGATCGTCGCCGAGCGGACCACTCGCGCCGCCCGTGACCTGTTCCGGTTCCCCGTGTTCCCCGGCGTAGAGTGACCGCTTCCCCCCGGGAGGACGGCGTGGCCGAGACCCTGGACGTTCCCGATGCCGCCGCCGCCGTCGCCGCCTACGCGCGCGACGTGGCACGGCTCCGCGACGAGGTCGCGCGCGTGATCGTCGGCCAGCAACCGGTGATCGATGCGGCGATCCTCGCGTTGTTCGCGGGTGGACATCTTCTCCTCGAGGGTCCCCCGGGGACCGGCAAGACGCTGCTCGTCCGCACGCTGGCCGCGGCCCTCGACCTTTCCCTCGGCCGGATCCAGTGCACGCCCGATCTGATGCCTGCCGACATCGTCGGCACCTTCCTGGTCGAGGAACGCGACGGCCGCCGTGAGTTCTCGTTCCGCCAGGGTCCGGTGTTCGCGAACCTGGTCCTCGCCGACGAGGTCAACCGTGCGACCCCGAAGACGCAGAGCGCGCTGCTCGAGGCGATGCAGGAACACCAGGTCACCGCCGGCGGCCGGACCTTTCCTCTGCCGGACCCGTTCGTCGTCCTGGCGACCGTCAACCCGATCGAAATGGAGGGGACCTACCCCCTGCCCGAGGCCCAACTCGACCGCTTCCTGCTCAAGGTCCTCGTCCCGCCAGCCGGACCGGAGGAGATCGAGACGATCCTCCTCCGGACGACCGGCGCGGACGTGCCGGCCGCGCGGACGATCCTCGACGGGGCGCGGGTCCGCGCGATGCGCGACCTCGCGCGGCAGGTCCCCCTCGGCGGCCGTGTCCGGACGTGGGTTGCTCGCCTGATCGCGGCGACCCGGCCGGACGCGCCCGAAGCGGGTCCTCTCGTCCGCCGCTGTGTCCGCTACGGCGCGTCGGCGAGGGCCGCCCAGGCGCTCGTGCTCGGGGGGAAGCACCTCGCGCTCGCGGCGGAGCGGCTCGCCGTCGCGCGCGACGACCTGCGCACGCTGGCGCGCTCCGCGCTTCGGCACCGCATCGTGCTCTCCTTCGAGGCCGAGTCCGAGGGCGTCTCCCCGGACAGCCTCGTCGACGAGGCGCTCGAGCGCGCCGGCAAGGGCTGACTCCCCGTCCGACCGGGCGTACCCATTCGGCGTCGTGCGAGTACGATGCCGCACCCCGGAGCGCCGCCGCGCTCCGCGGAGCGGGAGGGAGCCCATGAAGCTCGAGAAGCGCCGGTTCGACGACATTGTGATCCTGCGGTTTGTCGGGGAGTTCGACTCCTTCAACCTGCCGGGCTTCAGCGAGCACATCGACACGATGATCGAAGCCGGGGACCGGCAGTTGATCCTCGACTGCTTCCTGCTGAAGTTCATCAACTCCGCCGCGCTCGGCTACCTGATCAAGACGCGCAAGCGCTTGACGAGCGAGGGCGGCGAGATGCTGCTCGCGCGTCCGAGCAAGTTCGTCAAGAAGACCCTCGCGACGCTCGGGCTGGACTCGCTCTTCCGCGTGTTCGACTCGGTCGAGTCCGCGCTCATGCACCTGAAACAGGGCGTGGACATCGGCGAACTCGACCTCGAGGGCGGCGAACAGGACGCCGCGCTGACCGGCAGCGTGCCGATCCTGTTCCGCCCGGCGAACACCGAGAAGGACGAGGACGCGCCGAACCAGGTCGGACGGATCGTCACGCTCTACGAGGACGGCCTGCTGTTCCGCTACGAACTCGACAAGGCCGACCCGTCGAACCCGGTGCGCGGGTTCCTCAAGTCGGGAGCCGACCTGAAGTTGAAGTTCCGGCAGCCGTTCGCTGTGAAGGACCACTACTTCGAGATGATCGGCAGCGTCGTGGAGGTCGGCGAGCAGACCGACGACGATGGCCCGAGCCTGACGGCGCGAGTCCGCTACGGCGAGATCTCCGACGAGGATCGCGTCCACCTCGAGCAGTTCGTCCGCGACCAGGAGTCGTGGCGCCGCGAACTCAAGGCGTAGCGCTCACGGCACCAACGAGCGCAGCGCGCGAAGCACTTCGTAGTCAGTGACGTCGTCGACGACGACGACGCGATCCGCCGCGACCGGCAACACGAACGTATGCCGACGCGCGCTGCCGCGCTTCTTGTCCTCCTGCAATGCGTCGAGGATCGCCGCGGGCGAGATCGCGATCGGGCTCCGCACCGGCAGTCCGAGGCGCTCCGACTCCGCGGTCTGTCGCGCCGCCTCGGCGGGCGAGATCATCTCGCGATCTGCCGCGATGTGCGCTGCCGCGACCATACCCAGCGCGACGGCTTCCCCGTGCCGGATCATCTCGGGACCGAGGCAGCGTTCGAGGGCGTGACCGATCGTGTGTCCGTAATTCAGCCAGCGCCGCACGCCGTGATCGCGCTCGTCCTGCTCCACGAGGGACGCCTTGAGTGCGGCGGCGCACTCGATCACCTCGACCCACGCACCGCTGTCACGGGGCGGACCCGCCGCGAGCAGCCCGTGGAGGCCCGGCGCGCCAATCCGCGCGCACTTCAGGATCTCCGCGAGCCCGGCGCGGATCTCGCGTTCGGGCAGGGTCGTCAGGTGATCGACATCGGCGACGACGAACGAGGGCGGATGGAACACGCCCAGCAGGTTCTTGCCTCGAGCATGGTTGATCGACGTCTTGCCGCCGAGCGCCGCATCGGCCATGCCCACGACCGTCGTCGGAACGGCGATCCAGCCAAGGCCCCGCCGCACCGTGGCCGCCGCGAATCCGCCGAGATCGAGCGCGGCGCCGCCGCCGCGAACGACGACCGGCTCATCGCGCCGCAGATCCAGCAGCGCGTCCTGGGCACGAGCGAGGACGTCGCGCTGCTTGGCGGCCTCGCCCGCCGGGAGCCTCACGACGACCGTCTCCACGTCATCGGGCCATTCGGGTGCCGGATGCAGGGCGTCCACCCGCTCGTCCACGAGGTACCCGATGCGATCGGCGCGCGGCGCGAGTCGGCGCACCCAGTTGACGAGGTCGCGTGCGATTCCCGACGCGACGACCATCTCGGTCGGGCCCGACGGCGTGACGAGGCGAATCATGCCGGCCCGGGGTCGCGCTCCGGCGTCGGTCCAGCGGTCTTTCGGCGCCGCTGCTTGAGCGCCAGCCGATGCTCTTCGCTGTGTCTCTCGGCGCGTCGCGCCGGTCTCGCGACGACCCAATAGAACAGAAGCGCGAACGAGAGCAGCCCCAGCAGGATCCAACCGAGCACGCGCTGCGAGTCGAGATCGGCCCCTTCCGGATGCGGCTCGGCGTGCAGCACGACGAAAGTCGGGACGGTGATCTCCATCGGGACCTTGCGCACGGGATCGGCCACCTTCATCTCATAGGTCCAGTTCTTCACGAACATCCCGTAGAGGTGCACGTGCTCCTTGCGACGTCCCTTGAGCGGCGGGAACGCATCGGTGGGGAACGGCACGAACGTGCGCAGGACGCGGTTGTAGTAGCGATCGGCCATCACGTCCCAGAGGAGGAGGTCGTCGATGCCTTCGCGATTGGCGGGGATCTGCGCCCAGCCCTGCTGAATCACGCTGCCGATCATCACGTCGAGTCGGAACACCTTGCCGCGCGCGCCCTCGGTGAACGGCCGCTCGCCCTCGGTCGCATCGACCTCGGCGCCCCAACGGGAGAAGGTGTCCTGATCCCACACGGTCCAGGGAAGCCGCCCGTCTCGAATCCGCGCGGCCAACTCCGCGGGCCCGACCTCGCGCGCCCAGCGCACGACCTGCAGCATCGCCGGTTCCCCCCAGACGCGGGTCTCGGCCCAGGTGCGATCGAGAACGTCCTCCCAATCCGCTTCGGACGGATCCTGGATCGTCGAAAGTCGCTCGTCGGGTGCGACGTCCTGGCGAAACTGCAGCGCGAACAGGGCCGGCGACGGATCGGCGACCGCGACGTTCTCGAAGGTGCCCTGACGCTGCTGCACGACGATTCCGCGGGCGCGCGCCACATCGCCGATCCGCAGCGGCATCGCGCGCATCGTGTCGGTCTCGTAGAGGAACGGCTGCCCCGGAAGGATGTCGTCGCGGAGCGTCGGCCGCGCCAGGAGGACGTGTCCGCCGCCCCGGCCACGGAGGACCGCGATCTGCAACACGCGCGCCGGGTCCTCACCGGGGCCCGCGGGACGGCCGTCGCGAAGGAACCCCTCCTGCGCCAGCGCGACGACCTCGCCACGGACCTGGACGAACTCCCCGCGCAACGTGTCGAACGGGTGCGCGACCAGTTCGTCGACGGCCTGCGGACCGTCGTCGATGGGCAACGCCCCGGCCGCCTTCAACGCCGCGTCCACGCGCAGGAACGCCGCGACCGACCAGCGGAACGGCTCGTCGCCCTCGGCGTCCTTCGCGAGTTCGTCGCGGTCCAGCCGCAGCGGCTCGACCGGCGTCGCGGTCTCGACCTCCTCGGGAACGGTGGAGGGACCCGTCGTGCGGGCGCCGAAGCGCGACCCGGCGTAGATGGTCGTGCCGAGAATCACGCACAGCGCAACGCCCACCATCAGGCGGGCACGTTCGCGCCCGCTTCCCGCCGCGACTTGCCTCTTGAGATCTTCGAACATGGACGCGGATTCCGGCGGGTCGGAAGCGATCGGCGACGGGCGGCACGGTACCACGGAACGCGACCGCGCTCGGCGCCGGGGAGTAGCGTGTGCGCCGTGCCGCCCGAGCCACCCGTCCTCCCGGCCGCGATCAGGAGTCGCGCCGATCTCGCGCGGATGCTCGCGGCGGCGACGAACTACGAGGAGCGGCTGCCGCTCCGCGGCGTGCGCGCCAGCTTCGACCTGGAGCGCGTGCGCCGACTCCTCGCCGACCTCGGCGATCCCCAGGCTCGTTCGGGCGACGTGCTGCACGTCGCCGGTTCGAAGGGCAAGGGCAGCGTCGTTCGTCTGGCGGCGCACGCGCTCGGACGGGCGGGACGAGGTCCGGTCGGTCTGTTCACCTCGCCCCACCTGGAGGACCTGGCGGAGCGCATCGCGATCGACGGCACGACGATCGACGACAACCGGCTCGCGGCCGCCGCGGAGACGCTGCGTCCCCACCTGGAAGCCCGTCTCGGGACGTCCGAGGCGGCCACGTTCTTCGAAGTCACCGTCGCGCTGGCGTGGATCGTATTCCGCACGGCCGGCACCCGCGCCGTCGCGCTGGAGACGGGACTCGGTGGACGCCTCGACGCGACGACCGTCGTCGTCCCGCGCGTGACCGTGATCACCCACATCGAACTCGAACACGTGCGGCTGCTCGGCGACACCGTCGAGGCGATCGCCGTCGAGAAGGGCGGGATCGTGAAGCCGGGCGTACCGCTCGTGCTCGGCGCACGCGGCTCGGCGGCCGACGTGATCGAGGGCATCGCGCGCGAACGCGGCGCGCGCTGCGTGCGCCTCGATCGCGACATCGCCGTCCGCCGGACCGAGGTCCTTCCGGGAGGTCGGGGCCGCGCGACGCTCGCTACAAGGGACGGCGAGCGAACCGTCGATCTGCCCGCGATCGGTCGGCCCGTCGCCGAGAACGCGCTGCTCGCCTACGAGGCGCTTCGCGAGATCGGGCTCGCGGCGGGTGATCTCGACGCGCCCTACGTCGGCGCGCGACTTCCGGCGGTCCTCGAAACCTGCGAACGCGCACCGCGCGTCGTGGTGGACGGGGCGCACACGCCATCGTCCGCGGCGGCCGCGGTCGAGGGGATGGGTGAGGCGTTCCCCGACGAGAGGCCTCGGGTGCTGCTCGTGGCGTTGTTGAAGGACAAGGATGCGGGGCGGATTCTCGCCCCGTTCGCCGCGTGGGCCGACGCCGTCGTCGCGACGCAGGTGGGCAGCCCTCGTGCACGGCCCGCGCGCGAAACGGCGGCGATCATCGAACGCCTCCACGGACGTCGCGTCGAGTGCTCGCCGGACCCGGCGAGCGCCCTCGCGCGCGCGCGCCGCATCGCCGGACGCAGCGGCGTCGTGCTCGCGACGGGAAGCCTCTACCTCGCAGGCGCGGTGCGCGGCCATGTCCGTTCGAGGAGCCTCTGACCCTACGGACGTGCGGCTTCGCAGATCGGGGGCGCTCGAGCCGCCGTGTCGGCCTCGCGTGGACGGTCACGCTTCGTCCAGGCTCTCGATGAGCCGCAGGTAGGAATCGAAGCGAAAGGGTGCGAGGCGCCCGTCCTCGGCGGCGGCCAACACGTCGCAACCCGGTTCGTGCGTGTGCGAGCAGTCGGGATAGCGGCAGTTCGCGGCGATCCGGGCGATGTCGCGGAACAACCAGCCGACGTCGCGCCGCGCGATCCCGAACAGCCCGAACTCGCGGATCCCGGCGGTGTCGATCACGGCGCCACCGCCTTCGAGATCCACCCAGGTGGCCGCGGTCGTCGTGTGCGTACCGCGCCCGGTCACGACGTTGACGGCACCGACCGCGAGCCCGAGCCCCCCTTGCACCGCGTTCAGAAGCGACGACTTGCCTACGCCGCTGTGTCCGGTGACGACGGTGACGCGACCCACCAGGGCGCGGCGCAACTCGTCGATCCCACGGCCGTCCACGACGCTCGTCTCGATCACCTCGTAGCCCAGGTCGCGGTAGACGGCGAGTTCGGAGGGCGACTCGCCGACGAGATCGAGTTTGTTCACGATGAGCAGGGCATCGAGGTGCGACCACTCGACCACCGCGAGGATCCGATCGACGAGCGCCGGATTGAAGGGCGGATCGGCCGCCGAGCCGACGATCGCGACCCGATCGACATTGGCGGCCATCACGTGTTCGACGCGCTCGCGGCGAGTCTTGGGCCGCGAGAGCGCCGTGCGACGCGGCTCGAGCCGGTCGATGGCGCCGCGGTCCTCGCCGGACCAGTGGACGACGACGCGATCGCCGACCACTGCGGGCGTGACCTGCCCGGGCCGTGCGTCGAGGTGCAAGCGACCGCGCACCGCGCACCACAGTTCGCGGCCGCTTCCGGTGAGTTCGGCGTGGGCCTCGTCGAGGCGGACGAGACAACCTCGCGCGTCGACCCGGACCACGCGCCCAGGCCACCCCTCGACCCGGCCTCCTCGCTTGGCGCGGGGCGTCAAGCGGGCGACTTTCGTGCGAGCACCGCGAACGCGATGCCCAGCGCGACGGCGGCGTTCAACGACTCGACGCCGGGCGCGATCGGGATGGCGAGCACCGTCGCATCGAGCTCGCGCGCCGCCTCGCTCGCGCCGCGGCCTTCGCTGCCGACGATCAGCACGCCGGGCGTCGAAATCGACCGTGCCGCGACGAACACGTCCTCGCCGTTCGCGTCGAGCAGGTACGGTCTCCGACCATCCAACCGCACCGCGCCCGCGAGCGCGGCCGGGCGCCCGCGCGCGAACGGGAGCGAGAGCGCCAGACCCGCCGACGCGCGCAGCGCCTTCGACCCGAGAGGATGGGCCCCGTCGTCGCTGACGAGCAGGCCCGCCGCGCCGAACGCGGCGGCGACACGCAACGCCGCGCCGACGTTGCCGGGATCCTGCAGCCCGTCGAGCCAGAGGATCCACCCCGGCCGAGCGAACACGTCGTCCGGCTCACGACGGACGTCGCGCACGACGGCGACGACGCCCTGCGGCGACTTGACGTCGCCCAATCGACCGAAGTCCGCCGCGCGAGCGAGCCCGAGGGGCACGCCGGCGTCCGCGCACGCCTGGTCGAACGGGATCGCGATGTCGGCGACCAGGTCCTCCCGGCGCCACACCTCGACGACGTGCCCCGTCGCAAGGGCGTCGTGGATCGACTTGACGCCTTCGAGCAGGAACAGGCCGGGCTCGCCCCGGCCACGCGCAAGGGCGACGAGACGGCGGCGCGCGGCCTCGTTCAGGCGCATCGGGGCACCCCGGGACGGAGTCGCCGCAGCGCATCGACCGCCGCGACGAGATCCGGCGGCAGCGGACTGACGAGATCGAGCGCGGCACCGCCGCGCGGATGCGGCATCTCGAGTCGGTGGGCGTGCAACGCGAGCCTCTCGAGCAACACGGCGTCCGCCCCCGGGGAGAGCGTCGGATCGACCGTGCTCGCGAACAACGGCCGGCAATCGCCGTACAGGTGGTCGCAGACGAGCGGATGCCCGAGCCAAGCCATGTGGACGCGCAACTGGTGGGTGCGTCCGGTATGCGGGCGCAGCTCCACGAGCGTGTGGCGCGCGAACCGCTCGATCACACGGTAGGTCGTTCGCGCGTCCTGTCCGTCCGCTCGGACGCCCATGTGGATGTCGGTACCGGACGTGGAATCCGGTCCGATCGGCTGCACGATCTCGCCCGCGTCCGGGGGGTGCCCCTCGACGATCGCCAGGTAGGTCTTGCGGACGTCGCGTCGCGTGAACAGGTCCGTGACCTGCGCGTCGGTGAAGCGGTCGAGCACCGCCAGGACCACGCCGCTCGTGTCCATGTCGAGGCGATGCCCGAGGCGCGGGACGCGGTCGCGGCTGGGATCGGCGTCGCGGAAACGGGCGTGCAACTTGTTGATCAGCGTCCCGTGCCGAAGGCGCCCCGCCGGATGAACCGCCATGCCGCTGGGCTTGTCGACCGCGACGACGTGCTCGTCCTCGAACAGGATCACCAGGTCGTCGAAGGTCTCGTGCTCGGGCGCGTCCGGCTCGACCGGAACGTCCATCGCGACGACGTCGCCCGGACGGACGCGCGCGGCGGGCTTGCTCGCACGACCGGCGACGCGCACCGCGCCGTCGCGCACCATGCGCACGAGTTGGTTGCGGCTCTTCCACGTCACGTGCCGCGCGAGCACGCGATCGAGGCGCTCGCCGCCCTCCTCCGGTGCGACCGTGAACACCTGCACCCGCTGCGGGCGGGACAGATCGGCGTACGGACGCTGACGTTCGCGGGGGCTCACCCCTCCATCATGCCTGGAATCGTCCGATCCGCGTCCGCGTACGTGGATCGTGGGGCCGCCGGGCCGAGACGTTCGTTCCCCGGCCACGAGGCGGCGTCAGGCGTCGAGCGTGAGGAAGAACGCAAGGCCGAGGCTGGCGAAGACGACCGTGGGAAGCCATGCCATGACGACTGGATTCAGCCCGCCGCCGGCGCCGAGACCCAGGCAGACCTGCGTCGCACCGAAGAACAGCGCACCGAGACCGAGCGCGGCCGCCATGCCCGGCGCGGTCGAGGATCGTCTCCGGCCGACGTGCGCCGAGAACGGCAGCACGAGCAGCAACAGCACGACGGCCGAGACCGGCGTCGCGACAAGCTGATGGAACGCCATCGTCAGGCGAGGATCCTGGGGATGCGCCCGCATCAACTCGCTAGCCTCGCCGAAGGACCGCCCGAGGTTGTCGGTCACCGTCAACGACACCTCGAGCAACGCGAGCGACGCCTCGATCGGGGCGCGCGCGCCGACGTCGATCGGTCGTCTCACCGCGTCGGTCCCTCCCGCCTGGATCGGAATCCGTTCGCCCCCCCGCGGCGCGCGCCACGACTCATCGGCGGGCTCCCACGCGAGTTCGGGGTACCACTGCGTCTCGACGAGTCCGTGCTGCCCCCAGAGGCTGACCCAGACCGACTCCATCCGGCGGTCGAGCGGCAGGTAGGCGTCCATCGTCAGCCGCGCCCCCTTCGGATCGTGGAAGTGGGGCACCTTCGTGACACGGTTCGGACTCCGTTTCTCCAGAACCCGGCGGAGGAAGGCGTGGCGCTGTGCGGCCGGCGCGACGAGGTAGGCCTGGGCGACAGCCATCGCGCCGGCGACGCCGACTCCGGCGAGCACGATCGGCAGGACGACACGGCGCAGCGACACGCCGGTCAACGGCAGCGAAACCAGTTCCTGATGCCGCGCGAGCCGTGCGAGACAGAAGGCCGTCGCGATCGCGACCGCGAACGGGAGGATCCTCATCCAGATGAACGGCAGCATCGTCGCGTAGTACTCACCGAGCAGCGCCCACGGCTGGTATCCGGCGTCCTTCACGCTCCCCCACTGTCGTGCGAACTTCCCTGCCGCATCGGCCAGATCGATCACGACCACGATCAACGTGAAGAACGCGACGACGGCGACGAACGTCGCGAGGTAATGGCCGAGCACGTACCGATCGTGTTTGCGCACCTCAGCGCCTCCGACCGAACAGGAACAACGCGAACGCCGCGAGCGCCAGAACGCCGTTCGAGAGCCACAGCGCGAGCCACGGTGGCCAGCCTTGGTCGCGGGCCAGCGGAGCGCCGATCACGTAGAGCGGGAAGAACGTCAGGATGCAGGGAAGGAAGCAGAGGTTGAAGTCACGCACGCGGCGGCCGGTCGGCGGCACCACGAGCAGCATCGCCACGGCGAACAGTCCCATGAAGAACGTGCTGGCACCGAGCGAGAGCAGGCCGTGGAGCCGGGTCCGCGCACGCGTCGCCGACGCGCGTGCGACGCCTCCCCGCGCGACCACGTAGGCGAGTTCGGGCACCGTCATGTCGCGGTCGCGGTACTGGAAGGGCGCCGCACCGAACAACTCGTTGAAGCCCGTGGACGCCGCGATCGAGTGAATGCGCCCCATCGGCATCCGGGCCGCGTCCTCCCGCTCGACGTTGCGACTGCCGTCGTCCTCGGCGGTCATCACGATCGCGTCCTCCAGGTGGAACACGAGGCCGACCGCCTCCTCGTCGCCCTGCTGGGGCACGAGTTTCACGCTGCGCGCCCACGCCTTCTGCCGGAGGTGCCCGTCCTCGCGCCGGCGGTCGATCTCGACGTTGTGGAACGCACCGTCGGCCCACCGTTCGAAGGAGAGGCGACCGCGGCTCATCAGCACGCTTCGATCGCTTCCGCGCAGCGACGCGAGGAACTGCGGCACCATCTCGCGAAGCCCCGCCTTCACCTGCCGACTGGACGTCGGCACGACGTGCGCGTTGAAGTGCATGCCGAACACGGCGAGCGCCGCGCCGGCCGCGATGATCGGCAGGGCGAGCGTCCGCGGCCGCACGCCCGCCGCCTTCAGCGCGGTCAACTCGTGATCGGAGATCCATCTCCCGAACACGATCGCGACGGCGGCAAGCCACGAGAACGGCAGGCTGAACGAGAACGCGACCGGAAACAGCTTCGGGAGGAGTTCGAGGAGGAGCTCGGCGCCGACCGCGCCGGCCCCGTCGGCAAGCAGGTGGATCGTCGAGCCGAGGAACACGGCCGCCGACACGACGGTTGCGATCAGGAAAAGGGCCACAGCGAGTTCGAGCAGCAGCGCGCGCTGGATGCGTAGCACCGTGCGACTCCCGGCCGGTCCGCGGAAGCCGACCGCGGCGGGCGTAGGATACGCCCATGGACCCGTCTGTTGGCGAACGACGCGCGACGGTCCTCGCGGCGCTGCGCGCCCGGATGCGCCCCGACGGATGGCCGCAGATCGAGGGGTTCACGCTCGTCGGCCGGGCGCGGCCGATGCGGGTCGTCTTGCGCGGGCTGCTGCCGGGACCGGACGGCGCGATCGAGGTCGCGGTCAAGTGGCAGCGGCCGGATCGTGCGACGGATCGCGCGCGCGCCGTGCTGCGCGGAGCGCGTGGTCCGCGTGAGGAGGTCGTGCTGCAGCGGCTCGGCGCCGCGGGCGTCGCCGCCCCGACGCCTCTCGCCTCGTCGGCCGATCCGGACCTCCTCGTGACCGGCTGGCGTTCCGATCTCGCCCCGCTGCCGCGGGTCGATCGCGCCAGCGCCGACCTGGTGCGCCGCGTGGCGCGCGCGCTCGGGCGCGCCCATCGCGCGGGTCTCGTCGCACACGATCTGCACGCGGCCAATCTCGCGATCGGCGCGGACGGCGAGGTCGTCGTCGTCGATGCGGGCGGCGCGCGGATCGGCGCGCCCGACCTCGTCGCCTCGCTTGCCCGCCATGCGCACGCGCTGCTCGAAGGCGCCCGTCGCCCGCAGCGGCACCGCGCGTTGGTGGCGTTCCTCGGGGAACTCGATCCGCACTCGGCACGCCGCCGGGCGCGTCGGCTCGCGCGGCGGATCCAGCGCGCCCCCCGGGCGGGCGCACGCGCCTACCGAGAGGGCCGGGATCGCCGCGCCACGCGTGACGGGCGGCACTTTGCGACCTTCGCCGCGACGTGCGCCGAACGATCCGCACGCGGGATCCGCTTCCTCGATGCGACCGACGCGTCGATCGAAGGCTGGCTCGCGGCGCGCCTCTCCGAGGGCGACTCGGGAGATCCGCTGAAGGCGGGCGGGGCGGTTCGACGCACGACGCTGCCGGACGGGCGCACGGTCGTCGTGAAGCGGTATCGCGCCGTCGCACCAGGGCGCTTGCCGCGCGCGATGCGGGCGTTCCGCCTCGCCCATGCGTTCCGCAACCGACATCTCGAGGCGCCGCTCGCGCTCGCCGCGATCGCCGCGCCGCGCGGACCGAGCGTCGCCGCGTTCGAGTTCGTTGCCGGAGCCGACCTGCACGCCGCCCTCGAGGCGGACGGGCCGTTCGACGCGCTCGATCGAGATGCACAGCGCACGGCGCTCGCACGCCTCGGTCGCGCCCTGCGACGCCTGCACGACGCGGACATCCGTCACCGCGACCTGAAGTGCCCGAACCTCGTCTGGCAACACGACCAGGGCACCGACCGATTCACGGTCGTCGATCTGGACGGCGCCGCGCTTCGCGTGCGCGGCGTACCGTGGTCGATGCGCGCGCGGGATCTCGGACGACTCGCCGCCTCGAACCCGCTCGGACCGGTCGCCGCCGCGCGGGTTCTGCGCGCGTACTGGGCGGCCGGATCGGCCCCAGCCGGCCTGACCCGCCGGGTGTTCGCGCGGCGGGTCGCGGCGTTCGTGCGCGCGAAGCGCGGCCCGGACGGCCTGCCGCGCTAGGGTGCCCGCGAGGGCCATCGATGCGCCGACGCCGGGTCACGTCCATCCTCTCAGTCCACATCGATCTCGGTGCCGGTCGCCGCGGCGTCGACATGGGGCCGTCGGCGATTCGCATCGCCGGCCTGCGGACCCGACTCGCGGAGATCGGCTGGTCGGTGCTCGAGCGCGGCAGCCTCTACGTTCGCGAACCGGAGAGCGTGAGTCCCGGCCGCGAGGACGCGCGCTACATGAAGGAGGTCCTCGACGTCTGCACGCGGCTGAGGGAAGCGACCGAGCAGGCCCTGGAGAAGGGCGCGCTGCCGCTCGTCCTCGGCGGAGACCACTCCCTCGCGATGGGCAGCATCGCGGGCGTGAGCAACCACTTCCATGCGCGCGGCAAGTCGATCGGCGTGCTGTGGATCGACGCCCACACGGACATGAACACGCCGACGACGACGCCGAGCGGGAACATCCACGGGATGCCTCTCGCGCACATGCTGGGGCACGGACTTCCCGCCTTCCGCCGTCTCGCGGCGCGCTCCCCCGCCATCCCGCCCGAGCGCACCGCGCTGCTCGGCGTGCGCAGCGTCGATGCGGAGGAGGCGGACCTCGTGCGCCGCTCCGGTGCTCGCGTCTACACGATGTCGGAGATCGACGAACGGGGGTTCGCGCCCTGCCTCGCCGAAGCGCTCGACCGTGTCACGTCAGGCACCGCCGGCGTGCATCTGTCGTTCGATCTCGACGGGGTCGATCCGGAGTACGCACCGGGGGTCGGGACGCCCGTGCCCGGCGGGCTCTCCTACCGGGAGGCGCACTGGGCCTGCGAAGCGGTCGCCCGCAGCGGACGACTCGTCTCCATGGACATGGTCGAGCTGAACCCGGTCGTCGACGAGGCGAATCGGACCGGCCGCCTCGCGGTGGAACTCATTCTCTCGGCGTTCGGCAAGACGATCCTTTGACGGACGTCACTCGACGCGCTTGACCCCCATCAGGTCGTCGAGCATCGGCATCGCGTCGGGGACCATGTCGCGGGGATAGCGGCGAAGGATCGACTTCAGCTTCCGTTCGGCATTCGCACGGTCGCCGGCGTCGACGAGGGCCTTGGCGCGGGCCATCTCGCCGGGGATCTCGGGTCGTGCGATGTCGCGGATGTCCTGCTCCCATCGGCGCAACTGCGCTTCGAACGTCCGCCAGTTCTCCGGGGTCATCCGCAGCGGCGCAACGGCCTTGACGTCGTTCAGCTTCTGGATCGCCGTGTGATACCGACGTTCCTTCCGCAGCGCGTCGATGACCGGTTCGAGCGATTCGGTCACGCGAGACGGCACGTACTCGGGATCGGGGTGCTCACGCAGGAGTTGCCGGAAGAACTCCATGGTCTTCTCGTCGAGCGCGGCGAACGCGTAGACGGCCCGGGTCCCCGGGTACTTGTCGAGCCACTCGTGGATGCGCTGGACGGTCTGCTCGGGCGTCATCGGGTTGACGGCCTTGAACGTCGGGCTGCGACTGCGAAAGACGATCTGCTCGTTCCAGAACCGTTGCGACTCGTCCTCGATCGCGGAGTTCTTGCGGCTTTCGACGGCGTCCCGCCAAACCAGCATCTCGTCGGCGAGGATGTCGTAGTCCGCGCCGCCCCGTTCGCCTTCGGTCTCGGCGACGCGCAGGGCCTCCTCGAACTTGCCGGCACGCGCCAGATCGATGCCGTGGTGCAGGACCTGTCGATTCCCGGAGCGGGTGGCGCCGAGGAACGAGAACGCGAGGTAGGCGAGCACGAGGGCGCCCGCGATCGCCCCGACGACCATCCACGCGGTGTTGTCCTTCTTCGGCGGGCGCCGCCCCGGACGCCGCTCCTCGCCCTCGTCGTCGGGCGGAAGGTCGTCGCTGCGGCGCCGCACAGGCGCCGGTGCCGCGGCGCGGACCGGCGACGGAGCCGGTCGCGGGGGCGCGACCGCAGCGGGTCGTGCCGCGACCGGACGGGCCGGCGTCGCCGCGGACGCGGCGGGGACCCGCGGCTTCATCGGAACCGCGGGGGTCACCGGCGTCGGCTTGACGGCGGCGGGTGCGGCCTTCGCGGGAACGACCTTCGGTCGAACCGCAACCTGGACCGGCGGCCCCTCCTCGGCCCCGTCGGCGTCGAACACGAGCGTCGCGTCGCCGATCCGGATCGAGTCCCCGTTCCTCAACCAGCGCTGGTTGAGATACCGGCCGTTGACGAGCGTTCCGTTCAGGCTCTCGAGATCGACGAGTTTGACGCGGCCGCGTGTGCGTCGGAGGACGGCGTGGTGCTTGCTCACGCCGGCCGCCGCGAGTTGGATGTCGTTCGACGCACCGCGACCGATCGTCACCTCGGCGTCGAGGATGTCGTACGCGACGGGCTCCCCCGTCTCCTGGATCGTCAGTCGGGGCATCGGACCCTCCGCGGCGGTCGGCGGCGCACCAGTCTACGAGAGTACCCTTTCAGGCCCCGCACTCCGCGCGCACGTCCGATCGCGACCGATCCGCCCTGGCGTGCGTTCCCTTCGCGTCCACCCCCGGTCCGGGTTCGCAGGAAGGGATCGGACGATCGCGGTGGAGGGCGACATGTGGTCGAAGGTAACCGCTCATCTGTGCCCCTCACGAATTGCTGTCCTCGCGGCCGGCAGGAAAGGGTGTCGAAACGGGCCCTCCCCGGATGGTGAGGTAACCCAGCTGCACGAGGGCGTTCCTGACGGCACGTCGCCGGAGAACGTCGTTCTTGCAGCGGGGAATCGTGGTGCCACGCGAGGGAGTATAGCGCATTTCCTCGCGGGCGAGCAAGAGGGCGTAGGTTTCCTGGAACGTCCGCCGTTCCTCGGCGCTGATTGCAGGCGCGGCCGCGAGCACCTCGCCGCGCGTCGGGCCCTTGGCCCCCCAGGGACGCATCACGTCGTTGGCCACGGCCATGGCGCGCGTGATGTCCCTCGGGGTCCATTCCCCGGGGTGGCCGTCGGCGGCGGCCTGCGCCTCGATGCGCAGCTTGTCGTGGCCGCCGCTTCGCTCGCACGAGCCGTTGTACTGCGGCCGGTCGGCCGGCGAGGGCAGGTACGTCACCCCGTGGGCGCCCAGCAGCGCCTGCACCGCGTGCGCCCGGAAGGCACCTCCGTTGTCGCTCTTGAGCACGAGCGGGGCGCCGTGGACGGCGAAGAGGCTTCCGAGCAGCGCGAGCACATCCTCGGCCCGCTCGTTCGTCGTCGGCACGATGGCCATCACGGCGCCGCTGGCCAGGTCGCGCACGTGCAGCAGGCGGTTGTGGCCGTCGGGCAGCGTCGCCTTCGGCTCCGTGAAGTCCGTCGTCCACACCCGCCCGGCCTGACGCCAGGCGAGATGCCCGCGCATCAACCCGGCGTGGCGGGCTTGGGCGCGCTTCACGCGCCGCTTGAGGTCACGCAGGTAGGAGAAGGGAACGGTGTGGAACAGGCCGCGCAGCACCTGCTCGCTCGTGCGGGCGCCCAGGCTCAGGAGCGTGAGGTACAGGCCGACGCGCACGGCGCGGTCCACCTCGATCCGGCGACGCCCGGGCACCTTGGGCGCCAGCGTGCCCGTGAGCGCCGCCCGGCACCAGCGCCGGATCGTCGTGAGGCACCGGCCAGCGGCCTTCGCCGCCGTCACCAGGGCATCGGGGGCGTGGGCGTGCGCCTGGCACCCACTCGTCGTCGCCTCGCGGCGAAGCGCCGTCGCATCCCGAAGCGCCTGGCCGGGCAGCACGGCCGCCCTCACTTCGCACCGCCCCGGTGCGCCAGCACCGCACCTTGCGCCGGTCCCGAGAGGAGCTCGATCTCCGTACGCGCACGATCCAGGAGGCGCGTCAGCTCGGCGATCTCCTCTTCGAGCTTCGCGATCAGCTCGGCGTGCGGATCCTCGCGGCGGCGCGGACGCCCGCGCACGCCGCCTTCCATCGCCTCCAGCACGGCCTGGAGCAGTTGCATCCGGAGTTCCGCAAAGCGCGTGCGCCCCACACCCAGGTGCGCCATCGCCTCGCTCACGCTCCACGTCCCCCCCAGCGTCAACAGGATCGCCTGGGCCCGCTCGTGCGCTTCAGGGCTGGCCACGATCGCCTCCATCAGATGAAGCCCCTTCGTCGGTCGCGCCACCGGTCCCTCCTTCCGTGGTCAAGGCCTCCTCGCGAAGCGTCTTGAGCACCGTCCCACCACGGGATCCGCGCTGCCTTCGCTTGGCCCCGCCAACACCTCCCTTCTTGGCCGGAACCACCCCCACGCTGCGCTGCGCCGCACGCAGCAACGCCTGGTGCCGCGACACCTCCCGCTCCAAGGCACGCTTCTCGCGCTCCAACTGGGCGATCGCCTTCTGCGGGCTCTTCGTCGGCCCGCGCGGACGCGGCTCCAAGGCCTGGAGCATCCCGTTCAACGCCCGCGTCTCCAACTGGTAGTAGCGCGAGAGCGACACGCCCATCGCCTCGGCCGCCTCCGTCGTGCCCCGCAGCCCCGAGAGCGCCTCCAGCAGCACCGCCAGGTGGCGCCGCGCCGCGGCGCTTCCTTTCAGGACCTTCGCGCCCGTGGCGGCCTTCTTCTTCGAGGCCGCCATCAGGACACCGCGTCCTCGTCGGAGGGGTCGGGGGCGTCGGTAGCGTGCGCCTCGTCAGCCGCCTCGTTCGCGGAGGCCTCCGGCTGACGTCGGATCCGCGCCACGTCCTCGAGCACCTCGTCCAGTTCGCTCGTGCCCGGGGCCTGGCGGCGGCCCGGGGCCGCGAGGTCCACCGCGCTCTGCTGGCCGTCCGCACGCGTCAGCACCACCTTCGTGCCTTCGCCGTGGAGCGAGATGCTCTCCTCGCCCACGCGGCCCGTCAGGTACATGGCCTGGCGCGGCACGCCGTGAAGCGCCAGGTCCTTGGCGTTCTGCGCCACGCGCGCTCGAAGCGTCGCCAGCACCTCGGGCGCCGCACCGAAGTAGCGGTCCGCCGGCACCAGCCCCTCGATCCCCTGGTGCGTGCGCTGGAAGTTGTACCAACCGAGGAAGTGCCCGATCCGCTCGCGGGCCTCGTCCAGGCCCTGGAAGATCGCCCCCTCCAGAAGTTCGCGCCAGAGCGTCCCCCAGAACCGCTCCACCTTGCCCAGCGTCTGGGGCCGCCGCGGACTCGCCACGATCTGCCGGATCCCGCGGCGCTCGCAGAGCCGCGTGAACGCGCTCTTGCCGCGCCAGGTCGCGTACTGCGTCCCGTTGTCGGTGAGCACCTCCTCGGGCGCGCCGTGGTTGGCGATCGCCGCCTCGAACACCTCGCGTACCAGCGCGCCCGAGGCGCTCGCGTGAAGCCCGAAGCCCACCACGAAGCGGCTGAAGTCGTCCAGGTAGGCCACCAGCCACACCCGCCGGCGCTCGCGCTTCAAGAGGAACGTGAACAGATCCGTCTGCCAGAGCGCGTTGGGCTCGGCCCGCTCGAAGCGCACCGCCTTGGGCTCGTGGGGCCGCGTGGGGACAGGCTCCACCTCGTAGCCCGACTCCACCAGCACGCGCTGCACCGCGCCCGCGCTCGCCTCCAGGCCCTGGCTGCGAAGGAGCATGTCGTGGATGCGGTCCTGGCCCCAGTCGGGGTGCTGCTCCTTCATCATCAGGATCGCCCGCCGCGTCGGCTCGGGCAGTCGGCTCCCCGTGGCTCCCTTGCGGTGCCCCAGCAGTCCCGCAGGACCCGACTCCTCGAAGCGCTTGCGCCAGGTGTAGAGCGTATGCACCGCCACGCCGACGAGCGAGGCGAACTCCGTGGCCGGAAGCTTGCTCCGGTTCCAGGTGTCCAGCAGCAACAGCCGCTGCTCACCCGTGTACTCGCGCAGCCGCCCGTCGCTCAGGCGCAGCGCCCGCGAACGCCCCGGACCTCCTTCCTCCTCGAGCGGCAGGTCCCTCGATGCGCCCAAACCCCGGCCCGCCCGCTCACCCTCGCGGGGCCCAGCAGCCCCGTCGGGCGGCACCACGGGACGCTTCTCGTTCTCGTGATCAGGCCCCGCGACGGGGCGCTCCTCCTTCGTTGACATCGCCTGTCCCTTTCCCGGCTACTGCCGGGGTCAGGGGGAGGCGTTTCGACACCCTTTTCCTGCCGTCTCGAGGACAACAATTCGTTGAGGGGCACA
>CAZPGF010000016.1:0-24021 GCA_964586025.1 uncultured Planctomycetales bacterium
CGCACGACCTTGGCTTCGTCGGCGGTGCGGGCGCGCGGCGGCAACGCGCCGGTGCGCCGCGCCCCCTCGCCGGCGAGATCGACGTCCCGCTCTCCGCATGCGGTCGTCAGGACGGACGATGCGCCGAACACGATGACGGAGAGCAGCGAGGCGAATCGCATGAAGCGGCTCCTTCCGCACGCATCGAGGCGTGCGACGTTCGGGAGATTCTAGGACGCCGACGCTCGCGTCGCCGCTCCCGCACTCACCGCCGGTCCGAAAATCGTCCGGGATCCGAGAGTGATTCAGTCCGCTTGGGGCGGCGCATCCCAGACGATCGGGGGCGTCGCGGCGGGCGGACCGAGCGTGCGCCGTGTGGCCTCGTCACTCGCGCGGGCGCCGCGCCGCGCGCGGTCGCCCCGCGCGAGGAGCGGTGTCAGCACGAGCGCCGCCACGAACAGGGCGAGCACGAGCAGGAACGGCTGGAGACGGGCGACGGGGGCCTTCATCGACGTTCCGTCAGCGCCCCGGAGCCGGCTCCGCCGCGGGGGCCGGCGGTTGGTAGTGGTGGAGCACGTAATCGGTCAGGGCGCGGATCTGCACCTCGGCGAGTCGCTTGAGGGCCTCGCGTTCCCGCTCCGGATCCCCCGACGTGTAGTCGGCACGCCACGCTTCGTCGTCGCGCAGCCAGAACTGGAAGTCCCTCCAGGCCTCGCTGACGTTGCGACCGTATCCGTCGCTGCGAAGGGTCCAGAACTGGGTCATCTTCGTGCCGTCGATCAGGTGGCCCGGGTTGTAGAGCAGCGCCTCGACCCAGGACGAGCGCAGGCGCTCGCCGGAGATCTCGAACGTCGGCGCCACGCCCCCGTCCTGCGGGTCGGCGCCCGGAGCGCCCTTCGGCAGATGACACTTGTTGCACTGGGCCGTGTCGAACAGCGCGCGCGCCTCGTCGACCCAACCGGTGAGCGGGCCCGAGGCCGGGCGATCGCCGCGTGCGGGCAGCGTCAACGGATCCTTGAAGCGGTGTCCCTTCAGAAGACTGTCCGCCTGCGGCTGGATCGTCGAGACATCCGGTCCGGCCAGCCGGACGAAGTATCGCGCCACCGCTTGCGCCTCGGCGTCGGACAGGCCGAATCGCGGCATGTGGACGTTGACGATCGGCCGCAGCCAGAACGGCTCCTGCACGAACTTCACGAGCCACTCGGTCTGCGTCCGATAGCCCTGCCCGAACAGGTTCGGCGGCAGCGTCGCCGGATCGACTCCGGCCTCGGCCTTCTGGCGCCAGTAGAGGCCGGCGAGCCCCTCGATGGTGTGGCACTGATTGCAGCCGTAGCGCTTCACGACGGCCCGGCCCTCGATCAGTTCGCGCTCGCCGGCGTCCGGATTCGCGCGAGCCTCCGGCCGAATCTTGTCGGAGGTGAAGCCCGCGATCATCGCCGCGACGGCGCGCCGCGAGTCGAACGGCCAGCGGTACTCGACGTCCTCGTGGACCTCCGGCTCCTGCGGCGGACTCCAGAGGTTGAAGCGCGGCATCCGCAACTTGTCCGCCCACGGCTTGAGCTTGCCCGTGTCGTAGATGCGGGGCGTTCGCACCTTGTGCTCGAAGAAGTCCCAGCGGGTGTGCGGGATCAATGCCTTCGACACGACGCCGAAGTCGAGTTGGTGGAGGTCCTTCGAGCCGTGCTTGGAGAGATCGACGCCGACCGGGTTGTCGTTCTCGAAACCGGGTGTCTCGTGGCAGCCGAAGCAGCCGTTGCGCGACATCAGCTTCTCGCCGACCCGTGCCAGTTGGGTCGCGAGGTTCGAGCCGGACAGCGAGCCCGTCTCGCCCTTGATGACGTCGCGGCGAATCCACTCGCCCGTGGTCGCGTCCTTGCCGAAGAAGGACTCGACCATCTCACGCAGGATCGGCTCGTAGCGATCGTTCCAGCCGAGTTCGGGCGCCGCGTCGAAGTCGACGGCCCGGGTCGAGAGCAGGTACGCGATGATGTCCGCGCGCATCTGCGCGCCGTCGGCGACCTTCACGCCCTGCGCGTCGAATTTGTCCTCGAGGCGCATGTCGCCCATGGTCGTCGTCGGCGTGTAGTGCCGTGGGTTCTTCAACCACGCGTTCAACCAGGCGCCATCCTTGAACTTGCTGCCCAGTCCCTGCAGCGACGGACCGAGCATCCGCAGGGGGTCGTAGGAGAATCGCTCCGGACTGTCCTCCTGCCACCCGGCTACTCCACGCACCTCGGGCACGATGTGGCACGCGGTGCAGCCCTTCTCGTCGACGAGCGCGCGCCCCCGTTCGATGTCGCCTGCGGGCAGCACCTCGTCGTAGTCCGGGTTGTAGAACTCGGGCTGCGCCGGATCGCGGCGCGTCGTGATCCGCGGCGCCCCGTCCGGCGCGAAGCGCGGCTGGTTCATCAGGTACGTCGCCATGGCGAGCACCTGCAGGTTCCACATGTCCTCGTCGTCGGTGGTGACCTGCGAGCCGAGTTCGAGCGCGAATGTCGGATCGAGCATGTGCGCGTCGGCGACGGGAAGGATGCGCGGCGTGCCGTCCTCGTTGCGCGCCACGTTCCACTGCCAGTCCTTGTCGACGAACCAGAAGAAACTCGGCATTTTCGTCGTGGGACGGAAGAGCTCGGGATGCTTGATCCACTTATAGACCCACTGGATGTCCACGACCTTGTCGGGGAGCGTTCCGAGCGCGGGCGCGACGCGCGGCGGATCGCCGTAGCCGACCTGCTGGCCGAAGCTCTCGATCTTGTGGCACCCCTGGCAGCGGTACTGCACGATCGTGTCGTAGCCGCGGTCGTATCGCTCGGCCGTCCAGCCGTAGCCGTGGACCACGGTGTCCACCCAGCGATCGACGAGTTCTTCGTCCTCGTAGCGGTCGAGAAGGCCGCCCGCCTGCCCGAGCCGCCCCTCGTCGGCGCCGTATCCGGCGGTGGTCTCCCACTGGTGGGCGATCACATCGTTCATCGTCGCCGGCGCGGCCGGCGCGCCGGGCTCGGGGAACTTGCGCGGGCTGCGCGGCTTCGGGGCGCCCGTCAGCGCGTATCCGCCGTAGACCTCCCAGGGACCCAGCATGCGGTTGCCGGCGGCAAGGGCCGCGCGGGGATCGCCGTCGGGGAAGCGGCGCTGTCCGAGTTCGGCTCCGCTCACCGGATCCGTGCCCGCGACGAAACCGTGATCGAGGCGCTCCTCGTAGTGGACCGGCCAGGCGATCCCTTCCTTGTGGCACTTCCAGCACTGCCCCTCGGCGTACTCCGTCGGAAGCATCGGGTACTCGATGTAGTGGGGCTCGTGCCAGTGGTGCTCGTCCTCCCAGCGGGCCTTCGTCACGTCGTCGCCCGGGATGTGCGCGGCTCGCGAGAAGTCGGTCGCCCAGCCCACGCCGTGATGGCACACCGTGCATCCGATGGCCTCGACCGGATGCGGACTCGTGGGGCCGGCGATCAGGTCGAGCCCCGGATGCGCCCGCATCCAGTTCTTCAGGTCGTAGGTCTCGATCGTCTCGGGGGCGCCCATCGTCGGCGACGCCACGCCGACGTGGCAGGTGATGCAACGATCCACGCGCGGGTTCGTCGCGAAGTTCCAGTCGTCGTGGATGTTCGCCAGAACCGTCTGGCGGACCTTGATCGACGGCGTGATGAAGTCGATGAACGGCGCGTTGCGCCAGCCGTTGCCGGCGTACAGCCCCTCGAGGCCCGCGAGTTTGTTCTCCGCCTGGGCCTTCGACGCGAGGAGGTCGTCCAGCGTCCTCTGGGCGTCGCGCCACGGCTTCTCCAGCGCCGCGATCCGCCGGCTCGCGTCCTGCCAGTTCGCGGCGGCCGTGAGGTAGCGGTCCTCCGCTTCGTAGAGGGCCTGCCCGTGGCGCAGCACGTCGGTCCGTGCCGCTTCCATCGCTTCGCGTGCCCGAACGACGTCGCCGTCCTCGACGGGGTCGTAGCGGGCCGCGTCGGCCACGCCCCCGCGCTGCGCCTCGCGCAGGCGCTCCGCCCGCTCGAACGCCGCGCGCTTGGTCTCGAACACGTAGCGGGCCGGCGCGAGCAGGCCCTTCACGTTCTTGACCTCCGCGTCGGCGGCGTCGAGGAGTCGCTTCAGCCGGTGGCGTTCGGCGATGAGCTCGTCGTAGGTTGCGGGTACCCGGACCGCGGCGAGTTCGGCGCGGGTCCGCTCGACCGCGGAACGGGCCGACTTCAGGTCTTGCTCGAGCGTGAAGACGCGCGCGCGGGCCGCGCGGGCCTCGTCGCGGGCGATCGCCATCTCCTTCTCGAAGTAGGCCTTCTGGTACGCCTTCCACGGGCGCTGGTAGTCCTTCCAGATCATGGCGCCAACCGCCACGACGAGGAGAACCGAGAAGAAGAGGAACCAAACGCTCAACACGCCGGGGCGGTAGAGGCGCTCGTGGTCCCGGTTGCGGCGACGGAGCGCGGCGGGCGTCGGTTGGCTGTCGGCCATGGGAAACCTCTCTCGCGTCCTGTCAGATGTTCAGCTGGATGTCGGGCAGGTTGACGATGTACTTGAGGTTGAACAGCCAGCGCAGCACCATCTTGATGGGCACGGCGGCCATGATCAGCCCCAAGTTGGCGACGACGCCGAAACGGATCGCCCCCAACTCCCGGAAGAGCTTCTTCCCCACGGTGTTCGCGATGATCACCGGCAGGATGCCCATGTAGCCCACCACGAGCAGGATGCCGGGTAACTCGCGGAGGAGCACGTTCTCCGGTTCGAGTCCGCCCAGCATCTTCACGTAGACGATCTCGCTGACGTCGATGTTCTGCAGCGGCTCGACCTTGTTGACGTCCCACGGTTCGAACACGCCGAAGAAGTTCCATCCGGGACCGCGCAGGAACGTGCCCAGGAAGACCTGGAGGACCCACAGGATGAAGAACCCGAACAAGAACACGAAGATCGCGCCCCGCCTCTCGCGCAGGGTGTAGTACCCGTTGCCCTTCGGGTTGCGATCCACGTACGGGATCGCCATCAGGCCCATCATGATCATCATGGGGATCAGGATGCCGGCGAGCCACGGGTCGAAGTAGACGAGCAACTCCTGCAAGCCGAGGAAGTACCACGGGGCCTTCGCGGGGTTCGGTGTGCGACCGGCGTTCGCGGGTTCCTCGAGGGGCGCCTCGAGCAGCACGGCCCAGATGATCAGGACGACCGTGCAGGCGACCATCGCGATCAGTTCGGTGTAGACGAGGTCGGGCCAGACGAGCACCTTTCGGGTCTTCTCGGCGGCCTCGACCGGTGGTTCGCCCGCGGCGATGCGCGCGTCGTTGAGCGTCGCCTTACGCAAGGAGAGCCAGTAGAAGAAGAACAGCAGTCCCAGGATGATGACGATCGGGATGTTGTCCGGCTTCGTCAGGCTGCGCACGAACTCCGCGTGGCCCTCGACGATGCCCACCGGCAGGCAGGCGTAGACGAGGAGCAGCACGAGGACCGCGCCGATCGCCATCGCGATCGGCGGGCGCGTCCAGACGTGCGCGAACTTCACGCTGAGGATCAACAACACGATGCCCAGCCCGAAGATGATCTCCGGTCGGGTCAGCACGTTGAGGATGCGGTCGAACGTCTCGAACACAGGCGCCTCCCTCGCTCGGGCCGCTCAGAGCGGTCCGCTGATTCCGCCGTCCTTGCGGACGCGCCAGAAGTGGACGGCCATGAGCACCATCGCGAGCACGGGGACCGCGATGCAGTGAAGCACGTAGAAGCGGAGCAGCGTCTGCTCGCCGACGAAACGGCCGCCGAGCAGCGCATAGCGGATGTCGTTCCCCGACGTGACGAGACGGATGTCGTCGATCGCCAGCAGGTTCGAGAGCGGGCCCTCGGCGCCGATCGCCGGATGGGCGCGCGCCATGTTCGAGCCGACCGTCACCGCCCAGATCGCAAGCTGGTCCCAGGGCAGCAGGTACCCCGTGAACGACATGAACAGCGTCACCACGAGCAGGATGACGCCGATGCCCCAGTTGAACTCGCGCGGGGGCTTGTACGAGCCGGTCATGAAGACGCGGAACATGTGCAGCCAGACCGTGATCACCATCGCGTGGGCGCCCCAGCGATGGATCTCGCGCATGATGCCGAGCGGGATGTCTTCGCGCAGGGCCATGATGTCGGAGTAGGCGCTGGCGGCGACCGGCCGGTAGTAGAACATCAGCAGGATGCCGGTGACGGTTTCCACGAGGAACAGGAAGAACGTCAGACCGCCCATGCACCAGGTGAACGACAGCCGGATGCCCGAGGCGCGGGCGCGGACCGGATGCAGATGCAAGAAGACGTTCGCCAGCATGACCATCGCGCGATTGCGCGCCGTCGTGGGCGGACCGTGGCGGAAGATGCTCTTCCAGACCTGCGACTCGCGAAGGGCCTTCAGCATGGCGGCGGGCTCCGTCGTTCAGACCTGGATGAAGTACTGGGACGCATCGCACGTCCCCTGCTCGACCTGACACTTCGCCGTCTTGTCGACGATCACGTTCCCGGTGACGGGGTCGAGAGCGACGCGGAACCGCTCGAGCGGGCGCGGCGTGGGGCCCTCGAAGTTGACCCCATTGATGTAGTAGCCCGAGCCGTGGCACGGGCACTTGAACTTGGCATCGCCGGACAGCCAGTTCGGCGTGCAACCGAGGTGGGTGCACTCGGTGGACAGCGCGATGATCCGTCCGCCGGTGTTCACGATCCAGACCGAGTTGGACTCCTTCCACGTCTCGTCGACCGTCTCGGCCGCGAACGTGCCCGGCGGCTTCGTCTGGAACACCTGCGGCGGCTCGAACGAAACGTTCGGGAAGAGGAATCGAACCAGCGCCAGCGTGCCGACACCCCCCGCCGTCGCAAACGCGGCCCAACCGTGGAACGCGGCGCTGAAGAGACCGCGGCGGGTCAGTTCCAGCGTCGGCTTGCCGTCGGTCGGGGCGAGGCGCTCGACCTGTCGCGTGGACTTGGAGCCTGCCTCGACCGGGAAGTCGTACGGCCAGGGGCTCGGCCACGCCGGAGGCGGAGCCGAAGCCGGGGCGGACCTCTTCGCCGTGGGGACCTGCACGTCATCGGCCATCGATTGTCTCCGAATCGGTCGCGGGAACGGGGGTCTGGTTCCAACGCGCGAGAGCCTGCCGCGCCGAGTCGCGGACGACATCGTCGCCCTCGTTCGCGGTATCGGTCAGTCGCTCGATCAACGGACGGAACGACGGATGTCGCAGCGCGAGCGCGGCGGCCATCGCGTTCGTCAACGCATTGGTGTGGAACTGGGGATCGACACCGAGCGAGGCGAGTCCCTGGCGGGAGAGCGAGCGCTCGATCAGGTGGGCACCCGCGTCGTCGCCGCGCATGGCGAGGCCGTACGCCGCGTTGAGACGGATGCCGTCGTGCGTCGCATCGAGACCGGAACGAAGTCGCTCCATCACGCCGGGAGCCTCGGAGGCGACGCCGCCGTGGATCGGCAGCCCGAGCAAGGCGAGTCCGTTGAAGCCCGCGTTGCGCACCTCCGCGTCGTGCTCGGATTCGGCCGAGATTCGCAGGAACGCCGACTCCGCCGCGCGCGACTCGAAGTGCAGGAGACCGATCGCGACGGCGCGTCGTACGTCGGTCGATGCGGACTTCCCGTCCGGTGGCGGATAGAGCACCTCGAGGAACACGGGAATCGCGTCGACGACTTCCGCCCGACCGAGCGCGCGCGCGAGACCCATCACACGCTCCTCGCTCTCTTCCCGTCGGGCGAGGCGGAACGCCTCCAGCAGCCGCGCGCGGAACGAGGGCTCGGCGTAGAACGGCGCTCGTTCGATCGGCTTTCCGTCGCGCCGCAGCGAGTCGATGCGGTTGCGCTCCTGCGCGATCTGGATCGCCAACTGCTGCGCCGCCTGTCGCTGGCGGTTCTCGCCGCCCTCGATCAGCACCGTCAGGAGCCCTTCCGGGTTCGTCTCCTCCCTCGCGATCACCGACACGCCCAGGAACAGGCCGAGCGCGGCACCGACGATCAGCAGGGGGAAGAAGAAGTACTGCCACAGGAGCGCGGCCTTCTTCGAGGTCGGCGCGGAGGGCTCGGCGCGTTGGAAGAGCGGGTCGCCGGCGTTCGCTCGAGACGGCCCGGCCTGCGCGCGCGCCGGGGTCGGTTGGTCCGCCCCGCTCGGGCCATGCGCCGCCCCGCCGGCGGAGCCGGAATGAGCGGGCGGTCCGCCGGTGGGCGGATCGGAGGAGAGCGTCGGGGGCACGAGGTCGGCGGCTCGTCTCGGGAGGTGGGGGTGTGGGTAGAGCGGGGGCGACCCGGCCTCCCGCCGGGCTCGCGCCGAGAGTCTAGGGATGCCATCCCCCCCATCGAAGGATTGCCCGCCCCCGCATCGGAGGAACGAACGCGCACGGGGACGCTGAAAACGACCACCGAATTCGTGCGACTTCATGCAGGGTGGCGCGATCTTTGAGAACGCCTCGCAGAATAGTGCCGAGCGCGTCCGTCAGCGTGCGCGGGCCGACTGGCACACACGCGCCAGCAGGCGGAGGTCGTCGGCCAGATCGCGGAAGGTGTCGGGCTCCAACGCCTGTTCGGCGTCGCAGCGAGCGTGTTCCGGCTGCGCGTGCACCTCGATCATGACGCCGTCGGCGCCCGCGGCGCACGCCGCCCGCGCCATCGGCGGAACCAACTTCGCCCGTCCCGTCGCGTGACTCGGATCGACGATCACCGGGAGATGGGAGCGCGACTTGACGAGCGGGACCGCAGAGAGATCGAGGAGGTTGCGCGTCGCGGGATCGAAGCCCCGCACCCCGCGCTCGCAGAGGACGACGTTCGGGTTCCCCTGCGCAAGCACGTACTCGGCCGCGAGCAGCCACTCGGCGACGGTCGCCTCCCGCCCCCGCTTCAGCAGGACCGGATGGCCGCTGCGGCCGACCTCGACCAGCAGGTCGAAGTTGCTCATGTTGCGCGTGCCGATCTGCAGCATGTCGACGTTGCTGGCGCAGGCCTCGACATGGCGAGGGTCGGTGACCTCGCTGACGACCGGGAGTCCGGTCGAGAGCCCGACCTCCCGCAACAGACGCAGGCCCTCCAAACCGAGCCCCCGGAATGCGTAGGGGCTCGTGCGGGGCTTGTAGGCGCCACCGCGCAGGATGTCGGCTCCGGCCGCCTTCACGGCCTGCGCCGCCGCGAGCAGTTGCTCGGCGCTCTCGACGGCGCAGGGGCCCGCGATCAGCGTCAGGGACCCGCCCCCGACGCGATGCCCGCGCACGTTCACGACGGTCGGCTCGGCCTGATGCTCCCTCCCGAAGAGGGTGTACGGCTCGGTGAGGGACATCACCTTGCGGACGCCCGCGTAGAGCGTCAGCGGTGTGTCGCGCAATTCGTCGAGGTCGCCTTCGACGATCCAGAGCGCTCCGTACGGGCTCGGCACCTCGCGCCAGGTGCAGCCGGCGCCGCGCACGACCTCGTCGAGCGCCTCTCGCGCGCGCGGCGCGATGTTCGGGTCGAGGAGGAGGAGCATCGGCCGCGAAGTGTACGCGGTTGCGGCCGACCCGCCGCACCGGGGGCGGGCCCGACGCGACATGACCGCGGGCGCGGAGCGGATAGGCTCTTGCGATGCGCACAGGCAATCGGCCGTTGATCGCGGGCAACTGGAAGATGCACGGGCTGCGCACCGATGCCCGGGCATGGGCGCGGGCCGCCGCCGAGGCCGCGGCCCGCTCGGCGGCCGACGTCGCGCTCTTTCCTCCCTTTCCGTGGCTGATCGACGTCGTCGCGGAGGCCGGCAGAGGGGTGCTGGTCGGGGCCCAGGCCTGCGACCCCCATCCCCAGGGGGCGTTCACGGGCGCGGTGTCGGCCGAGATGGTGGCGGACGCCGGCGCGACCCTCGTGCTCTGCGGGCATTCGGAGCGGCGGCACGGTTTCAGCGAGTCCGACGAGCACGTCGCCGGGTCGGTCGAGGCCGCCTGGCGGGCCGGGCTCCTGCCGGTTCTCTGCGTCGGCGAGACCCTCGCCGAGCGTGAGGCGGGCCGCACGCGGGAGGTCCTCCTGCGCCAACTCGGCGCCGTCCTGGCACGGATCCCGGGGCCGCACGCCTCCCTGGCCCTGGCCTACGAACCCGTCTGGGCCATCGGCACCGGCCGCGCGGCGAGCCCGCGCGAGGCGGCCGAGGCGCACGGGTGGCTCCGCGCCGCCGTCGCCGACCGCGACCCGGCCCGCGCCGCGGCGCTGCGAATCCTCTACGGTGGGAGCGTGAACCCCGACAACATGGGGGGCTTCCTCGCCGTGGACGACGTGAACGGTGCCCTCGTGGGCGGCGCGTCGCTCGACCCGGCCTCCTTTGCCAGGATCCTGCTCTCCGCGTGAGCCGCGCGTGCGGCGCGGCGGACGCGGACCCAGAGACCCTCTCGAAAGGCACGACCCGATGCCGTTCTCCCCGGACCTGACGACGCTCGGCGCCTTCGTCGACGTGCTGCGCAACGTGCTCGTGCTGCCCCTGTTCGTATTGAGCGCGATCTTCGTGATGCTGATCGTGCTGGTGCAGGAAGGGAAGGGCGGCGGCATCTCCGGTGCGTTCGGCGGCGCCGGCGCCGAGACGTTCGGCGTGAAGGCCGGCACCGTGAATGCGTTCACCTCATGGGTCGCCGCGGCGTTCCTCGGACTCGCCCTGATCTACGCGGGACTCAACGCGAGGTCCGGCGCCGACGTCGAGGCCAGCACGCGCTCCAACGTCGAGGACTTCGCCCAACCCTCGGGTTCCGGCGAAGAGGGCGCTCCGACCGACGGTGCGGCATCGACGCCCCCGAGCGAGAGCGCGCCGGCCGACGAGGAGCCCGCGCCGCCGGCCGATCCGACCCCCGGCGACGACGGGTAGTCGTCCCGTTGCTCACGACGCCGCCGGTTGCGCCGCCTTCGTTGCGCTCGATGACCGGCGTGGCGACGCTCACGCGCGAGATCGAGTCGGGCCATCTCGATCTCGAGGTCCGTTCGGTCAACCACCGATTCCTGAAGGTCGACGTCCGCGCCGACGGGGCCCGGCTGCCGCGGCTCGACGGTCTCGCCGAGGCCGCGGCCAAGCGTCACCTCGAACGCGGCCACGTAACGTTCGCGGTGCGATTCCAGGCCGCGGCGGAGGCGCTCGGCCCCACCATCGACGAACGCGCGTTCGCCGCGGCAGCGGAACAGTTGCGCGACCTGGCGGCGCGCCACGGCCTCGCCGCGGTGACCGTGAGGGACGTCCTGAACGTGCCCGGGGTCCTGCTGGGCCGATCGGAGCCCGATGCGTCCCTCGAGGCGCCCCTCGCGGAGTTCCTCGACGCGGGGGTGCGGGCCTTGGTCGTCTCGAGAGTCCGCGAGGGCTCCTCGCTCGCGTCGGTCCTCGAGAGCCACATCGATCGCATCGCCGCGATCACGGGCGAGATCGCCGCGCGCGCCGACGCCCAACCCACGTTGCTCCGCGACCGCCTGCGCGCGCGGATCGCCGCGCTGCTCGAAGGCACCGGCGTCGCCCTCGACCCCGGATCGATCGAACGCGAAGCGGCGGCGCTGGCCGACCGCGCCGATGTCCGCGAGGAACTGGCGCGCCTCTCCGCTCACGTCGAGCATGCGCGCGATCTCGTGCGCGCCGGGGGAGCCGCGGGCAAGCGTCTCGACTTCCTCGGGCAGGAGCTCCTTCGCGAGGCGAATACGATCGGCAGCAAGACACCCGACCTCGCGTCCACCCACCTCGTCCTCGCGCTGAAGACCGAGATCGAGCGGTGGCGCGAGCAGGTCCAGAACGTCGAGTAGACCTTTGGCCGAACCGATCACCGCGTCCCGGGAGTCCATCGATCGACGGCCTCTGCTGCTCGTGATCAGCGGCCCGAGCGGCGTCGGCAAGACGAGCCTCGCCCGCCTTCTCCTCGAGCGCGAGTCGTACTTCCGTCGGGCGATCACGGCGACCACGCGCGCGCCGCGTGGGGACGAGCGCGACGGCATCGACTACCACTTCCTCTCGGCCGAGACGTTCGAGCGGCGCGCCCGCGCGGGCGATTTCCTCGAGCACGCCGAGGTCTACGGCCGCCGCTACGGCACGCCGCGCGCGAGCGTCGATGCGGTGCTCGCGAACGGGTGCTGCGGCATCCTCGTCGTGGATGTCCAGGGAGCGCGAAGCCTGCGCGAGGCCCTCGCCGACGCACCTTGGCCGGTGCGCACCGTGTTCGTGAAGCCCCCCAGCCTCGCCGAACTAGGCCGCCGCCTGGAGCAGCGCGGGGAGGACGGGGAAGCCGCGATCGCCCGCCGGCTCGAGATCGCCCGCGACGAGCTGCGCGAGGCCCGCGGCTTCGACCTGGTCCTCGTGAACGACGACCTGGAGCGGGCCTACGTCCGCTTGGAGAAGGCCGTTCGCTCCTGGACGCGCCCTTCGGGCAGGGCTCGGAAATGACGTGGACACGCCCCGGGATCCCGGCACACTGACGGGTTCGCCCGGCCGTTCGGCGCCCCGCCGCGGCCCCCTCCTCGCGCCTCGGGAGAGTCCCATGGAAGAGAAGATCCGCATCCTCGACGAACTGGAAGAGCGCGTCGGCGGCCGGTTCTTCCTGACCGTCCTCCTGCAGAAGCGCGTCCGCGAGCTCGTCGCCGGAGCGCCGCGCCTCGTCGAGACGAAGTCGGACCATCCGATCGACATCGCGATCGAGGAGATCCGGGCCGGCAAGATCGAACTGCAGCCGGACGAGTCGGACTAGGGTCCGCGTGACGCGCGTCGTCGTCGCCGTCGGCGGAAGCATCGCCGCAGCGAAGGCCTGCGATCTCGTCTCCCAACTCGTCCAGTCGGGCGCAACCGTCGACGTTCTGCTCTCGCGCGAGGCGCTGCACTTCGTCCGTCCCCTCGCCTTCGCCGCGCTGACCCACCGCACGGTCTTCACGGACGAACGGCTGTTCGACGACCGCATCGAGGGCGGCGGCCCCGCCGCGCACCTCCGCCTCACCGACGCCGCCGACCTGTTCGTCGTCGCACCGGCCACCGCGAACCTGATCGGCAAGTTCGCGCACGGCATCGCCGACGAGATCGTCTCGACGACGGCTCTCGGCGCGTCCTGCCCCATGCTCGTGGCCCCCGCCATGAACCACCGGATGTGGAACCACCCGCGCGTCCAGGCCAACGTCGCCACGCTGAAGTCCGATGGGGTGGCGTTCGTCGGCCCCGCGACGGGGTGGCTCGCCGAGGGAGAGCACGCGATCGGCCGGATGGCCGAGCCGGACGAGATCCGCGAGGCGATCGCCCGTTTGGTCCCGCCGCGCGACCGACCGGCCTGAAGCCGGCCGAGACGGCGACCGATCCAGCGGCCTTGCATGGCCGCACGTCCGACCGCCGCTGCCGCGGGCGCCCCGCGCTCCCGCGCCCGCTCCACCACCGCCGATTCCGTTGCCGAGCCGATCGGGCTCGAGTTGATCGGCCTCGCGCTCGGGCTCGTCTCCCTCCTGCTGCTGGCCGCGCTCGCCACCCAGGCACCGGCCTCGGTCACGTCCGGGTGGGGCAACGTCGTCGGCTCGACCGGCCGCATCGTCGCCAACGCCCTCACGTCGGCCCTCGGGATCGGCGCGATGGGTCTGCCCGTCGCCGGAATCTGTTGGGCGATCGCCTGCCTGAAGGGACGCCCGCCGCGGCGGTGGGCGATGAAGGCCGCGCTGCTGCCCCTGGCGATGGCGCTCGTCAGCGTGCTCGCGGCCCTCCTCTTCTCGCGATTGGCTCTTCCGGGCGTCGAGCGCTACGGCCCGGGCGGTTCGTTCGGACTGGCGTTCGGCACCGCCCTGTTCGACGCATTCGGTCCCACCGCGAGCCCGATCGTCGCGGCGGGCCTCGTTGCGGTGCTGGCGTTGCTCGGCGATCTCTCGATCGGCCGACTCGGACGGACCCTGGCCGAGCGCCTGGGGCATGGGGCGACAGCCGCCCCCAATCGGACGGCGTCGGGCCGTCGCACGAGCGCCGCGACGGTCGAGGACGAGGACGAGGACGAGGTCGAGGACGAGCAGGGCGGCGAGGCCGAGGCGTCGTGGGACGAAGAGGCGTATGCGTCCGACGAGGACGAGGAGGACGAGGACGGCGAGGAGGAGTGGGAGGACGAGGACGATCCACCCGAGTCGGCGGCGGCGGCCGAGGCGGCTGCCAGGCGCGCGGCGGCGCGTCAGCGGCGTGTCCTCCCCACGGCGGCGCGCGAGAAGAAGCCGTGGAAGCCCAAGGGCGAATACGTCCCGCCGCCGATCGATCTGCTCGCGCCGGGCCGACGCGTCGACGAGAGTTCGTCGAAGGTGGAGGTCGAGGCGCGTGCCGACACCCTCGAGGAGACGCTGCGCGCGTTCCGCATCGACGCGAAGGTCGTCAGCTACCGGCGGGGTCCGGTGATCACCTACTACGAGGTGCAGGTCCCCCCGGGTGTCGCAGGCAGCCAGGTCGCCCAACGCGCCGACGACATCGGCCGCGCGCTGAAGGTCGGCAAGGTGCGCGTCGTGACCAACATGCGCGGCGTGGACACGATCGGCATCGAGGTCGGCAACGAGCAGCGTGACGACGTGACGCTCCGCGATCTCCTCGAGGAATCCGGGCCCAAAATCGATCGGTTCGAGATTCCGCTGCTGCTGGGCCGCGACACGTCCGGCCGTCCGATCGTCGAGGACCTCGCGAGCATGCCTCACTGCCTGATCGCCGGCGCGACCGGCGCGGGCAAGAGCGTCTGCATCAACTCGATCCTGCAGTCGATCCTCTACACGCGCGGTCCGCAGGAGGTGAACCTGATCCTGGTGGACCCGAAGCAGGTCGAGCTCGCCTCCTACGAAGGCGTCCCTCACCTCGCGACGAACGTCGAGACCGACCCGAAGCGTGCCGGGAAGCTCCTCGCGTGGGCGTGCGAGCGGATGGAGGAGCGCTACTACCAGCTCAAGTGCACCGGGGTCCGCAACATCAAGGGGTTCAACGACCTGCCGGCCGCCCGCCGCGCAGCGGTTCGCGAGCACCACGGCATGGACGAGGACGCGCTGCCCGATCGCCTGCCGTACATCGTGATCGTCGTCGACGAGATGGCGGATCTGATCATGACCGGAGGCAAGGACGTCGAACTCGCCATCACGCGCCTCGCGCAGAAGAGCCGCGCGGTCGGCATCCACCTGATCCTGGCGACGCAACGGCCCGAGCGCACCGTCATCACCGGCCTGATCAAGGCGAACATGCCCACCCGGATCGCCTTCGCGGTGTCGAGCAAGCTCGACAGCCGCGTCGTCCTGGACCAGAACGGCGCCGAGGCCCTGCTCGGCATGGGCGACCTGCTCTTCCACTCGCCGCGGAGCATGTTCCCGCAGCGCGGCCAGGGTGCGCTCGTCACCGACCAGGAGGTGCAGAACGTCGTCGCCGACCTGAAGTCGAAGTACCCCGACGTCGAGTACCAGGACCTCCTGAAGCAGCAGCAGAAGGACGCCGGCGACCCGATGGCCCGCGACGACCTCTACAACGACGCCGTGCGTCTCGTCCTCTCGAAGAAGGTCGGTGCGGCGAGCATGCTCCAGCGATGCATGGGCATCGGGTACACGCGCGCCTCGCGGTTGATCGAGATGATGGAGGAGCAGGGCGTCGTCGGCCCCCACCAGGGCAGCAAGGCACGCGAACTCTACGTCACGCTCGAACAGTGGGAGGCCGACGTGGCTTCCCGCACCACCGCGGAGCCTGACGCGCCCCGGCCCCCCTCGGCCGACTACGACCACGACGATCCCCCGGCCGTCGACACGAGTTGGGACTGACCGGGCCGAGAGAGGCGCTACGGTCCGCGCGAGGTTGGTCGGGCGCCCCGGGCGGCGGGGGCTATCCAACGGGGGGGGAGTCCATTAGGGTTTCCCAACGATGTCGCAGGTCCTTCGACACCTTCCCTCCTTCCTCGGGCCGGGCCTCCTCCTGTTCCTCGTGTCCGTGCAGATCGCCTGTGCGATGAGCGGGTTCGAGGCGAGCGACGGCGTCCTCGGCCTGCTCGAAGTGCCCGGCGTGCTGCTCGGCTGGGGCGGGGTCGTGCTGTTGCTGCCAATCCTCGCCTGGCTCGTTCTCGACTGGTGGGGCTACTCGCCGAGCGGTTTCGCGATGAAGAGCCTCGGCGGGATCGCGCTCGGAATCGCGACGTCGGGACTCGCGGGATTGGTCGGCGGGCGGGCCGGAGGCGGCGTCGTCGGCGCCGACCTGGCCTCGATGCTGCGCGACAACGTGGGCACCGCGATCGCGGTGTTCGTGCTGCTGCTGATGGCGGTGCCGGCCGCGATCCTCGCCTTCGCGAGGCTCGGGCTCGGTCGTCCGAGCGCGCCGCGAGCCGCGGCGCCGGCGCCTTCCGCCGCACCCGATCCCGCTCGGCCGCGCGAACCGCGCGGCGCGTCGGCGTGGTTGAGCGGCGTCGCGGCGAAACTCCCGCGCAAGCGCCCGCGCGTGACCACCGATCTCGAGGCGCTGGCGCGTCGCAACGCGGGCGGTCGCATGCCGTACCCGGCGCCGCGCTACGACGCCGCCGGGAACGAGTTGCCGATGGCGTTCGAGGGATCCCGCGACGTCGGGGCGATCCGCTTCGCCGACGACCACGCGGACCCTCCGGTCAGCCGGGCGCGGGGCGTCCCACCGGGTGCCTCCGCGGTCGTCCCCGGTTCGGACGGCTTGCCCACGATTCGCGACGTCTTGAGCGGCAACGCGAACGGTGCGGACGGGTTGGTGGACGCCGCTCCGTCCTCGCCGACGTACGACGACGTCGAGAGCGAGATCGACGAGCCCGACGACGACGGTCCGATCCACGTCGATGCGCATGGCCGCCCGGTCTCGCGCGCGAAGCAGCCGCCGGCTCCCTCGGCCGCGTCGAAGCCTCGCCGCGTCGCGCCCGAACTGCGCCCGTCACGCGACGCCGCCGCAGAGCCGGACGTCGTGCACCTGCCCGAGGCGGGCCCGCCGGCGAGCCTGTTGCTCGCCCGCGACCGCACCGACAACGAGAGCGACGCGCTCCCTCCCGACGTTCGGTTCGCCGAGTCGCCGAACGCCGCGGCGGTGCCGGCGGCCAAGGCTCCCCCCGCGCCGGTCACGCCCGAACCCGTCCTGGAGGCCTTGAAGGGCACGACCGCGCAGCGTGTCGCGAACCGTCGGGCCGACGAGCGCACCCCGGAGACCCGGGCCGAGGAGATGCGGACCGTTCGCTCGAGCGTCCGGCGCACGCTGGCGCCGGTCACCGACGACGGCGCCAACGAGGTGCATCTCCGCAAGCTCGAGGCCAGCGGCCTGTTCGCGTCGCCCACGGACGACGCGACGGCCGGGCCGTCGGCCTCCGGCGGGCCGGCTTCCGCGGCGGCGCCCCCCCCACTGCCGGATGTCTCTCCGGCACGACTCGCCGCGCAGAAGGCCCTGTTGCACCATCTCCGCTCGGAAGGATGCGATCCTCACTTCGCTGACGCCGTCGAGGTCGCCCTCGACGCGGGCGCGGTGTCCGTGGCGCTGCTCGCCCGTCGCCTCGGCACCTCGCCGGACCGTTCTCACAACCTGCTCGAGCGACTGATCGCCACCGATGTCGTCGCCGCGCCGGGTCCGTCGGGCACCTGTGTGACCGTGCTGACCCGCGATCAATGGAACGAAATCCGGACCTGATGACGACGGCTCCCGTTACGGCTCCCGCCGCGCGCCTCGCGCTGCTCTCGCTCGGCTGCGCGAAGAACCTGGTCGACAGCGAACGCCTGGTCGGCGCGCTGACCGCCGCCGGCTTCGCTCTGGTCGATTCGATCGACAACGCCGACATCGCGCTCGTGAACACGTGCGGGTTCATCGACGCGGCGAAGGAAGAGTCGATCGACACGATCCTGAACGTCGCGCGACACAAGGAGTTCGGCCGACTGCGCGCCCTGCTCGTCGCCGGCTGCCTCGTGCAGCGCTATCGGGAGGACCTCGCGCGCGAGATCCCCGAGGTCGACCGCTGGCTCGGGTTCGAGGACTACGACCGCGTCGCCGCCACGGCGCGCGAGGCGCTCGCGCTGCCCGCCGTACGCGAACTGCCTCCGCCGCGCGTGCTGCTGACGCCCGCCTCGTACGCGTACCTGAAGATCTCTGAAGGCTGCGACCAGAAGTGCGCGTTCTGCGCAATCCCGTCGTTCCGCGGCCGTCTCGTGAGTCGCTCGATCGAGGAGAACGTCGCGGACGCGCGACGCATCGCCGAGCGGGGTGTCGGCGAGGTCGATCTCGTCAGCCAAGACACCACCGCCTACGGACGCGACCTCTACGGACGTCCGCGCCTGGTCGAGTTGCTCCGCGAGTTGACGAGGATCGACGGACCGCGTTGGTGGCGCCTCCTGTACCTCTACCCGTCCACCCTGCGCGACGACGTGCTCGACGAGATCGCCGCGAACGAGCGGATCGTGAAGTACGTCGATATGCCGGTGCAGCACGTGTCCGACCGCATGCTCAAGGCGATGCGCCGCGGAATCAGCGGCGCGCGACAGCGCGAACTCATCGCGCGGATCCGAGAGCGGATCCCCGGCGTCGCGCTGCGCACGACGTTGATCACCGGGTTCCCGGGCGAGAGGGAGTCCGACCACGCGGAGATGCTGGCGTTCGTCCGCGAGGGGTGGTTCGACCGTCTGGGCGTGTTCACGTTCAGCCCCGAGGAGGGCACGGCCGCCTTCGACCGGCCGGATCCCGTGCCGTCCGAGACGATGGCCGAGCGCCGCGACGAGCTGATGGCCGCCCAGCGCGAGATCCACTTCGCGCGGAACGTGGAGAAGGTCGGCCGAGAGATCGAGGTCCTCGTCGAGCGGTTCGAGGCGCCGACGCGCCGCGCGTTCGGCCGGAGCGAGCACGATGCGCCGGACGTGGACGGCACCGTCCGCGTGGAGGGTGTCGCGCATGCGCGCCCGGGCGCCGTGCTGCGCGTTCGCGTGCGCGCGGCGGAGGGCTACGACCTCGTGGCGGATCCGATCGCCGTGTCGGCGCCGCGTTCGGAAGGCGACGCGGCGTCCGCGCACCCCGTACAGTAGGCGCTGGCAGGGCGTTCGGATCCGCGAGGGCGACGGAAGGAGCGGTTCACATTGGGCGGTTTGGGGCTCGCCAACCAGGTCACGCTGTTGCGCGGCGTCGCCACGATTGCGGTCTGGGCGCTGCTCGTCGCCGGCGGGACGTCGCCTTCGCGGGCGTTCGTGATCGCGGCGTTCGTGTTGTTCGTCCTCGCCGCTGCAACGGACTTCGTCGACGGATTCCTCGCGCGGCGCACCAAGACGGTCAGCGTGTTCGGCCGGATCGCCGATCCGCTGGTCGACAAGATGCTGACGATCGGCACGCTGATCGTCGTGCAGGCCCATCCCGCATCCCAAGCGATCGTTCCGTCCTGGATGGTCGCGGTGATGCTCGTCCGCGAACTCCTCGTGACCGCCTTGCGTCAGCAGGTCGAGGCGCGCGGGGGCAACTTCCAAGCCGATTGGGTCGGCAAGTGGAAGATGGTCGCCCAGTCCGTCGCCGCGGGCGCGGCGATCCTCGCGCCGTGGGCGAGTTCCTGGACGCACGTTCCCGTTCCCCTGCTCGATGCCCTGCCGGGGGGAGCCGCACGCTGGACGGTCGGCCACGCGATCGCGTGGGTCGCGTTGCTGCTGACCGTGTTCTCGCTCGTGCCGTACGTCCGTCGCGCCGCGGGACTGCTCACGGCGCGACCGTCGTAGGGGTCGCGGATGGGCGCCCAAGCGACCGAACGCCCGCCCGGCCCGATCGCACGATTCCTTCTCGCGGGGTGTGGCCTCGGATGGCTTCGTCCCGGTCCGGGCACGTTCGGTTCCCTCGCGACCGCGTTGGTCCTGACGGCCCTCGCCCCGTGGACGGGTGTCGCGTGGGGAGCGGCGATGGTCTGCGTGGTCGCCGGAGCGGCGGTCTGCATCGCGTTCGCCGGACGGATCGTCGGCAGCGACGGCCACGGAGACCCCGGATGGATCGTCGCCGACGAGGTGGCGGGCCAGGCCGTCGCGATCGGCGGTGCCCTCCCCTTCGTCGCCGGGCACCCTCTCGGGCTCGACGCATGGCCGATGGCCCTCGCGTTCGCGTCCTTCCGCCTCTTCGACATCGCCAAGCCGGGTTCGATCCGCGCGCTGGAACGACTTCCGGGCGGCCTCGGCGTCCTCGCCGACGACATAGGCGCGGGTCTCCTCGCGGCCGGACTGACCGCGCTGGCCTGCGTCGTGGTTTGACGGGCCGCAATCTCGTCGCCGCGTGTCTATACTCCGCGCCGCGCGGCGGCGCCGCGACGGAGGGCGACTGACGATGGCTACGAGCCCGCGACGCGGAGGACGGGACGGCGACGAGCGTCGCCCGCGCCGAAACGAGGATCCGGCACGCCCCCCGCGGGTACCTCCCGCGGTTCCGCCGATCGTGCCGCCGGCCGTCCCGCCGAAGGTTCCCCCGGCCGTTCCCCCGGCCGTTCCCCCGGCCGTTCCCCCGCGGGTCCCACCGGTCGCACCGGTCGCACCCGTCGCCAAGCCCGTGCTGCCCGTGGCGCCCGTCGCCAAGCCCGTTCCGCCGGTCGCGCCGGCTGCACCGTCCGTCCCTCGCGCCACGCCGCAGGCGAAGCCGGTCGCCTCCTCCGCGCCGGCTGCCACGAAGGCTGCCGCGGGACCAAGCCGCCCCGCCGGTTCGCGCGGCGGACGCGCGAGCGAGACCGCCGTCGGGCCGCGGAGCGGGGCACGCGGCGCACGCGGGATGTCGATCGGCCTCGCGTCGGGACTCGTCGCTGGTCTTCTGACCTTCGTCGCAATCGGATTGAACCTCGTCCTCGGTGGATCGATCGGAGGCGGCGGCGACTCGGGCACCGCGGATCGCGACGCGTTCGGCGCGGCGGCGCTCGCCGCAATCGCCGGTGGAGACCGCGGCGCGTGGAGCGGCGGGTCCACCACCGTGACGCACGACGTCGGCTGGGTCGAGAAGCAGATCAAGGCGTTGTTCGGCGAACGCGGGGCACGTTGGTTTGCAGACGAGCGCAACAAGGTGCTGGGCGTCGGTGTCAAGCTCGATGTCCTCTCCCATGAGGAGCAGCAGGAGCTCGCCGAGCGCAAGGCCAGTTGGGACGAGACCGTCGAGCGCCTCGCCGGAAGCGGCGGGGGTGGCGACGACGGCGCCGCCCGGATCACGCGGCAACTGGGCGCGAACTTCAGCGCGCTGACCCGCACCGGAGCGAAGAGCGACCGATTCCAGGTACTGGCCGCGCAGATCCTCAAGGGTGTCGGCGCGAACGCCACGGCCGTCGCGACGCAACCATCGCAGACGACGCTCTCGATCGACGCCGCCGCACGCGAGCAGAGCGGGACGGGTCCTTGGCCGGGCACCGTGACGACGCAGGGATCCACGTGGGACGTCACCGTCTACCCGATCGAGGTGGTCGGAGGCCCCCCGGCCGAGCGTCTCCACGCGGTAGCCGCGGTGTTCGATCGCGGCTTGCCTCCCGCGAAGGCGGGGATGGGCCTCCTCTGGCTCGTCCTCGGACCGTTGCTCAGCGGCTTCGGCACCTACGCCGTGGCGAACGGATTCGGCAAGAAGGTGAAGACCCTGGCGCGCGAGATCGAGCGACTGGGAAGCACCGGGGATCCCACTCGCGCGCTGCGCGTCGACGGCGCCGAGGCGTCGCTCGTGGCCCGCGCGGTCGAGCGGATGGTCGGCAACCTCGAGTTCCGCGCCAAGCACGACGGCGCCGATCTCGACGAGGTCGCGCAGCGCGAGAGAGCGGTCGCCGAGGAGATCCATCGCGGGCTGATCGCGAAGAACCCGCCCCGCCTGGACCGCTACGAGGTCGAGACGCTGTTCAAGCCGGGGTTCGAGATCGGCGGCGACCACTTCGAGTACTTCCGGATCGACGACGACAACCTGGGCGTCATCCTGCTCGATACGAACGTCCGCGGTCTGCAGGCCGCGCTCGTCATGGCGGCGACGCGCGCGTACGTCCGCACGTGTGCACCGGGTCAACTGTCGCCCGCGCAGGTCCTGCGCGAGGTGAATCGCCATCTCGCGGGCGACCTTCCTCCGGGCCGGCACGTCACCGCGCTCTATGCGGTGTTGAACACGAACGCCGGCACGGCGACGCTCGCGAGCGCCGGCCATCTGCCGTTGCTCGTCTACCGCCACGCCACCCGCAAGCTCGCGATGGTGAACCCCGAGGGACTCGCGCTGGGCATGGACGTCGGCCCGGTGTTCGACGATGCGCTGCAGGAAGGCGAGATCCCGATCGGCGTCGGCGACCGCATCGTGCTGTACACCGACGGTGCGCTGAAGATTCAGAACGCCGACGGCGAGGAGTACGGCGAGCAGCGCTTCTACAAGTCGGTCGAACGCGAGGCGCCGAAGAACAGCCAGGCCTTCGTGAACTTCGTCGGCAGCGGCATCGACCTCTTCCACGTCGGCGCGCAGCAGAACGACGACATCACGATCTCGACGATCAAGCGGCTCGCCTAGTTCGATGGAGGTCGGGGCACCGGGCGGGCGAAACGAACTCGACGCGTTCCAGGCGACGATCGAGGCGACGTTCGGCGAGCGCGATCGCGCCCGCGGCATGGCCGCCACCTACATGTGGTTCGTCGAGGAGGTCGGGGAGTTGGGCCGCGCCCTGCGAAAGGGCGACTCGGCGAACCTCGTGGAGGAGGTCGCCGACGTGCTCGCCTGGCTCACGACCCTCGCCTCGATGGCGGGGGTGTCCCTCGCCAACGCCGCGCGCCGGTATGCGGAGGGCTGCCCCCGGTGCAAGGCCTGCCCCTGCGCCTGCCGCCGCGGCCCCGACCGGGCTTGATCCCAAGCCCCTGGGCCGGTGGTCGGTGACCCCTGGTGGCTGGACGGACCTCCGGCGGAACGGCGATCTATGGGACGGAAGTCCCTGTTCGTCCAGATCGGCCCTCCCGTCGAATCCGCAAGTCTTTCTTTGACAAGGTGTTACGACCGCGTCGCGGAATTCTTGCCAAGCGATTGGCCATACTTGGCGACGCAAGGTAAGTTCCCGGTGTCGGTTCACAGGACTCGCCATCGTCCCCCCCCCTGGATGCGCAAGTTCGAAGAGCCGGCAAGCAACGGGTGACGGCCCCCCGGCGAAAGCCGGGGGGCCGGTTTCGTTTCAGGACCCGTCGCGATGCGGGGCCCGCCCGAGCGCTCCGCACCGTGCCGCTGCGACGGCGGCCGTGTGCTAGATTCCCCGGCGATCGAGGGCGGGTCCGTGGGAGTCTCGGCTCGGGAGGCCGGGCGCCCTTCGGGCGGGGCCGACGATCGGCCGGTCCCCGTCGGCCGATCCGACCGGGAACGGTCACGATCGACGGGGGGGAGCGAGACCGCTCCCGAGCGCGCGGGAGGGTCACGCATGCGGTTGCGAACCTGGGCTCTGGCGGCCTTCAGTCTCGTGCTGGCCACGGCCTGCCGGACCACCCCCCTCGACCGGATCTGGCCGGGCTGCCCGTCCTGCCCGCCCGCGCGCTCGGTTCCGCGCGTCGTGTCGCCGCAGATCCAATGCGAACCCGAGGTCGAACGCATTCCGACCGAGGTCGTCATCGACGACTCGATCTCGCCCGCGGTGGACTGCAACCCGATCCAGACCCAGCACACCCTCGTCGTCACCGTGCTCGACCAGTATGGCCAACCTCTTCCCGGGCAGCGCGTCGAGTGGATGCTCGCCCGGTTCGGCGACGCGGTCGGTGACATCGTCGCGCACGACGACCAGTACGGCGACGGCACCATCGCCCCCATCCCGAACGCGCGCGTGACGAACTCCGGCAACAAGATCGACAACCACTACGCGATCTCGGTCACCAACTACGGGCCCGAGTTGATTGACGCGGGCAACAACTTTCCCTACGCGAACCCGAACGGGTCTCGTCTGCCCGACTTCACCGTCGGACTCGGCCAGTCCTGGCTGACGATCACCGCGTCGCGCGAGGGGGTCACCGACCTCATCGCCTACGTCCCCGCGATCCGTGACGGAACCAAGCACAAGATCTTCGCCAAGAAGATCTGGGCGGACTTCGCGGTGGAGTTCCCGCAGGACGCCGTCAACCTGCTGCCCGAGGACACGCACCAGTTCCCGATCCGCGTGCATCGCTCCGACGGCACCGGGATTCCCGGACAGACGATC
>CAZPGF010000016.1:24031-37295 GCA_964586025.1 uncultured Planctomycetales bacterium
GACGATCGAGGCCGAGATCCTCGACGGCCCCGAGGCGGTCTTCGCCGGGACCGGTGGCACGACCGTCCGCGCCACGTCGAACGCCGAGGGCCGCGCCGAACTCGTCGTGCGCAACACCTCGGGCAGGCCCGGCGTGAACCGGATCAAGATCACCGCGCTCGGCGGTTTCTACGGGGAGTCCTGCCCCCGCTCGCGCATCGTCGAGAAGCGTTGGCAGCGCGTCGCCCTCGAGGTCGTCTGCGCGATGCCGCCCGTCGTCCCGCTCGGCAGGCCCTTCGAGAAGACGATCTCCGTGACGAACACCGGCGACGCCCCGGCGGAGAACGTCATGCTCGAGGACGTGCCCGGCGCGGGGCTCGCGTTCGCGGGCGGCGAGTCGTTCCCGCAGTCGCTCGGGACGATCGCACCCGGCGCAACGGTGCAGCGCGTCGTGCGCCTCGTCGGCAATGTCGAGGGCACGATCGCCAACCAGGTATCCGCGCGCACGGCGAGCGCCACCGCGCAGGCGGCGTGCTCGGTCGAGATCGTCCAGGGCCGCCTGGAGATCACGAAGATCTGCGACCCGGCACGCACGCAGGCGGGCGGGCGCGTCCGGTTCGGCGTGACCGTCTCGAACGTCGGTCGGGGTCCCCTCGAGAACGTCGTCGTGCGCGACCGCTTCCCGGCCGGCATCCAACCCGCGAGCCAGGATTCCGTCGCGCTCGGGACCCTGCAGCCCGGGGCCACCCACGAGGTCTACTTCGCGGGCGTCGCCGACACCCCCGGCACCTACGTCAACACCGCGGTCGTCACCGCCGACGGTGTGCCCGAGGCCACTGCCACGTGCACGCTCGAGGTCGTCCAGTGCTCGCTCGAGATGCAGTTGATCGGGCCGGAGACGATCTACTTCGGCGAGCCGGCCACCTTCACCCTCGAGGTGAAGAACGTCGGCGACGGCGACGCGACGAACTGCGCCGTGCGCATCTCGTACGGCGGCTGCCTCGGCGGCGGATTCGAGGACTTCGAGATCGGACCGCTCGCCCCGGGCGAGGTGTGGACGAAGGACTGGAGCCGGACGGCGCAGACGGTCGGTCCGTGCGTGATTCGCGCGGATTCGACCTGCGGTGCCTCCTGCCAGAAGGTCGCCGAGGGACGCATCGCGGTCCACGGCCTCACCGCGCTTCAGGTCGAGATGATCGACAAGGCCCTCGACGGCACCGAGGAGGGCGTGTTCCGCGTCGGCGAGTCGTTCATCTACCGCGTTCGCATCGAGAACGACGCGGGCACCGAGGCGACTCCCGAGATGTACACCGACTGGAAGCTCCCGCCCGAGTTGGAGTTCATCGCCGGTCGCAGCCTCGACGGGCGCGTCGAGGTGAGCGGCGTCGGCCGCGGCGCCCGCAGCGGCACGTTCGTGCTGCCGGTCGGCGGAGCGATCGACTTCGAGGTCACGGTCCGCGCGGTGCAGGCGCCGGCGAGCACCCTCACGAAGGCGACGTTGATCGTCCGTCGCGCGTCCGACGACGCCGACCTCGCCGACGAAACCGAGAGCACGACGATCCAGCCCTGATCGCGACGCGAACGCCGCCATGCCACGTTCGCGCTTGGGTCCCCGCCCACCCCGCGGGGATGCAGGCCCGGAGACCATCCCCATGCAATCGGATCTCGAGATCGCTCGGCAAGCCACGCTCCGCCCGATCGAGGCCATCGCGACCGAGGCGGGGCTGCTCCCCGCCGAGGTCGAGCCGTACGGCCGCCACATGGCGAAGGTCTCGCTCGGCGCGGTCGATCGCCTGAAGGACCGCCCCCAGGCTCGCTACATCGTCGTCACCGCGATCACGCCGACGCCGCTCGGCGAGGGCAAGACGGTCCACACGATCGGGCTGTCGCTCGGCCTCGCCCGGCTGGGCAAGCGCGTCGTCACGTGCATCCGCCAGCCCAGCATGGGGCCGCTGTTCGGCATCAAGGGCGGCGCGGCGGGCGGCGGCTACAGCCAGGTCGTCCCGATGGAGAGCTTCAACCTCCATCTGACCGGCGACATCCATGCGGTGCAGGCCGCGCACAACCTCGTCGCGGCACACATCGACGCGTCCGTGTTGCTCGGCAATCGCTTCGGGTTCGCGGCGGACGGGATCGCGTGGCGTCGCGTCACCGACACGAACGATCGCGCCCTGCGCGAGATCATCACCGGGCTCGGCGGTCGCGAGAACGGCGTCCCGCGGCGCTCCGGGTTCGACATCACCGTCGCCAGCGAGTTCATGGCGATCCTCGGCCTCGCCGACGACCTGGCGGACATGCGCCGTCGCCTCGGCCGGGTCATCCTCGGCTACCGGAACGACGGCACCGCGATCACCGCCGAGGACGTCCATGCGGCGGGGGCCGCCGCGGTGATCTTGAAGGAGGCGATCAAGCCGACGCTCCTGCAGACGATCGAGGGAACGCCGTGCTTCGTGCATGCCGGCCCCTTCGCGAACATCGCGCACGGCAACTCGTCGATCGTCGCGGACCGCATCGCCGTGCGACTCGCCGACTACGTCGTCACCGAGGCCGGATTCGGCGCCGACATCGGCGCCGAGAAGTTCTTCAACATCAAGTGCCGCGCCTCGGGCCTGCGGCCGAGCGCCGCCCTGCTGGTGACGACGGTTCGGGCGCTGAAGAGCCACAGCGGTCGCTTCAAGATCGTCGCGGGGAAGCCCCTTCCGAAGGCGCTCCTGGCCGAGGATCTCGAGAGCCTCGCGGCCGGCATGGGGAACCTGGAAAAGCAGATCGAGAACGTTCGCGCGCACGGCATCCCGGTCGTCGTCGCGATCAATCGCTTCCCGACGGACACCGACAACGAGCACCGCGCGATCCGCGACGCCGCGTTGAAGGCGGGTGCAAGCGGTTGCGAGGTCAGTGACGTCTTCACGAAGGGCGGCGACGGCGGCGTGAAGATCGCCGCCGCGATCGAGCAGGCGTGCGACGAGGAGTCGGCGTTCCGATTCCTCTATTCGCTGGACGCGCCGGTTCGCGAGAAGATCGAGACGATCGCGACGCGGATGTACGGCGCCGACGGCGTCGACTTCTCGGACGCCGCCGCCGCCGACATCGACCGATACGAGGCGCTCGGCTTCCGCGACCTGCCGATCTGCATGGCGAAAACGCACCTCTCCCTGACGCACGACGCGAACCTCAAGGGCCGGCCGAGCGGGTTCCGGCTCCCGGTGCGGGAGGTGCGCCTCGCCGCCGGCGCCGGCTTCCTCTATCCGCTCGTCGGGACGATGCGCACCATGCCGGGCCTCGGTTCGGCGCCCGGTCTGGAGCAGGTCGACTTCGACGCCGACGGCAACGTCGTCGGGTTGTTCTAGTCCTCGTGGCGACCGCAGCCGTCGCAAACGAGCCTCCGCCGCAGCGTCCCTTCACGCCCGGATGGCTCGGGCCGCTGCGTGCGCTTTGGTTCGCGGCAACCGTGCTGCCGTGGACGCTGTTCTGGTTCGTCGTCGGCCTGCCGCTGATCCTCACCCACCGGAGGACCGGCGGAGACGCCCAGATCACGGCGCGCTGCTGGGGACGCGGGCTCTTGCTGCTGAACGGGATGCGGATTCGCGTGCACGGTCGTGAGCGCTTCGCACGCGGGACGCCGCGGATGATCGTTGCCAACCACACGTCGTTCCTCGACCCGCCCCTCCTGGCGGCGGTCGTCCCGGGGCGCACGCGTTTCCTCCTGAAGAAGGAGCTGCTCCGATTTCCGTTCATCGGCTGGTACGCGCGGATGGCGCGGCACTTCCTGATCGATCGGGGCGACCCGCGGCAAGCGAAGGCGCTGCAGGACCGAGCCGTCCAACAGGTCCGCGAGAGGCACCAGGTTCCCATCGTCTTTCCCGAGGGGACGCGCAGCGCCGACGGTCGGCTCGCGCCACTGAAGGCCGGCGCATTCGACCTCGCGTTGAAGGCAGGAATCGACGTTCAGCCGATCTGGATCGAGGGCACCTTCGTGCGGATGCCGCGCGATGCCCGCTATCCGCGGCGCGGCGGCACGCTGGTCGTGAAGGTCGGCGAGCCGATTCCGATCGCCGGGTTCGCGGGCGGGCCCGGTCGCCGTGCCCTCGTGGAACAGGTCGAGGCGGCGATGCACGCCATGGCACGAGACGCTCGCTGAACGCCGCGCTGCCGTCGTCCGCGTCCCGAGGGCCTCGACCCGCGACCGCGCACCGCCGCTACTTGGCGCGCACGACCCAGTCCCTCGGAACGCCGGACCGCGCGAGGACCGCATCGACGTCCTCCAGGAAGCGACGGCCGTCGACGACGTAGCCCGCGGTCGGTCGCACGCCCGGACAGCGATCGGCAAACCACGCGTTGAACCGCTCCATGAACAGCTCGCGCGTCAACTTCGCGTGGACGCTCGCCCAGGCGACCGCCAGGTCCTCTCCGTCGGCGCGAACCTTGAACGCGATGGCCAGACGGCGATCGGGCAACTCCAGTCGATAGCGACTCACCAGCGCGTCCCGCCGCTCCTCGTGCAACGACGCGAAGGGGAACAGCGAAGCCAACCACGACCGGTAGTCCCGTCGCCCGCCGTGGCGATCGAACACGACGTGCGCGTCCTCGCCGGGAAACCGGTCGAGAAGGCGGGTCAGTAGACATCCGCCGATCACCGCGAGAACGTTCGCCTTGCTGCCGCGGCGGGTCGCGTCGTTGAACGCGGGCACGTCGATGGGCCAGGCCCGCAGGTCGAGAGCCTCTACCCCGACGGAGGCGAACCGTTCGGAGAGCGGGCCGGTCCACGGATAGCGCGGGACCGCCGCCCCTTCGAGGGACTCGTGCCAGGGAAGGGCACCGAACGCGGCCGGCGGCCCCTCGCCGTATCGCGCGAGCAGATCGCCGAGGTCGGCCGGGGGGGCCTGGTCGGACGCCGCCGCGAACGCGCCGACCGCACGCGCGAGTCCGACGAGGCCGTCCCGCGCGTACAGCCTCTTGCTGTCATCGACCGGCACCGGCAGCGCTCCGCCCGATCGGCGGCCCCGGGCCGGCACCACGAAGGGCCGCAGTCGCTCTCCGAGGGCGGCACCGGGATCGTCCGAGGTCCCCAGGCCGCCGACACGCCACGCTGACACGGCGATGACGAGCGGGCCGAGCAGCGGACCGTAGCCGGCTTCGTCGAGTCCGAGAACCAGCACCGAACCAGGGCCTCCGGGGGCGCTTCCGAGGTCAGGACGCCGGTCGCGCCCAAGGCGACACAACCCGCGACCGATCCAGGGACAGGGGTACATTCGTACCCGATCGGGCCGTCATCCGACGTGGTCGGCGGGGGCCCCATCCGCGCGCTGGGATCTTGGCTGGAGGGTCGTCCATGGGCTTTGTTCGCATTGGCGCCGTGCGCGCGCCGCGCTGCGCCGCACTCTTCGCCGCGGCGCTGCTGGCGGGCACCTTCACGCGCGGCCTCGTCGCGGACGAGTCGCGCTACACGCTGCGATTCGACGACCCGCGTTCGACGGCCGAGGCGGAGCGCCTGCTCGACGATCTGGAGCGCGCGTTCAGCGAGGCTCTGGATGCGGGTGACGACTCCCCGGCGCTCAGGACCTCGGCGAGCCGCCTGGTTGCCGCACGCGAGGCTCACGCCGATCAGACCTCCGCGATCGCCGAGGCCCGGAGTCGGGTCGAAGTCGCGCGTGCCCGCCTCGAGAGCGACGAGCGACGGCTGAAGGAACGCAAGTCCGGCGAGGAGTGGACCCGGCTCTCGGCCTCCTCGAAGGCGTCCATGGAGCGCCAGGAAGCGGAGTACCTCGGGCGAATCCGCGCCGTCACCGCGAATCGCGAGGCCGTCGCGAGCCGAATCGAGTCCGAGCGGGCATCGACGCGCACGCTGCTCGCGGCGTTCGGCGGATCGTGGGGTGCGCTCGCCATCGAGAAGACGATCTACGAGCCGCAGCGCACGCTGCGCCTCGGCACCGGTGCCACCTGGCAGCGCGCGATGGAGGAGCACGCGGCGCGCTTCAACTCGTTCGTCGAGGCGCGGCACGGCGACGCGCCGTGCCTGGTCGCCGCCGCGAAGCGCTCGTTGCTCTCCCACCGGATTCCGGCGGGCACGTTCCCGACCGTCGCGCGCGGCCCGGAGCGGCGCCCGGATCCCGCGCCGCTCGCGTCGGCGCCACGCGTCGCGCCGCCGGCGAGCCGCGCCCCGCACGATCGAGGCGAGTTCGAGCCGGTGTTCCCGGCATCGACCGACGACCGGCCACTGGGCGCGGCGCCGTCCCGCCCGGGAGGCTCGACGAGCGCCCATCTCGTGGAGAACCACGGCGGTTTCACGTGGTATCTCGACTTCGAAGAGGCCGCCGCGGAGGCGCGTCGCACCGGACGCCTCATCTACTGCCTGAGCACCCGCCCCGGCTGTCACATGTGCGAGGCGGTACGCGATCAGAGCGTGGTGGACAATCTGGCGGACATGCAGCGGGTCTGCGTCGGATACCTCTACAACATCCATAACCCGACGAAGGATCCGTCGATCACGCGCGTCGATTCGCTGCTCCGGCGCAACCTCGTCGGCGCGACGCTGATGCCGCTCACCGGCTGGGTCACGCCCGACCTCCAGTGGGTCCACGGCTTCAGCGGGTGGCGAGAACCGTCGGCGTTCCGCGTCGAGGTAGCGCGCGCCCGGTCGCTCGCGCGCTGATCCGCCCTACGGCCGACGGCTATACTCACGCGCTCTCCGCCGGGCGACCGCCCGGCGGAGGGTCCGACCGCAGTCCGGGCGGTCGCCGTTCCCCTCGTGACGAAGGATCGACGACCATGACGTGCATCTCGAAGGCCCACCGTGCGGTGCGTGCCGTCCTGCTGGCCTTTCTCGTCCCCGCCCTGATCGGGTGCGGCGCAGGCGCGACCACCGGCGCGATCGTGGGCGCCGCCGTCGGCGCCGCGATCGGCAGCGAGTACGACGACCCCTACGGTCATGGGTGGGACACGTACTACTACAAGTCCGGCGATCCGTCCGTCACGTCGGACTTCTGATCAGCCGGATCGGACCGACGAGAGCGTCGAGGCGCGTGCGCGGGCTCACTCTCCGCCGGAGTCGTCGCCGCCCGCGTCGTCGTCGGCGGACTCCTCGGACGGCAGATCCGCGGGCACCGTCTCATCGACCGCGGGCGACCCATCCGGCGCCCCGGCGGGCGGAAGGTCGCCGGACGTCGCATCGGCCGCCACGACATCGATCGTCACGGTGTTCGCCCCGTCATCGGACCAGGCGAGGCCTTGGGCCTTCGTGATCTGATCGAGGGCTTCGGCGAGCGTGACGTTCTGGAACGACATCGACACCGTCCCAAGGCGTTCGCGTGCCGCGGGGGTCACGTGGACGCGGACTCCGGCCGTCCGCGCCAGGGCCTCGAGCACGCTGCCGCACTTCGCGCCGTCGCAAGAGAGCGACTGGAAGCGGTGACCGTGCAGACGCTTCGCCGCTTCGTCGCCGCTCACGACATCGGCGACGCCGGCCGTCAGTCCACCCGCGGCCGTCACCTCGGCCGTGGAGGCCGGACCGCTCGGGGCGGCTTCGGCCGGCGGAGGCTCGACCGGCTGCCAGGCGGATCCGCCGGGAACGCGGCAGCACCGCCCGCGGGCGCACGCGGAGAGCGCGAGAACGGCGCAGAGCGCCGACAACGTGGTGACGAGCGTCGTCTTCTTCATGGCGAGGTGCCTCCTGGTCGCCCCCCGTCGGTCCAGCATCCCACAGTGGAAGGGTGGTGGCTAGGGCCGGGATTGAACCGGCCACCTCCTGATTTTCAGTCAGGCGCTCTACCAACTGAGCTACCTAGCCACGGCGGCGGCCTATGGTCGGGAGACGGCGGCCCGGAACAAGTCTTTTTCCCGCCGGAGCAGCCGGTCGCGCCGTCTCCGGGCCCGTCATCCCGACGCGGGTATCCTCTTCAGGCCCCGATTCCGGTTGCCCGGTGCTCCGACGGCACACGATGACGAGGATCCTCGATGGCTCCCCATGACACGTTCGCTTCCCATCCCACCACGGCGAGAGGCCGATCGCGTGTCGGGATCCGCCTCGGCGACGAGTCCTTCGACTTTCAGGGTCCGGAAGCAATCGTCGAGCGGTCGTTGGAACAGTGGCTCGATCGACTCGACCGGCGCGCCCGACAACTCGGTCTTCCCCCGTTGCTCGAGGTCGATCTCGGCGCGCGCGGCCTCGTCAATACCGCCGACGTCCCGGAGCCGCCGACCGCTCCGGCGCGACCCTCGTTCGTCGACTGGTACCGCAATCGCCTCGTCCACCCCGAGGGGAAGCGAGGCGTCGTGCAGGACCATGTCCTGTTGATCGTCTACCACGTCACCCACGTGCTCGGTGCGCCGTCCGCCACGGCGAACGACCTGCGCAGCGGATTCGACGCGCTCGGCATGAAGCAACCGAACATGCCCGTGCTCGTGTACGGCCTCAAGCAGAAGGGTCTGTTGCAGGCGGGCGATGCGTACGCGTCGTACGTCCTTTCGGCCGCGGGGCGCTACTACATCGAAGAGCGCTACAGTCTCGTTCGTCACTAGCTCCGCGACGCGGCGACCTCGGCGACGTCCCGGCGGATCTGTGCGGACAACGCCTCGACGCTGGAGAAGCGACGCTCCTCGCGCAGTCGCCGGATGAACTCGACGTGCAGGGTCGAACCGTAGAGGTCGCCCCGATAGTCGAGCAGGTGCACCTCGAGGCGCGGCGCCGCCCCGTCGGGGGTGGCCTCGATGGTCGGGCGCCTTCCGAGGTTCGCCACGCCGCTCCACCAAGGGCCGCCGGCCACCCGAGCGCGCACCTCGTAGACACCGTTCGGCGGCAGGACGACGTCGCCGACGCCGACGTTGGCGGTCGGGAAGCCGAGCGTCCGGCCACGCCCGTCGCCGTGCCCGACCGGACCGGCCACGTCCACGGCACGCCCGAGAAGCCGCGCGGCAGGCTCCAGATCGCCGATCTCGATCGCGTCGCGGATCCGTGTGCTCGAGACGGGTCGGCCGTCGAGAACGACGGCGGGCGCTTCTTCGACGAGGATCCCGAGGCGTTCCGCGTACGGCCGGACCGTCGTGAACGTGCCGAGCCCTCCGTGTCCGAAGTTGCCGTTCCAACCGAACAGCAGGGCCGCGATGCCGAGCCGCGCCACCAGGACCTCGTCGACGAACGAGGCCCAGGAAAGCGTGCGCAGGGCCTCGTCGAACGGTGTCACGACGACCGCGTCCACCCCACACTCGGCGAGTCCGTTCAAGCGCCGCTCCAACGAGAGGAGCGGACGCGGAGGCGCGCCACGGATCACGGCCATCGGATGGGTTGCGAACGTCACGACGACGCTCTCGCCACCGACGCGCGTCGCGAGTTCCCGCAGCCGATTCAGCAGATCGACGTGCCCGAGGTGGAGGCCGTCGAACGTTCCGATCGTCACCGCGGGACGTCGGAACTTCGACGGGGCGAGATCGGTGAGGCCGTCGTATCGGCGCACGTCACGACGCGTCCGGATGGTCCGAACTGGCGTACGCGGCGCGGAACGCTTCCAGACGATCCTCGATCTCCGCGCGATCCTCGGGACTCATGCGATCCGGGAACAGCACGCCGTCGAGATGATCGATCTCATGCTGGAACACGCGCGCCGGGAAGTCGGCGACATCGCGCTCGAAGACGCGGCCGGCGAGATCGCGGTAGCGAACGCGGATCGACTCGGCGCGCGTGACCGAACCGTAGAGCCCCGGCAGCGACAGGCACCCTTCCTCCCCGTCGACGGCACCGTGTCGTTCGACGATCTCCGGATCGAGGATCACCTCCTCGTCGCCCGGCGCGCCGCTCGGGCAGACGAGGATGATGCGGCGGCTCACGCCAATCTGGGGGGCCGCGAGGCCGACTCCCTTCAGGCGAAACATCACGCGCCGCATCGCGGCGATCACGGCGCGAACCTCGTCGTCGACGCGACCGACAGCTTGGGCGGGGGTCAAAAGGACCGGGTCGGGCCAGATGCGGATGTCGAGGGACATGCGCCCACTGTAGCGGCGGCCCCGCGGCGGGAGGGCTCCCCGCGGGGCGCGCCCCGGGCCCGCGGTCCGCGTTCCCGCGGTTCTCCGCTAGGCTGGTCCGCCGCACCGCGACTCGGAGTCCCCATGGCCGTCGGCGACCTCAAGATCAAAGCCCGCGAGGCCCTGAAGCGCAAGCAGTTCGAACTCTCCGTCGAGATCTCGCAGGAGTACCTCGGCCTCCAGCCGGACGACGAAGAGGCGATGGCGAACTTCTTCCAGGCGGCGCGAAAGCTGCGCGAGACACGCGGCAAGAGCCTGTTCGGAGGCATGCTCTCGAAGGTCTCGGCCAGCGCGAGCAAGGATCCCCGCAAGCGCATCGCGTCGTGCCTGCGGGCTCTTGCCAAGAACCCCGACGACAAGGGGGCGTGCATGACCCTGGGCGAGGCCTGCCTCGACGCGAACGCTTTCGGTAGTGCGGTCGTGGCGTTCCAGCAGGCCGCGGAGGGCGAGGAGAAGGATCCCGAGCCGTACAAGCGTCTCGGCGAAGCGCTCGGTCGCCGCGGACGGCTCCCGGAGGCTCTCGACGCACTCTCGCGCGCGATCGAGATCGCTCCGCGCGACCAGGAGGCGATCAAACTTCGCAAGAACCTGGCCGCCGAGGGCGCGCTGAAGGTCGCGGGGTACGAGACGGCCCAGTCGAGCCGAGACCTCATCAAGGACAAGGACGTCGCGCGGCAGTTGGAGACCGAACAGCGCCTCCAGATGACCCCCGAGCACGCGGCGGTCGAACTCGACGATGTCCGCAAGCGGCTCGCCGAGGCGCCCGACGACGGGCGTCTGCACCTGCGCGTCGGCGAACTGCTGCTCCAGCAGGGGCGCCGCGACGAGGCGCTGGCCTCGTTCGAGCAGGCGCTCGCTCTCGACCCGTCGAACTTCGACCTCTCCGTCCGGGTCGGCGACCTCCGCCTCCAGCCCCTGCAGGCCGCCGCGCGAGAGGCCCGGGAAGCGGCCCGCCGAGCGCCGGACGACCCTGCCCTCAGATCCGCCGAGGAGGCCGCGCTGAAGCCCTTGATCGAGGCCGGCCTCGCGGAGTACGGACGGCGCGTGAAGGAGCATCCCCTCGACCTCGCCGAGCACTTCCGGCTGGGCCAGTGGATGCTCCAGGCGGGCCGGGTGGACGAGGCTCTGGCCGAGTTCCAGCAGACGGTTCGCGACCCCAACCTCAAGGTCCGCAGCCTCCGGTTCCAGGCGAAGTGCTTCGAGGCGAAGGGCATCCTGAACCTCGCCGCGAAGAAGCTGGAGGAGGCCGCCCAGAGCTTCCCGAACCTGGCGAGCCCGGCCGCCAAGGAGGTCCACTACGACCTGGCGGACCTGCTCGCCCGGATGGACCGGGGCGCCGAGGCCCGCAGCCTGTTCGAACGGATCGTCGAGGAGGACGCCTCCTACCGCGACGTTCTCGACCGGCTGGCCGTTCTCTCCCAATCGGCCTGACCGACCGGGGGGACGCCCCGGCAATTCGTCGCCCCGCCGGGCGGGCCGTGCCAACCTCGGAGGCTTCCCGGCGGAAGGCCGGGCCCGAGCCAGGAGCGTCCGACCGTGCCGAATTCTCCGTCCGCCCACAAGCGCGTCCGCCAGACCGAGGCTCGCACGCTCCGCAACAAGGCCCGCCGCGGCGAGTTGCGCGGCTCCATCAAGCGGGTCAAGGCGGCGATCGAGGCGCGCGACAAGAAGGCCGCGCAGAGCGAACTCGTCCGCGCCTACCAGGCTCTCGACAAGGCCGCGAAGACCCGCGTGATCCACCCGAACACCGCGGGCAACACCAAGTCGCGCCTCGCCCGCAGCGTCAACGCGCTGTAGCGCCGACGCGCGCAGCGACCCGTCCGAGGGCCTCGCACGCCAAGCCGATGTCGCGGTCGGTGACGGCGTACGACAGGCGCACGTGTCCGGCCCGCCCGAACCCCGAGCCGGGGACGACGAGCAAACGCTCCTCGACGCAGGTCCTGACGAACTCGACGTCGTCCATCCCGGCGACCGGTACGCGCGGGAAGAGGTAGAACGCGCCACCCGGGCGGACGCACGGGTAGCCGTGGCGATCCAGGGCGGCCAACAGCCGCGCGCGCTTCTCCGCGTAGGGTGCGACATCGATGCCGACGTCGAGCAGACCTTCGACGAGGCGCTGCTGGAGCGCTGGCGCGTTGACGAACCCGAGGATGCGTGTCGCGAATGTCATCGCATTCGCGAGTTCCCGTGCATCCGCGCGGGTCGGGTTCACCGCGACGTACCCGATCCGCTCGCCGGGGATCGCGAGATCCTTGGAGAACGAGGTCACGTGAATCGTGTCGGGAACGTGCCGCACGGGCCACGGCACGTCGACGCCGTCATAGACGATCGCGCGATACGGTTCGTCGGAGATGAGATGGATCGTTCGACCGAACTCCGCACCTCGTCGCGCGAGGACCTCGGCCAGGGCATCGAGGTGGCCGGCCGGGTAGACGGCCCCGGTCGGGTTGTTCGGTGAGTTGATCAACACGGCGCGCGTGCGCGGGCCGATCGCCGCGTCGATCGCCGCAACATCCGGGAGGAACTCGTCGTCCGTCTCGACCAGCACGACGCGGCCGCCGTGGTTGTCCACGTAGAAGCGGTACTCGACGAAGTACGGGGCGAGCACGATCACCTCGTCCCCCGGGTCGAGCATGGCCTTGAAGATGACGTTCAGGCCACCGCCGGCGCCGACCGTCATCACCACGTCCTCGGGGCCGTACGGCACGCCGGTCCAGCGCGCGAGATGGGCCGCCACGGCGGCCCGCGTCGAGGGGAAGCCCGCGTTCGGCATGTAGCGATGCCGCCCGGAGGCCGGCTCCGCCACCAGGTCCCGGAGCCGCTCGAGGACCGCCGCGGGCGGCTCGACGACCGGGTTGCCCAGGGCGAGGTCGGCGACGTTCTCGGCTCCGAGCCGAGCCTTGAGCCGCACGCCCTCCTCGAACATCCGGCGGATCCAGGACGATCCCTCCTGGGCGCGGGCTACGGCGCGGCTGACGCTCATCGCCGCACGGTACCCGGCCCGAGCGCCCCCGTCGCCTCGCGCCGGATCCGTTACGTGGGCCCGCGACCGTGCGGTCATGCGACGTCGCGGGTTGGGAGCGCTCGGGCCGCCGCGTCGGCGCCTCGGCCCCACGACGGGCGGTCCGAGATGGACCGTGCCGCACCGTCGCGGCGCGCTCGGCATCGCGGGAGGAACGAGGCGGGCTACTTCGTGCCGAACACCCTCGGGTAGCGGTGGAAGACCTCGAGGCAGAGCGCCATCACCGCCGTGCTGTAGACGCGACCGCCGTCG
>CAZPGF010000017.1:0-36867 GCA_964586025.1 uncultured Planctomycetales bacterium
CCACGCGGCCATCGACAGATACAGATGGCTTGCTCCGAGTTCGAAGCAGATGTGTTCGTTGAACTCATGGGCGATTCGTTGGTCGATCACGGGTTGGATCCTACCGGACGCGACCCCGCGCGCCCAGTGGGAGTGCGCCGCCGTCCATGCCTCGGGGTCGTTGACGTTCGTCAGGCTCGATCGATCCGGGTCGATCGAGTCCAGGATCTCGGTTCCGAGGTGGACCACTCCGAGTCGCCCGTGGAGTTCGGAGACGCGTCGTTCGCCCGTCGCCAGCAGCGCCTCGGCGGCGCGTCGGGCCGCATCGCGTGGAAGGACCGCCGGAAGGGGTGCGGGGCGCTCGGCATCGACCCCGACCGCGCGGTCGGGCCGGAACGCCGCGAGCATCGCCGCCACGACGGCCGGTCGCAGGAAGGGCGCGTCGCACCCGGTCACGAACACCGCCTCGCTCGTCGCCGCGGCGAGTCCGCTCGCGATCGCCCGCAGCGGACCCTCGCCGGCGACCGTGTCGATGACCACGCGTGTTCCCGAGGGCAGCGCGGGGAGGACCTGGTCGGCGCGCGCGACGACGATCACCTCGTCGGCGACCGCGCCGAGGATCGTCACGACGTGAGCGAGCAGCGTGCTGCCCGCGGGACCATCGGGAGGCCACGGCAGCGACGCCTTGTCCCGCCCCATGCGCGAACTGCGTCCGCCCGCGAGCACGAGCGCGCCGGTCCGCGTGCTCATCGCGAGACGGTCTCGGGCGCGAACGGTCGCGCCTCGGCGAGCCAGGCCGCGGCCTCCTCGCGGGTCGGGTACGCACGACGGCGCGGCGGTTTCGTCGATCCGACGCGGCGGCCGCAGGCGCGCAACGGAAGGTCGATCGGCGCGGCGAGGATCGCCCCGAACGTCGTGCGGCACGCACGGTCCCAGCGCAGCAACCGATAGTCGCGTGCGATCGCCGGATCGCGCCGGCGCGCGAGGCGGCGCGTCGCCACGTCGATCGAGCCGTCCGGCGAGGCCGTCACGCGAACGAGCTGCCACGGTTCTCGCCGCAGCCCACCGCCGGAGAGATCCCCACCGGCCGCGTTGACGAGGTACCGGACGCCGTCGCGTTCGACGTCGACCGAACGGCCGAGATGGCCGGCGATCACGAGCGCGGGGGGGCGGGAGGCGAGCCGCTCCGGCAACGCCGCGAGGTCCTCGTAGTGCGGCGTGCCGGGTCGATCGAAGTTCCACGGTGGGCGGTGCGTCAGCAGGATCCACGGCGTCTTCGGATGGGCCTCGAGCCACGCGGCGACGCGGGGCCACTCGAGATCGGCGCGCCACGATGCCCCGGTGTCGAGCCCCACGAGGAGCCAGGAGCCGAGATCGAGCGCCCACGATCGCGAGCCGAAGTGCCGTTCGAAGTGCGGGCCTCCGAAGCGTTCGTCGCGACAGCGGCTCGGATAGAGATCGTGGTTGCCCGGCACCGCGCGCAGGGGGGTGTCGAGTCCGGCCCGGTCGAGCGCCTCCTGCACGAGTCCGTGCCACGGGGCCTCGCCCGTCAACGCCAGATCGCCGCTCGCGAGCACGAGGTCGGCCGGCTCGTCGCGCAGATGGGAGACGAGCGCGCGCGGGACGTCGACGACGCCGCGCTGCAGGTCTCCGAGCACCGCGATGCGCCAAGGCGCGCCGGCGGGCGGCGCCGCGATCGGAAGACCCGGCGCGCGCCCGGGGGCGCGTCGGCCGAGCGACTCGGCGCGTCGCCCCGCACCGTGCAGGAGCGCCGCAGCGAGCAGCCAGCCTCCCGCGAGTCCGCCGAGCCACGCCCAGAGCATGCACCCTCCGCGCGCGCGGGTCCGGCCGACCGGTCCCGCCCCGCGCGACGCCAGCATAGGCCGTGCGCGCCCCGCCCCGGCCAACGGGGGGCGCTCGCGTGCGCGCCGCGTCCTTCCGGATCGGCGGGTGGCTAGCATGGTCCGTCTGCCCCGCAGCCGATGTCCGGCGTCGTCGCCGGGCCGCCCCCGGAGGGATCGTGTCCAGGCGTCTCGTCCGCCGCCGCGTCCTCGCGTGCCTCGCGCTGGTCCTCGGGGCGGTCGGGGCCGGCGCGTGCGGCGGCGGATCGGGCGGTTCGTCGGGGACCCCGGAGCCCGAACTTCCGCTCGACGGACTTCGCGGCCGCGCCTTCAGCGAGGGCGTGGATCTCGGCCGATTCGCCGAGTCCGAACCGAACGATTCGACCGCCCAGCCGTGTCGTGTCGCTCCCCTTCATCCGCGCTCGCGCATCGCGGTCGCCGGAACCGTCGGTGTCGGTGCGGGCGCCTTCGGCGCGGCGGATCCCACGGACGTCTTCCGCATCGAGACGCTCGCGAGCGAGACCCGCACGCTGACGCTCGCCTTCGCCGAAGCCGACCTCGTCGGCGGCGGCGCCAACACGCTGCGGATCGAGGCGTTCCTCACGAACGGATTCGTGCCGATCGCCGCGGACGAGGGCACGACGTCGCCGCGTTCGATCGTCGTCGATGCGACCGCGGGGGAGGCGTGGTTCGTCCACGTCACCGCCGTCGGGGGACATGCACCGTACGTCCTTTCCATCGTCGCGAACGACGCGGTCTCACCCGCCCCGATCCTCGCCGCCCCGACGTTCACGACTCGCGACGCGCGCCGCGAGGCCGCGCGCGAGTCCCTGCCCGGAGCCGGCCGCGAGACGTCCGCGTGCGCGACCTCGCACGTGCTCGCCGGGTTCGTCGAGGGAGCCGATCCCGCGGCGATCGCCGCCGCGGTCGGCGCGACGCTCGGCCGGCGGCTCGGGGGCGGGGGCTGGTGCCTCGAACTCGATCCGTCCGAGCGCGCGCGCGGACCCGCCGGCATCGACGACCTGCTCGCGCGCCTGCGCGCCCATCCCTCGGTGCGGTGGAGCGAGCGCGACGCATGCCTCGTCCCGCTCGGAACGCCGGGCGATGCGCTCTTCGCCGAGCAGTGGAATCTGCATGCGATCGGCGCGCGCGGGGCGTGGGATCTGACGACGGGCGACCCGAGCGTCGTGATCGGTGTCGTCGACTCGGGCGTGATCGACCATCCCGATCTCGCGGGACGCGTCGTCGAGGGCCACGACTTCATCAGTTCGTCGAGCATCGCGGGAGACGGCGACGGCCGGGACGCGGACGCGCGCGACGAGGGCGATCGGCTGCTCGCGTCCGGTTTGAGCACATGGCACGGAACCCATGTCGCGTCGATCGCCGTCGCCAACCACGACGGCGCGGGGATCGCCGGCGTCGCGCCCGGCTGCCGCGTGATGCCTCTCCGCGTCGTCGGACGTGGCGGCGGGCTCGTCAGCGACGCGGCCGACGCGATCCTGTTCGCGGCCGGGCTGCTGACGACATCGGACGGCCGGCGCCTCGCCGAACCGCTGCGGGTCGTGAACCTCTCGCTCGGCACCAGTTCATCCTCGGACGTGCTCGAGGACGCATGCCGGAGCGCGGCGGATGCCGGCGTGCTGCTCGTCGCGGCGGTCGGAAACGACGGCGGCTCGCTCGTGATGGTTCCGGCTCGCTATCCGAGCGTCATGGCGGTCGCCGCCGTGGATCGCTCGCTGCAGAGCACCGCATACAGCAATTTCGGGCCGGAGGTCGAACTGGCGGCGCCGGGCGGCAACACGAACGACGACCGGGCCGGCGTCGGTTGGACCGAGGGAGTTCTCGGCGCCTGGCGCGACCAGACCGTCGAACCGGCGGCGCTCTCGCACGGTCGCTACATGGGGACGAGTCAGGCCACGCCGCACGTCGCGGCCGCGGCGGCGCTGCTGTTCTCGATCGATCCGACGCTGACCGCCGAAGCGGCGCGCGGGATCCTGCGCCAGACGGCGCGGGATCTCGCGCCGATCGGCGAGGACATCGGCACCGGCAGTGGACTCCTCGACGTGCACGCCGCGGTGCGCCGCGCCCGCGAGGGGCTCGCGCTGCCCGACGCGCGACCGCCGCGTCTCGGTCTCGGTTGGTCGAGCGTCGTTCTCGTCGGGCTGGAGGACCGTGACACCGTGCCGGTCGGAAACGACGGCGGCGGGCACCTCGTGCTCGGGCCGGCGACCGCGTGGACGGACGACGGTGGATCGTGGTTGTCCGCCGAACTCGCGCAACCCGGGGCATTGCACGACGGCATCAGCCACCTGGCGATCACCGTGATCGTGGATCGGTTCGCGCTGGACGACGTGCCGTGGTCGACCGGTTTCATCACGGTCAGGGACGTCGTCGGTACGCCGATCGGCCGCATCCTGGTGAACGTCGCGCGCGGCGTGCTGCTGCGGCAAGGCACCGACCTCTCGGTGGCCGCGTTTCCCGCGAGCGGCGGAGGGAGTGCGCTGCGGGCGACGCGCGCGGACGCCGATCGCGGACACCGCTTCTGGCTGACGTCGTTCCCGCAGGGACTCGTGCATCTGCGCGCGGCGGAGGACATCGACCGCGACGGGATCTTCGGAGAACTCGGCGACGCCACCGGTTGGTGGGACGGACCCGATCCGTCCGACGCGATCGACCTCGACCCCGCGCCCGGACTTCCGGCGGGCGCCCCGATCGACATTCGCCTCCATTCCCCCCCGTAGCGGTCGGGGAGGGCGGTCCGCGGGTCCATGGCCCCGCGGCCCCGCGCGGCCTCGCCGATCGGGGCCCTCAGGCCGTTTCGGGTTCGAGCGGACCCCCCTCCGCCTCCGTCCTCGGGGAACGGAATGCGAGCGCGAGCAAAGCCGCCGCGACCATCCCGGCCGCGCCGACGCGGAACGGCAGCGCCCACGCGACGCCGAACATCGAGAGTCCGGCCAGCGGCCCGACGATGCGCGCGAGGCTCTGGAGCGACTGCGCGAGACCCATCATGCCGCCCTGGCGATCGGCGTCGGTGCGTCGGGAGAGGAGCGCGTTGATCGACGGAACGACCATCCCGAACCCGAGCACGACGATCGGGGCGACGGCGGCGAGGTAGGCAACGGTCAGGTCCAGACTCAAGAGCACGAGGCCCGCCGCGAGCATCACGCATCCCGCGCGCGCGAGGCGCACCTCGCCGACGCGCGGCATCAGGCGTCGGACGATCACGCCCTGGGTCAGCGCGATCCAGAATCCGAGGTACGTGAACAGCCAGCCGACCTGCTGGACGCCGAACGAGTAGACGCGCTTCGCGAGGAGCCCGAGCGTGCTCTCGAACAACGCGAAGCACGTTACCGTGACGAAGATCGCGAGCAGGAGCACGCGCACGTTCGGTCGCGCCAGCGATTCGCGCAACGCTCCGAGATCGAGCCACGTGCCGCGGGTCGTCGGGCGGCGATGCGCGGGCTCCTCGAAGCGGCGCCACGCGAACAGGAGGGCCGCCGTCGAACACGTCGCGGCGATCAGTCCCGGCGCGGTCGGGTGGAGTGCGTGGCCGAGCCCGCCGATGGCGGGCCCGAGGGTGAACCCGATGCCGAACGCCATGCCGATCAGCGCCATGCCGCGGCCGCGCTCGCGCTCGCTCGTGACATCCGCGATCGTGGCGTAGGCGGCACCGATCGTGCCGCCGAACAGACCGGCCGCGATGCGGCTCGCGAACAGCCAGACGAGGGGGTTCGGGAGCATCTCGGCGATGCCGAACAGCGCGTAGGAGGCGATCGAGCCGGTGAGCCCGAGCAGGATCACCGGGCGCCTCCCGATGCGGTCGCTCAGTCGGCCCCACAGCGGGGACGTCACGAACTGCACGCCGCTGAACGCGGTGAACAGGAGCCCGATCGTCGCCGGTGACGCGCCGTGCTCGTCCGCGTAGAGCGGCAGCAGCGGGAGCACGATCCCGAAGCCGAGCAGGTCGATCACGACCGTGAGGAAGACGACGAACAGAGGCGAGCGCCGCACGAGGGCCTCCAGGCGGCCCGTCACTCTGCCCGCGTCCGCCTCGCGATCCAATCGTGCGTTGACGGCCCTCGCGGGCATCATCGAGCCCATGCGCATCTATACACGCGGTGGCGACGACGGTTCGACCGGGCTCTACGGTGGGGCGCGCGTCAGCAAGGCGGATCCGCGGGTGGACGCCTACGGCCAGGTGGACGAGTTGAACGCGGTGCTCGGGTGGGCGCGCGCGGCGGGACTCGGATCGGCGCTGGACGACGTGCTCGCCGTGGCGCAGGCGGACTGCTTCCGTCTCGGTGCGTCGCTCGCGGCGGCGCCCGGGGCGAAGGTCGGTGTCGCGCCGCCGGGCGACGCCGAGGTCGCCGGTTTCGAACGAGCGATCGACGCCCTCGACGCCGATCTGCCCGCGTTGAAGCACTTCGTCCTGCCCGGTGGCGGCGAGGGCGCCGCCCGCCTGCACGTCGCGCGGACCGTCTGCCGTCGCGCGGAGCGGGCCGTGGTGGCGCTGGCGACGATCGCGGAGGTCCCGTCCGGGGCGGTGCGCTGGTTGAACCGGCTCTCGGACCTGTTGTTCGTGCAGGCGCGCGCCGCGAATCGCGCGGCGGGGATCGCCGACGTGCCGTGGATCCCGGAGAGCGGAGCGTGACGCTCGAGGCGATCGAACGCGCGGCCGGGATCGCGCTGCGCACGGACGAGATGATCCTCGCGGTCGGCGGCGCGGACGCGCTCGCGTACCTGCATCGGATGCTGACGCAGGACCTCCGCGGCCTCGCGCGGGGTCGCGGTGCGCGCGCGGCGTTGCTCGACCGGCAGGGCCGGACGCTCGGTGACCTGCTGATCTGGCACCGCGAGAGCGGGCTGTTCCTGACCGGCGCCCCCGGCAGCGAGGAGGCGGCGCGCCCCGTGCTCGAACGGTTCGTGATCGCCGACGACGTCACGTTCGACGATCGCCGTGCGGCCGAGGCGAGGTTGGTGCTCGCCGGGCCGCGGGCGGCCGATGTCCTCCGACGCCTCGGTGGAGAGGCGCCCGCGCCGGGTCGGCTCGCCGAGATCGAGGGCATCGCCTGGCAGGCGGTCCGTTGCGGGGATGCGACGGTGTTCGAAGGACTCGGCGCCAGGGACGCCGTCGCGTCGCTGCTCGCCGCGGCCCGCGAGGGACGGTGGGCGGAGGTCGTCGGCGACGCCGCGTTCGAGGCGTTCCGCGTGAGGCACGGGGCACCGCGACTCGGCGCCGAGCTCGGCGCGGAGCGGCTGTTCAACGAGGCGGGACCGCCCGAGGACGCGATCTCCTGGACGAAGGGCTGCTACCCGGGCCAGGAGCCGGTCGTGATGGCCCGTCATCGGGGACGCCCGCCGCATCGGATGGTGAGGTTCTCGATCGACGGGGGCTCGGTGGCGCCCGGGGACGCGTTGCACGACGGCGAGCGCGCCGTCGGCGTCCTCACGTCGGTCGCGACGGTCGGCCCAGGCGTCACCTACGCGCTGGGCTTCGTCCGCTCGTCCGAGCCCGACGACGGGCGCGGCTATCGCCTTCCCGACGGCGCCCGCGCCCGTACGCTGGACTCCTCCGAACGGAGCGAGTCATGACCGACCCCGCCGCCTCCCCCGACGACCCCGTCGCGAACCACCCGCTGGCGTCGCGGCTGCGCCGTGCGTTCCAGGCCCACCCCGTGTTGAAGGGCCAGCAGCGCCTCGTCGTCGAGGTCGAGTTCGGCCGCGCGAAGGTCACCGGCGCGGTCTACACGCAGGACATGCTCCGGCAGGTCCGCGAGATCGTCGCCCGCCTGGCCGAGGGCGACGACGTGATCGTCGCCGTCGAGGCCGAGGTCCGCCCCGTGCAGGATCGCACCCTCGAAGGTCGCGTCCCCCTCGTCTCCCCCGGCGCGGGCTCCACGAAGCGCAACTTCAGCACGTCGCATCTCGAGCGGAAGGGTCGCTAGCGACGGACGCCCCGCGACGGCCCGGGCGCCTCCGATCTGCGAAGCCGTTCGTTCGCGGGGTCCGAGGCGCCCTGCACGGACGCGTCAGCGCAGGCGCCGATGCTTCCCCGACCCCAACGCGGGGTCGGAACCGCCCTCCTCGAGGACGCGCTCGAGGTAGGACTGGTAGTTGCCCTCCCAGAACCGTCCCTCGCCGCCGACGTCGAAGCTCAGGATGTGCGTCGCAAGGCGGTCGAGGAAGTAGCGGTCGTGGCTGACGACGATCGCCGATCCGGCGTAGTGCTGGAGCGCCTCCTCGAGCACCTGGATCGTCGAGATGTCGAGATCGTTCGTCGGTTCGTCCACCAGCAGGAGGTTTCCGCCGACCTTCAGCATCTTGGCGAGCTGGACTCGGTTGCGCTGACCGCCGGAGAGCGTTCCGACGAGCTGTTGCTGCTCGGGGCCGCGGAAGTTGAACTTGCTGACGTAGGCGCGGCTGTTCAGCTTGAACTTGCCCAGAGCGATCTCGTCGGCGCCGCCGGTGATCTCCTCCCAGACGGTCTTGTCCGGGTCGAGGTCGCCGCGGTCCTGGTCCACGTAGCAGAGATCGACCGTGGGGCCGAGCTCGACCTGCCCCGCATCTGGGCGGATCTGTCCGGCGATGATCTTCAGCAGCGTCGTCTTGCCCGCGCCGTTCGGGCCGATCACGCCGAGCACCGCGCCCGGCGGCAGGTCGAACGAGACGCCCTCGAGCACCGTGCGGTCGCCGAAGGACTTCGTGACGCCCTTCACGGACAGCACCTTCGAGCCGAGTTTGCGAGTGATGGGAATCAGGATCGCCATCGGATCCCGGTTCGTCTCCATCCACTCCTTGTGTTCCTCGTACAGGGCCTCGAACGAGCGGATGCGGGCCTTGCTCTTGGCCTGTCGTCCGCGCGGATTCGCGCGGATCCACTCGAGTTCGCCGTCGATGCGCTTTTTGCGCGCCTTGGCGCGGGCATCCACCTCCTGGATGCGCTTCGCGCGCTGCTCCAGGTAGGTCGTGTAGTTGCCCTGGTACGGGTAAGCGATGCCCGAGTCCATCTCGAGCATCCACTGCGCGACGTTGTCGAGGAAGTAGCGGTCGTGCGTGATCGAGATCACGGTGCCCTTGTAGTCGGCGAGGTGCTTCTCGAGCCAGCGCACGGCATCGGCATCGAGGTGGTTCGTCGGCTCGTCGAGCAGGAGGACGTCCGGGTGCTGCATCAACAGCTTGCAGAGGGCGACGCGTCGTCGTTCGCCGCCGGAGAGGCGCGCGACGTCGGCCGTGCGGTCGTCCGGGACGCCGAGCGCGTGGGCCGCCTGATCCACGAGGTGATCGACGTTCCACGCGTCGGTGTGATCGATCTTCGTTTGGATCGCATCGAACTCGTTGAGGACCGACTGCATCGTGTCGGCCGGGAGATCCTCGCCGAGGCGCACGGACAACTCGTTGTAGCGGTCGATCAGCGCGTGGATCGGCGCCACGGCCTCGTCGAGGTTCTGCTGGATCGTGCCGGGCGTGAGTTGCGGCTCTTGCGCGAGGTAGCCGATCGTGACGTCGTCGGCGACGATCCGCTCGCCCTCGAACTCGGTTTCGACACCGGCGAGGATCCGCAGCAACGTGGTCTTGCCGCTGCCGTTGTGGCCGATCACGCCGATCCGTGCGCCGCGGAAGAACGACAGGCTGATGTCCTTCAGGACGACCGTCTGGGCAAAGGACTTGGAGACGCGGATCAGGGTGAAGACGTAGTCGGGATTCAAGGCGGCCTCGGGGGTTCGCCGGCCGGTTCGGACAGCCGGGAGGGCGAAGTCTTGTACCGGCGGGTGGTGAAACCGCGATGCTCGCGCCGAGTCCCGCCGACGCCTCCTTCCCGGCGGCGCGCCGGCCGGGCACGATGGGGGGCATGAAGATCGCCTGGACGTCCCGCCTCGCCGACCTCCTCTGCGCGTCGGCGGCCTACGTGCTCGCACGAGCCATCTGGAGCGAGAACACCGGGATCTGGCGCAACCTTGCGTTCGAAGTGCTGACGTTCCTCGCGCTGTTCGGACTGCTGGAGGCGCTCCTGCGCGGGCGGCGACTGATCGCGCAAGGCCGCTAGGATCTCGCCCGATGCAGGTCGTCGTGATTCGAGAGCACGGAGGGCTCGATCGCCTTCTGTTCGAAGATCGCCCCGTGCCCGAGCCCGGGCCGGGCGACGTCCGCGTCGCGATTCGCGCGATCGGGCTCAATCACCTGGATGCGTGGGTGCGCCGCGGGGTGCCGGGGCACGCGTTCCCGCTGCCGATCGTGCCCGGCTGCGACGGCGCCGGGTTCATCGACGCGCTCGGCCCGGGCGTGGCGGGGCTCGAGGTCGGGCGACGCGTCGTGCTTGCCCCCGGCGTCGTCGCGGGCGACGACGCGTGGACCGCGTCCGGGGACGATCATCTCTCGCCGGGCTACGGCATCCTGGGCGAGGCGCGCGACGGCACCTGCGCGTCGTACGTGGTCGTTCCGGCGCGCAACGCGATCCCGCTCGCCGATGCGATCGAGTTCACGACGGCCGCCGCGTTCCCCCTCGTTGCGCTGACGGCCTGGAGCATGGTCGTGCGGCGCGCACGACTGGAGCCCGGCGAGACGGTGCTCGTCCACGCGGCGGGCAGCGGCGTCAGCACGATGGCGATTCAGATCGCGCGGCTCGCCGGCGCCTCGCGGGTGATCGCGACGACGTCCAGCGCGGCGAAGGCGGCGCGTGCGCGCGATCTCGGCGCCGACGAGGTGCTCGACTACACCGACAAGGACTGGTCGCGTGCGGCGAAGCGCGCCACCGGCGGACGCGGCGTGGACGTGGTGCTCGATCACGTCGGCGCGGCGACGTTCGGCGACTCGTTGAAGGCCCTCGCGTGCGGCGGGCGATACGTCACCTGCGGGGCGACGACCGGGCCGAGGGTCGAAGCCCATCTGAATCTGATCTTCTTCAAGAACCTCGCGGTCATCGGCAGCACGATGGGGCGTCTCGGCGACCTGCACCGGTTGATCGGTCTGTTGGAGGCCGGACGCCTCGCTCCGATCGTGGACGACGTGCTGCCCCTCTCCGAGATCCGCGAGGCGCACCGGCGCATCGAGGCGCGCGAGGTCTTCGGCAAGCTCGTCCTCGTCCCGGACGCGGTCGACCGATGAGCGGGCACGAACCGCCCGCCTACGAGACGATCCGCCTGCATCGCGGCGAGGACGGCATCGCGACGCTGACCATCGCCCGCCCGGAGGTCCACAACGCGATCAGCCGTCGCATGGTCGCCGAGTTCCACGACGGGCTCGGACGACTCGAGGAGGATGCGGGGACGCGCGCGCTGATCCTGACCGGAGCCGGCGGCAAGGCGTTCATGAGCGGCGCCGACGTCGCCGAGATGCGCGAGCGGCGCCGCGCCGACGCGCTCGAGGGCATCAACAACGCGGTGTTCGCCCGCGTCGAGTCGTTCCCGGCTCCGACCGTCGCGGCGGTGGCGGGCTGGTGTCTCGGCGGCGGCTGCGAACTCGCGCTCGCGTGCGACTTCCGCGTCGCCGGCGAGTCGTCGCGGTTCGGTCAGCCCGAGGTGGGGCTCGGCATCCTTGCGGCGGCCGGGGCGACGCGGCGGCTCCCGGCCCTCGTTGGGTTGCGGGAGGCGCGACGCCTCCTGTTCTCCGGCGTGATCATCGATGCGGCGGAAGCCGCCGCGATCGGTCTCGTCGATCGGGTCGTTCCCGATGCGCGGATCCTCGATGCCGCGCACGAGGTGCTCGCGCCGATCCTTGCGCAGGCGCCCGCCGCCGTCCGGGCGACCAAGGCCATGCTGCTCGCCTGGCTCCACGGTGAGGACGAGGCCGCGCTGCGTCGGCACGAGAACGAGGCCCAGGCCGATCTTTTCGAGCATCCCGACAAGTTCGCGCGCATGGATGCCTTCCTCGCGCGGCGTCAGGCGAAGCGGTCGCGCGAGTGAAGGACGGAACCTCTCCATGAGCATGCAACGTGTTCTGGTCGTCGGCGCGGGCACGATGGGTCACGGCATCGCGCAGATCGCCGCACAGGCCGGGTGCGCGGTCAGCCTGTACGATGTGACCCCCGACGCCGTGAGGGCCGGCCTCGCCGCGATCGAGGCGAACCTCGCGAGGGCGGTCGAGAAGGGCAAGGTCACGCCGGAGGCGAAGACCGAGACGTTGGCCCGGCTCTCCGCCGCGCCGACGGACCTCTCCGCCGCGGCGCGCGAGGCGGACCTCGTGGTCGAAGCCGTGCCCGAGCGTCTCGACCTCAAGAAGGAGATCTTCCGCGCGCTCGGTGCGGCGGCGCGAGACGGCGCGATCCTCGCGACGAACACGTCGTCGTTGCCCGTTGCCGAGATCGCGAAGGCGAGCGGCGTGCCGGACCGCGTGCTCGGCATGCACTTCTTCAATCCGGTGCCGGTGATGCCCCTGCTCGAGATCGTGCGGACGGACGCGACGGCACCCGGCCTCGTGGACGAGGTGAAGGCGATCGGCGAGCGACTCGGCAAGTCGGTGATCGTGGTGCGCGACAGCCCGGGCTTCGCGACGAGCCGTCTCGGCCTCGCGCTCGGCCTGGAGGCGATCCGCATGGTCGAGGAGGGCGTCGCGAGCGCCGCCGACATCGACACGGCGATGGAACTCGGCTATCGCCATCCGATGGGACCGCTGCGTCTGACCGATCTCGTCGGACTCGACGTGCGACTCGGCATCGCCGAGCACCTCGCCCGTGCGCTCGACGATCGGCGGTTCGCGCCGCCGCCGTTGCTTCGTCGCCTCGTCGCCGAGGGCAAACTCGGGAAGAAGACCGGCGAAGGGTTCTATCGCTGGTGAGCCGGCGCCGCGCGGAGGAGACGTCATGGACAAGCCCGGGTCTGCCTCGTCCGGCCGCATCGCGCCGCTTCCGCCGGAGCGTCTCCGGTGGCGTTGCGATCCGGCGCGCTTCGAGTTCGACAGCACCCGCGAGGTCGAACCCGCGCATGGGATCCTCGGTCAGGACGAGGCCATCGAAGCGTTGCGCTTCGGCCTTGCGTTCCACGCGCCCGGTCAGAACATCTTTGTCCGCGGCCTGACGGGGACGGGCCGCTCGACGCTGGTGCATCGCATGGTGTCGAGCGCGCGTCCGTGCGGGCCGCCGACGCCCGACCGCGCCTTCGTCTGCAACTTCCAGCGCATGGATCGGCCGCGGCTGCTCACCCTGCCCCGCGGCCAGGCTCACGCGTTTCGGCGCCACCTGGACCGCTTTATCCGATTCGTGCAGAAGGAACTCGCCCCGGCGCTGAACGCCGACGTGGTGAGGTCGGAGACGGCCGCGCTCGAGCAGGCATTCGCCACGGAGGTGCGTGCCCTCACGGAGCCCTTCGAAGCCGATCTGGAGAAGGCCGGCTACCGGCTCGTCGTGGTGCAGGCCGGACCGGTCACGCGGCAGGTGATCGTGCCGGTCGTCGACGGGCAACCGGTCGGCCCGGAAGAGGCCCAGGCGTTGCGCGCGGCGGGCAAGCTCGATGACGAGACGTTGGCGCGGTGGCAGCAGGAGATCGCGGGCTTCGGCCAGCGGATGCACGAGATCGGCGAGCGCCTCCAGGAGATCGGAAGCAGACGCCAGGAGACCCTGCAGGATCTCGTGCGTCGCGAGGCGCGCGGTCTGCTCGAGCAGGCGCTGCGCGGCGTTCGGTCGGCGTTCGCGGCGCCTGAGGTGCGTGCGTGGCTCGACGCGGTCGTCGAGGACGTGAACAAGCGGCTCGGCGACCTTCCCGAGGACGCCAGTTTCACCGAGCGCTATCGGGTGAACGTCGTGCTCGCGCACGAGCCCGGTGCTGCCTGTCCGGCGCTGATCGAACGCAATCCCAGCGTCCAGTCGCTGCTCGGCACCATCGACACGATGATCGATGCCGAGGAGTCCGGACCGTACCTGCCGCACATGATGGTGCGCGCGGGGTCGCTGCTCCAGGCGGACAGCGGCTATCTCGTCATCGACTCGAAGGACCTGCTCGGCGAGCGCGGCGCGTGGAAGGGTCTGGTTCGAGCCCTCCGTGCGGGCACGCTGGAGATCCAGGTCGCGCCGGGGCCGATGGCGGCGCCGAACGCGTTCGTGAAGCCCGACCCCATTCCGATCGATGCGAAGGTGATCCTGCTCGGCGATGCGATGACGTGGTACGTCCTGGACGGCATGGATCCGGACTTCCGCGACCTGTTCAAGGTGCTCGCGGACTTCGACGACGTGATCGATCGCGACGACGCGGGCCTCGGTTACTACGCGGCCGTGCTCTCGCGAATCCAGCGCGACGAGGGTCTCCTGCCGTTCACGCGTGACGGCGTCGCCGCGCTCTGCGAACACGGCGCGCGGATCGCGTCGCAGGCGGGCAAGCTCACCGCGCGGTTCGGCCGGCTCGCCGACCTCGCGCGCGAGGCCGCCTGGCTGGCGGCGGAGTCGAGCGAGGACCGTGTCAACGGCGAACGCGTGCGGGAGGCGGTTCGCCGCACGAAGCGGCGCGCGAGCCTGCCGTCTCGCCGCTTCCAGGAGTTGATCCATCGCGGCGTGCTCAAGGTGCAGACCCGCGGCGTCGCGGTGGGTCAGGGGAACGGGCTCGCCGTCGTCCAGATGGGCCAGTTGATGTACGGGTTTCCGAACCGCATCACGGCGACGATCGCCCCCGGCCGGCGCGGCACCAAGAACGTCGAACGCGAGGCTTCGTTGAGCGGGGCGATCCACACGAAGGGCATGCTGTTGCTCGACGGCCTTCTGCGGTCGTTGCTGCAGCCGGACCATCCGCTCGCGTTCGAGGCGTCGATCGCGTTCGAGCAGAGCTACGGCGGCGTGGACGGCGACTCGGCGAGCGGGATCGAGCTCTGCTGTCTCCTGTCCGCCCTGACCGGGCTGCCGCTTCGGCAGGACTTCGCGATGACCGGTGCGATCGACCAGGTCGGCAACGTGATGGCGATCGGCGGCGTGAACGAGAAGGTCGAGGGATTCTTCGACACCTGCGCGATGGGAGGCCTCACCGGCACCCAGGGCGTCATCGTGCCCGGAGCGAACGAGGGCGACCTGATGGTCCGGTCGGACATCCTCGATGCGTGCGCGACGGGGCGCTTCCGGGTGATCGCCGTGGATCGCATCGAACAGGCGCTCGAGGTGCTGCTGGATCACCCGGCCGGCGAACGCGACGCCGACGGTCGCTACCCTCCGGCGTCCATCCTCGGCATCGCCGCCGCTCGGGCACGGGAGTTCTGGATGCTCGGCAACGCGAAGCCGGGAGACGCGGCCCGCGCCGCGAGTCGTCGGACGCCTCGGGCGAAGCCGTAGCGTCCGGCGTTCTCGAGGTCAGCGAGGCCCCGGAGCGGATCCCCGCCGGAACAGGCCCCGCGCGATCGTGCGCAGCAGTCCGAAGAACGCGAGCGCCCACGCCGCGAACGCGACGTAGACGAATCCCTGCGGGATCACGCGGACGAAGGGAACGTCGAGCGCGTCGGCGAGCCGGTGGGTGCAGACCGTGTACATGCCCAGCGGGAAGACGGCGCCCCAGTAGAGGGGATCGTAGCGCAGCGGGTAGCGCCGGATCGCATGGCGCCACACGCCCAGCGTGATGAGCATCGGAATCCACCACGTGGCCGTCGCCCAGAAGAGGAGCGTGAGTCCCTTCGTGAACGGAAGCAGTCCGGCCAGGAACGCCGCGTCGGGACTTCGCGTGACCAGGAACGTGCCCGCCAGCGTGGAGATCGCGACGGCGCCCATATTGATCCAGTACGGGGGCGAGAGGTCGGCCGGGCTCATCGGAAAGAACGTGTAGCGGTAGAAGATCAGCGAAATCGTCCAGATGTAGAGCATGCCGCCGCCAAGCCAGAGGCCGAGCGCGAAGAAGAGGATCACGTCGCGGCCCGTGTCGAGATGCGGCGCGAGTTGGCTGGCGAGAACCGAGACGGACTGGGCGGCCACGACCGCGACGAGCCAACCGCCGTGGATCCCCGTCGCGAGGGGCGGCTTCTCGGCGCGCACCGTGAGCAGCGTGTAGATCGTGTACGTCAGCACGAGCCAGAGCAGGACGCCGACGCCGAACAGGATCAGACCGGCGGTGGGGTTCGCCCGGAGCACGACGAACTGCGTTCCGAGGACGCAGGTCGCGGCGACGGTCGTGAAGTACCCGACGCCGCGCGCGTGGCTCGAGAGATCGTTCCACACCGCGCGGGGGTAACGCACGGCGCGCAGCAGGTACAGCGCCCAGAGCGCGGCGTAGCAGGCCGTGTTCAGGACGAAGAGCCCCTGCGCGATGGTCCGGTAGCCGGAGAGCTCGGCGGCGATCGACACGATGCCCGTGGCCATCACGAGGGCGAAGTACGCCGGGTGCAGCGTCGCCAGCCACGTGGGTGCCGCGCCGGCCGGTGCGGGTGCCGTCGTCGCGCCACTTCCCCCGGTCGGACGGGTCTGGGGGTCCGTCATCGACGATCGAGCGTCATCAGGAACCGAAGGAGGCCGATGTTGAGCGCGAGACAGAGGGCGCTCGCCACGGCCGCGGGAACGACGACGGAGTCATCGCCTCCGAGGTAGGCGTTCACGGTCGCCGTGATCAGCCACAGTTGGCAGACGACGAGGACCAGGATGAAGCTCGTGATCCCGTAGATGACGACCAGACGCTCGGAACGGGGTCGGGGCGCGCGGGTGGGGCTCATGTCCGCAACTCCACGCCGACCGCGTAGATCGTGCCGTCCCGGATCTCGAGGTGGATCTGCGAAAGGGGTCGTTGCGGCGGACCCGCGAGCGGCCGGCCCGTGGCGAGATCGAACGAACCCTTGTGGCAGGGGCAGAGGAAGCGGCTCGTCTCGGGATCCGGGATCACGGCGCAGGAGAGGTGGGTGCACTTCTGGCCGAACGCGACGAGGCGGTCGTCGTCGAGGCGGACGAGGAGCGCGGGCACCCCGGGCTCGGGGTACTCGAAGCGGATGGCCTGACCCCTCGCGACCTCCGTCTCGCGGGCGATCGGCATCGCCTGCGGCGGTGACTCGTTCCGACGCAGTTGGCTCTGCGCGACGACGAACCCCTGCCCCACGGTCATCGCACCGCTCGTCAGCACGAGGAACTTGGCGAAGTCTCGACGGCTGACGTACTCGTCCTCGGCCGTGTCGATGGGGAAGTCGCGGCGCCACCGCGGTTGCGCGTCCGTCGGCTGGCGGTCGGGGTGCTGCGGCTGCGGTCGCTGGCTCATCGGGGCCTCCTCACGACGCGCGCTCGGGGCGGTGGTCGGACGTGGCGACGGGCTCCTGGAACACCGCGTCGTCCATCGAGTGATGCCGAATGGGGGAAGGGCGGGTCGGCTCGCACATGTGCGCCGTGACGTCGACGTGCGTCAACGGCACGTCGATGGGCACCATCAGGTTGACCTTCGTGCGGATGACCTGCTGCCCGAAGTGGAACTCGTTGATGGGCTTCGACCGCATGCGACCGCCCAAGATCTCGTCGCGCCGGCCGAAGACGAGGGCGTTGCTCGGGCACACCGCCGCGCACATGGGCTTCTTGCCGACCGACGTCCGGTCGTAGCACATGTCGCACTTCATCATCAGGGCCTGCGGATCCATCATCTTCGGGACGCCGAACGGGCACGCGAGCACGCAGTTGTTGCAGGCGATGCACCGCGGCTTCCGGGCGGACTGCACGACGCCGTCCTCCGACCGCTTGATCGCGTCCGCGGGACAGACCTCGGCGCAGGTGGGGGAGTCGCAATGCATGCAGAGGACCGGCACCGTCTGGGTCGAGCGCGCCCGCTCGATGGCCTCGAGGTGGATCATCGGCACGCCCTTGTGCGTGTCGCACTCCGAGCACGCCTGGACGCATGCCTGACAACCGATGCATCGGTTGGGATCGATGAAGAACTCGTTCGTGTCAGGGACGGGCATGGTTGCCGCCCTCCCCCTCGGCCGCGAGGGCGTAGTCGGGTGGCTCGTCCACGCGCCGCAAGCGCACGGCGCAGACCTTGTATTCCGGGATCAGCGAGATCGGGTCCTGGGCGTCGATCGTGACCCGGTTGATGCTCCGCGGGCCCGGCCAGTGATAGGGGACGAACACCGTGTCGGGTCGGATCGTCTGTACGACCTGCGCGCGGAGGGTGACCTTGCCGCGCCGACTCTCGACGTCGACCCAGTCGCCGTCGGCGATGCCGTACGTCGTCGCCAACCGGGGGTGGATCTCGACGCGCGGCTCGGGGTACTGCTCGACGAGCGGGCCGATGCGGCGCGTCTGGGTTCCCGAGAGGAATTGGCTGACCACGCGGCCCGTCGTGAGGATCACGGGGTAGTCCGTGTCCACGTCCTCCGTCGGCGGAGCGTACGTCGCCGGAACGAAACGCGCCCTGCCGTCGGGGAAGTAGAACGGCCCGGTCCCCTTCGCGACCGGGTTCCACGAACCCGGCTCGAAGAGCCGCATCGTGCCGGGGTGGTCGCGAATCGGCCCGTCCGGACCCTCCGTCGGGCACGGCCAGAAGATGCCGTCGTTCGCTTCGATCCGCTCCCAGGTCATGCCGGAGTAGTCGGCGACGCCTCCCTTGCTGGCCACGCGGAGTTCCTCGAACATCTCGCGGGGCGAGGCGAACGTGAATCCGTGCGGGCGGCCGAGCGCTTTGGCGAGATCCTGGAGGATCACCCAGTCGCGCCGCGCCTCGCCCGGCGGGTCGATGGCCTTGTTGATCTTGATCACGCGGCCTTCGATCTGCGCGACGACGCCCTCGTCCTCCTCGTGGAGCGAACCCGGTAGCACGACGTCCGCGTGCCGCGCCGTGTCGTTCAGGAAGAAGTCGATCGCCGCGAAGAACTCGAGCTTGTCGAGGCACCGAGCGATGAACTCGTTGTGCGGCAGCGAGACCTTCGGGTTGAAGCAGATCGAAAGGAGGCCGCGGATCTCGCCTCGGTCGATCTTGCGGAAGATCTCGTAGACGTCCACGCCCGGTCCCGGCAGCGACTCGGGCGTGACGCCCCACACCTTGGCGACGTGGGCGCGGTGCTCGGGGTTGGAGATGTCGCGGGCCCCGGGCAGTTGGTCGCACTTCTGCCCGTGTTCCCGTCCTCCCTGGCCGTTGCCCTGGCCCGTGATCGTCGCGTAGCCGCAGTTCGGGCGCCCGATCCGACCCGATGCGAGGACGATGTGGATCGCCCCGAGGACGTTCTGGACGCCATGGCTGTGGTGTTCGATGCCGCGCGCGTGGAGGAGGAAGCTCGTCTTCGCGCGTCCCCACAGCTCGGCCGCCTCGCGGATCAGCCTCTCGGAGATGCCCGTCACCTCGGCGGTCCACCGGGGCGTGCAGGAACGGACCTGTTCGGCCAGCTGCTCGAACCCGACCGTGTGCTTCTCGATGAAGGCGTGATCGAGCCAGTCGTTCTCGATCATGAGGTGGAGGATGCCGTTGAAGAGGGCGATGTCGCGGCCCGGCTTCACGGGGAGGAAGAGGTCCGCCGTCCGCGCGGCCGGCGTGATCCGCGGATCGACCACGATCACCTTCGCGCCCCGCTCCCGCGCGTCCCAGACGTAGCTGGTCGTGATCGGCGCGCACTCGGCGATGTTGGCGCCGCTGATCCAGACGACCTCGGCGCCGACGATGTCCGACCACGGGTTCGCGGCTCGATCGATGCCGAAGGACTTCTTGTTGCCCGCGCCGGCACTGACCATGCAGAGGCGGCCGTTGTAGTCGATGTTCTCCGTGTGGAGCGCCACGCGGGCGAACTTGCCGAGGAGATACGTCTTCTCGGTCGTGAGGCTGGCGCCGCCGAGGACCGCGACCGAGCTGTCGCCGTACGTCGTCTGCAGGTGCTGGATCGCGCGCGCCGTGTCGGTGATCGCCTGGTCGTAGGCGACCTCTGCGAAGCCGCCGGGGGCGTTCGGATCGCGCCGAATGGCGGTGAGGAGGCGGTCCGGGTGGGCGCCCTGGAGGTAGCGCTTCACGCCCTTCGGGCAGAGCATCCCGCGGTTGAACGGGAACTCGGCCCACGGTTCGAAGCCGATGACCTCGTTGTCCTTCACGGCGAGTTGGATGCCGCACTGCATGCCGCAAAAGCAGCAGTGGGTCTTGACGAGCCGATCCGGCTCGACGCCGGTGTCGAGCCGACGGCCCGAGGAGAACGCGAGATGCGGGCCGAAGCGGCGTTCGACGTCCGCGGGATCGACGGGGATCCTAGCCATGCGCCTCCTCCGGCGAGGCGTGGTCGCCCGATCCGCCGCGGGACGCCTGCCAGAGCCGCCCCTGGGCGATGGCGAGCGATGCGCGCCGGCAGCGCGGACACACCTCCTGATAGTGCGACGGGCCCCTGCCGGTCGGATTGTCGACCTCGTACCGGTAGCCCAGTCGTCGCTCCACGAGGATCAGGTCCTCGACGTGCATCTTGGACGCGTACTCGCACCCGCACACCGCGCATCGCGCCTGTTCGGACCGGCGCCCCACGTCCTGGTACAGCGCGACGCCGAGCTGCGCCGGCCGCTGGAAGACGTGGAACAGCTTCCCGAAGGGCAGCCAGAGGAGCGTCAGGATGACGAGCGCGGCGTGGAGGATCGCGAGGAAGTCGTAGGCGTAGCCGTGCATCCACTCGTAGCTCACCCAGAGCAGGAGCCCCGTCACGGACACGAAGAAGAGCAGCACGAGGGGCAGGACGTCCTCGCCGAAGCGCTGGACGGCCATGGCGCCGTGCTCGCGCATGCGGCGGCGGAAGGCCAGCATCACGCCGGCGATCACGAGGAAGGACGACCACACGAGCCCGTGGAAGAGGACGTGGGCGAGCACGGAGTGGACCGGGAAGCTGAACGTGGGGAAGCCGAAGACGTGAGCGCGGTACCTGTCGAACGAGCCCTCGACCGTCTCGAAGTGGATCCAGCCGAAGACCAGCGGGAACGTGATCGCGGCGGCGAGGAGGACACCCCAGAACAGGAGCGCGTGGGTCAGGCCGCGGACCTTGCCGCGCCTCCAGATGAACAGTTGGACGAAGAGCCGCCCGATGAACGCCCGAACGAACCAGACGAGCGTCCGCGGCAGGTTCGCCGGACGCAGGAACAACTGCCAGCCGCGCTTCCAGTAGAGCGCGGTCGGCGGTCGTTGGAGCCACATGCTGTAGCGGTAGGTGATCCCGAATACGGCGAAGAGGGTCGCGAACAGGTAGGCGAACAGCGCCGCGTCGAAGTGCTGAAGCGTGCGCGATCCGGCGACGACCAGGGCCGTCGTGACGCCGACGGCGACGAGACCGTGCACGGTCGCGCGCAAGACCGACCGCCACGGTGCGTGGTCTCGCGCGAGTTGGTCGGGACCGTTCGTGCTCGGCATGTCAGCCGCCAGTGTACTCCGCACGATCCGGCGGGGAAAGCACCCTGCACGAATTCGTGCGCGCGAGGATCGACACGGCGGGAGGCGTTCGAGCCGCGCGCCGGGGTGGCGGACTTTGCTCGACGCGGGCTGATGTCGGGGGAGAATCGGCCGATCCGCGCCGACGCGCAATGCGGATCGAATCGGTCCGGTACACCGCGCCGCTTCGCGTGGCGAGCCGGTGCGCGCGACCGCCCGCGAGCGCGTCCTACAGACGCGAAATGCGGTAGATGCCGGCGAAGGTCGAGACGATCAGGTCGCCGTTCGCCGGATCGATCACGAGATCGAGCGGCTTGTTCTGCCCGCCGGTGATCTGAAACGTGCAGAAGGTGCTCTCGGCGTCGATGTCGGTGAAGGCCGCGCCCGACACCTCGAGACGGAGGATCGAGTCCTCGTCGTACGAGCCGACGAAGAGACTGTTCTCGTACGCATCGCCCCAACCCACGCCCGTGTGCCAGACGAGGCTGGTCGGGACGATCTCGTCCACCCAGGTTCGCATCGTGAAGCCGATCTGCGGGGCCGGAATCGGTCCCATCGCGCCCCAGCCGAAGTTCTTGCCGGCGGCTAGGAACTGGAGCTTGTCGTTGTCGTCCGGTCCGTTGTCCACGCCGTAGAGCGCTCCCGTCGTCGGGTGGACGGCCAGGCCGAACGAGTTCCGCAGCCCGCGGCACCACTCGACGTCCGATGGATCGGGGTTGTCCCCGGGGATCCCGGGCGGGTCGTCGGTCGTGATGCGCAGGATCTTGCCGGCCACCGTCGTCGCCGTGCCGCTCTGGCTGTTGGCGGGGTCGCCGACGTCGCCGATGCTGACGAACAGGCGGCCGGTCGCGTCGAACAGGATCTCCCCGCCGTTGTTGATGCCGGTCATCGTCGTGTTGACCGGAAGCGTGTTCCAGAGCACCGTCTCGTTCGTGCCCACGTTCGCCGCGTCCGTGTAGCGGATCAGTTCGGTGCGGTCGGGAAGCGTCTCGTCGGCCGGACGCGTCGCCAGGACGTACACGTGTCCGTTCGTTGCGAAGGCCGGATCCAGCGCGAGGCCGAGCAGTCCGCGGTGCCCCCCCTGCAGGACGTCGATCGTCACGAACGGGTCCTCGATCAGGTTGCCGCCCGCGGCGAGGATGCGGACCTTGCCGGTGTCCACCTCGGTGAAGAAGAGGCGCCCGTCGGGCGCGAGCGCGAGCTTGGCGATCTTGCTCGGCCCGCCCTCGAGCAGGGGGACCGCGGCGAAGCCGAGCGGCAGGGACGCGAACACCGCGGGCAGCGGCGGACCCACGACGATCGAGAGGTCCACGCCGGTCGACCCCCCCGGACCGCTGGCCTCGACGTGGTGGATGCCCTGCGTCTCGGCGGTCGGCAATCCGGAGATCACGCCCGTCGCTGGGTCCAGCGCGAGTCCGGGAGGCAGGAGCGGCGTGACGGTCCACGAAGTGACCGTCCCGGAGACCGCCGGCACGTTGTCGGCGATCGTCTCGCCAACGCGATACAGCGCCGGACTCGTTGCGTAGGAGAGTCCCGACGGCGGCGCCGGGCCGGCGCCGCCCCCTCCTCCACCGCACCCGGCGATCAGGGCTGCCGCGACCAGGGCCGACGCCGCGCCGACGGAGAGCCGGTTTCGCACGACCCGGGTTGCGTTGCGCCGTCCGAAGGCAGTCATGCGAAGAGCCCGAGGCTCGTCTGAACCTGCTGCGCCTCCGGGAAGATCGCATCGCCGTCGCCACCGAGGTGGTTCGTCACGATGTCGCGCAGGATGTCACGGAAGTCGAGTCCGTAGCCGAGCCACTCGGCGTTGGCGACCTCGGACTCGGTGATGTCGGGGCCGTACAGGCCGCCGACCATCGATCCGCCGAGCGCCAGGAACTGGTTGCCGTGGCCGTGATCGGTTCCGCCGCTGCTGTTCTCGTAGTTCCGACGTCCGAACTCGGACAGGACGACGATCGCCATGTCGTCCCACACACCCATCGCCTTGCAGTCGTCGACGAACGCGCCGATCGCCGAGTCGAGGCGCTCGAGCAGGGTCGCCTGCTGGCCCACCGCCCCGCCCTGCTCCCCGTGGGTGTCGTGTCCGCCCCAACCGGAGAAGAACACCTGGGAGTCGAAGCCCCCCTGGATCAGGCGCGCGATGTCCTTCAGGTAACGCCCCGGCGCGTTCGTGGGGTAGTCCTCCGAGTACTCCGACGAGTAACTCGAGACGGCCGCCTGGATCTGATCCGCGAGATCGAGACCCTGTTCCAGGGCGACCGCCGCCTCCTTGTCGAGGCCCGTCCCGCCGTAGTTCTGCATGAGTTCCTTCAGAACCTGCAGTCGGTAGACGTGGTTCGCCTGGTGGGCCGAATCGGCCTGGAAGCGGAACGAGGAGAGGCTCGACACCATCAACGGCGACGTGTCCGCGCCCTCGACCTCGAGCGGACGGCCGACGCCGACCGCGACGGCGCCGGTCGCCGAGAAGTCGAGTTGGTTCGAGACGCGCGCGATCCACCCGCTCGGATCGATCGGAAGGCCGCCGAACCCGTGGCGCACCCCCTCCGAGAAGATGTCCTGACTCTCGAAGTGCGAGAGGTTCTCCTGCGGGTAGCCGACCTTCCGCAGCGCGGCGACGGTGCCGTCCGCGTTCCAGAGCGTCTGCAGGCGGTCCAGCGACGGATGGAGGGCGTAGGAGGTCGTGCCGTTCAGCGCGAGGGCGCTTTCGGGGGCGATGCCGATGGTCGGGCGGCGATCGTGATACGCGGAGTTCGCCACCGGCACCACGACGTTCAGGCCGTCCCAGCCACCGTAGGCGAACAGCACGACCACGCGCTTCAGGCCCGTGATCGGCGCGCCCTCGGCGTGGCGGAGGAGTCCACGCGAAAGGCCGCCGCCGATGGCGGTCAGGCCCGCACCGGCGAGCGTCATCCGCAGGACGTCGCGGCGTGTGGGTTCGCAGGGAAGTCGCTTGGTGCCCATCGTGGTTCTCCCGGGTCGCCGCTTCAGCGAGTCAGGTAGGAGGGGTGCAGACCCATCATGTAGAGCAGGCCGCGCACCCGCCGGTCGATGTGGGTCGCATTCGTCGCATCGAACGGACTGTCGATGATCGTCCCGTTGCTCAATCGGTCCGTGTCGAGGTAGAGCGCGAGTTGATCGCGCTCCGCCGTCGAGAGGTCGAGTCGCATCCGCAGGGCGAGCGCGTCGACGACCTGCAGCGACGTCGGCAAGCCCGGAGGCAGCAGATCCTCGACCTCGATGCCGAGTTCGGTCTGGAGCGACTTGGCGTCGCGGATGAAGTACTTGATCGTGTTCGCGCGTTCGATCAGCGCCTGCGCCGACAGCCAGGCGGCGTCCTCGGGCCAGCCGTCCACGGTGGGGGGCTGGGTCGGCCAGTTGCCGAGAAGTTCGGTGCGGCGGCGAACCTCGTTCGGATTGCCGTAGAGGGTCGTCGTGCGCTGGAACCCGATCAGGTGCTCCATCGGCGTCTTCACGAAGCCGCTCTTCGCCTGCGACGAGAAGAACGCCTCGGACTTGAACAGGGCGCGCAGCATCGGCCGCAGCTCCCATCCGTTCGACTCGAGCAGGCCCGCCAGCTGGTTGACGAGTTCCTCCGGCGGGTCGTCCATCACGAATCGGCGCAGCGTCGAACGGACGATCCAGCGCGCGCAGCGACTGTGACCGTGTACGGGGTCGATCGCGCCGAGCGTGATGTCGGTCATCGCCTCGTAGTCGTCGTGCTCGCTCTGTCCGGGAATCAGCACCCCGAGCACCGTCTTGTCGTTGGGGTCGTGCCGGGTCCGGCTGAACTCGATGTAGCTCTGGCCGGTTTCGTTGTTGTAGCGCGTGCGGTATCCGCTGAACGCGCGCGCGGCCTCGACGATGTCCTGCTGGGTGTAGCCGTTGTCCACGCCGAAGCAGAACAGTTCGAACCACTCCCGCGCGAAGTTCTCGTTCGGCTGGTGGCCCGCCCCGCCGTTGTTCCGCACGCCGTCGAGCCACTCGAGCATCGCCCAGTCCCGGGCCAGCGCCGTCAGGAACGTGCGCAGGTTCCCCGCGCCCATCGTGCGCAGCAGGTTGACGTGATTCACCATGTAGAACTGATTGCTGCCCTCGAGGATCGAGGAGGACACGGCGAAGTGGTCGTGCCAGTGCAGCGCGAGGATCTCCTGGAACGGATTCGGGTTGGCGATCAACAGATGGATCCACCAGTTCACCATGTCCGCGTGCGACGGGAATAAACCGTTCGGGTCGTCCTCGTCGACGAGCCAGGCGCGGGCCTGCTGCTCGACCTCGGTCTGCGAGGGGAGTGCCGTCATCGAGTTGACGTACGTCGAGAGACCCTGGGCCTTCAGGAGCGTGTAGCTCGCGTCGCTGAATCCGAAGTGCGTGCGGTCGAGGAAGTGCCGCAGATCGTCGTCGGTCGGATTCGTCTTCGGCGCGATCGACTTGTGCTCCGCCCACTTGATCTCGATGCGGACGGACGCCTCGTCGAGGCCGAACTCGTTCGAAGCGCGGACGACGTGCAACTGCTGCGGCGCGGGGGCCGTCGGGTGGCCGGAGATCGCGCCGGTCGCCGGATCCATCACGAGTCCGGCGGGGAGGTCCGGCGTGCAGGTGAACGTCGTGGGATCGCCGCCCACCCACGAGGCTGCGTTCACCGGGGCGTCCTCGTCGGTCCGAACCGTGTAGGTCGGCATCGCGTAGGCGAGTTGCTGGGGGGCGTTCGGGTCGGGCGGGGGCGCCGACGCGCCGCCACTTCCGCCGCCGCACGCCGAGAGCACCAACGACAGGAGGACGAGGGGGACCGCCGCGCTCCCCGAACTCGTCCTGCGAAGCCTCGTCATGGCCGCCTCCTCTCGAGACCAAGGGGTGGCGCCGGCAGCGCCCCTCCGAGCGCCGGAGCAACCCGCCGCCCGTTGGGTTCTAGCCCTGATCTCGGTTCCGGGGACGGGACTCCTCCGCGGCGCCCTCGGACGAGGCGGCGGAGCGGATCTCCGACCGCGTCCGCGTTCTGTCCGCCATGCCGAAGTGCCTGCCGGACAGGCGGTTGAGGTACCGGACCGGCGTCGCGGCGAACCGATGTCCAGCAGAATCGACGAGGAATGCCACGGGGCTCTCGGTCCGGGCAGCCCTCCCGCCACCACGCGGGAGGTGCCGAGACGGTCGCGGGGCCTACACTCTCCGCCCCGCGTACGTGTCAGGAGATTCCCATGCGGCGCTCTCTCGCGGCGATCCTCGTCGTGCTTTCGTTCGTCGCGTCCGGTCGCTCCGTCCTCGCCAAGGAGACCCCCCTCGTGGACCGTCCCCTGCCCGTCGACGATCGGTACGCCGTCCGCGAGACGCTGCCGACGGGCCTGCGCCTCTATGTCCGCCGGCACGAGACGCCGAAGGGCCAGGTCGGCCTGTGGCTCCACGTCGGCACCGGCTCGCTGAACGAGGAGGAGCATGAGCGCGGTCTGGCGCACTTCCTCGAGCACATGGCGTTCCGCGGCAGCGCGAACTTCCCCCCCGGCACGCTCACGCCGCGCTTCGAGGAGCTCGGGGTGCGGTTCGGCAAGGACCAGAACGCCCTCACCTCCTTCGACCAGACGACCTATCAGATCGGCCTCCCCCGCACCGATCCGGCGTCGATCGCCGAGTGCCTGCTCTACCTGTCCGATGTCGCGTACCGCCTCTCGCTGATCGACTCGGAGCTCGACGACGAGCGCGGCGTCGTCATGGAAGAGGCGCGCGCTCGTGCCGGGGCGCAGATTCGCATCCTCGAGCGCCTGCTCGACCTGATGGCGCCCGGCTCTCGCGTCGCCTCGCGCCTCCCCATCGGCCTGATGAAGGTCATCGAGAAGGTCGACGCGAAGACGATGCGCGGGTACTGGACCCGCTGGTATCGCCCCGAGAACTCGACGTTGATGATCGTCGGCGACATCGATCCGGCCACCGTCGCCGCGATGGCGCGCCTCGCCTTCGCCGACTGGCGCTCGCCCGGCGATTCGCCGAAGCCCGCCGAGCCCGGGCTGATCGTCGATGGACCGCGGCGAAGCGCCGTGATCACCGATCCGGAACTGACCCAGGCCGATCTCACGTGGATCCAGCCGAGGCCGCTCGGTCCCTCCACGACCTACGCGCACTTCCGCACCTGGTTGATCGACCACCTGAGCACCTGGATCGTGAACCAGCGCCTGAACGAGATGCAGCGCCGGGGCGACGCGCCGTTCCAGTCGGCCTCCTGGTACCTCTCTCCCTACGTCGCCGGGGCCGAAGCCGCCATGTTCGACGTTCAATCGCCGCCCGGGCGCTGGCGCGACGCGGCCGAGGCGCTGCTCGTCGAGTGGCGACGTGTGCAACAGCACGGCGTGCTCGCGGCGGAGATGGATCGCGCGAAGAAGGCGCTGCTCGCGAATCTGGCGCAGGCGGTCGAGACCGCGGCGGGCGTGCCCACCTTCGCCGTGCTGAACGGGTTGAACCAACTGGTGACGAACGGATGGGAGCCGATGTCCGAGGCGCAGCGCCTCGATGTCGCGCGCGAACTCCTTCCCGGGATCGTCGCCGACGAAGTCTCGACGAACCTGCGCACCCGGTTCGCGCTCGACGGCGGTTTGCTGGTCCTGATCCTGCCGGAGAAGGCCGGGTTCGCGCTGCCGAAGCCCGAGGAACTGGATGCGCTCGTCGCCAAGGTGGGCGCGCTCGACGTGCCGCCCCCCGCGAGTTCGTCCGACGTGGACCACCTCGTCGCCCCGCAGGTCGCCGAGAGTGCGGTCGAGACGCGGTTCCACGCCGACCTCGGCGTCACGTCGGCATCCCGTCCGAATGGCGCGCGCTGGTACATCCGTCCGCTTCCGGAAGCCGGATCGGCGCATGTGCAGATCCGACTGCTCGGGGGCATCTGCGACGAGGACGCCTCGAACCGCGGCATCACCGCCCTCGCGGTCGCCGCGCTCGACGGAGACGGCAAGTCCTCGGCGTCGCACGACGCGAGTGCGATCGCCGCGTGGCGCATCGGCAAGTCGTTCCAGTTCGATGTCGGACGCGACGGAGACAGCGTCTCGATTTCGATCGGCGGAACGGCCGCCGACCTGGAGGTCGGTCTCGAGCTCGCGCATCTCCTCCTGGCCGAGGGCGTCGTCACCGACTCCGCGCTCCGCGTCGAGAAGGAGACGCTGCTCCAGAACCTCGAGGACGCGGCGCGCAGCACGCAGCAGCAGGCGATCGTCCGCCTGCGCCAGCGGATCGGGGGCGACGATCCGCGTCTCGGCTTGCCGCGATCGGACACGGTCGGTCGGATCGACGCGAAGGCCGCCACCGCGTGGTGGACCCGACTCGCGCGCGAGGCGCCGATCGAGGTCGTCGTCAGCGGCAAGATCGCCGCCGACGACGCGGCCGCGATGCTCCATCGGTGGATCGACACGCTGCCCGCGCGGCCTGCCGACGCGTGGGAGAAGCATCTCGCCACGATCACGCTGCCGCGCCGCCTCGCGCCCGGCGGCGAGAACATCCACGTCGCGACGATCACCCCGACGTCCTTCGCCGTGCAGGGCTGGGTCGGCCTCGACCGGACCGACCCGATGCAGACCGTGCGCGCGCAGCACGCCGCGATGATCCTCACCTCGCGGCTGCTGAAGGAGGTGCGCGAGACGCGGGGCCTGACGTACTCGATCCAGGCGTTCCCGCTCGTGACGGAGTTGCGCGGCATCGAGACGTTCGCGATCGTGTTCACCGCCGACAAGGACCGCATCGAAGAGGCCGCGAAGATCGCGTACGACACCGCGGTCCGCCTTCGGGACGAGGGGCCGACCGTCGCCGAGGTCGCGTCGATCGACACGCAGATGGCGCTCGGCCTGCGCAACGAGAAGCAACTCCCGGGCTTCTGGCTCGGCCTGCTCTCCGGCGCGTCCACCGTTCCCGGCGGCCTCGACGTTCTCGCCCGGTCCCTCGCCGCGTCGGAGGCCGTGGACATCGAGGCGACCAAGGCGCTGCTGGCGGCGCTGGTGAAGGACGAGAACTACCTGCACGTCCTGGCGCGGCCCGCGCCGCCCGCGAACGCCCCCGAGGTGCCCGCCGAGGAACCGGCCTCCACCGAGCGATGAGCGCGGCCGGCTCGCGCCCGCTCGTCCTCGCGCATCGCGGGGACGCGCGCGCGGCGCCGGAGAACTCGATGGCGGCGTTCGACGCCGCGTTGCGCGCCGGACTCGACGGATGCGAGACCGACGTCCGGCTTGCCGGCGACGGATCGCTCGTGCTGATCCACGACGCACGACTCGCAGACGGTCGCCGCGTGGCCGACCTCGACCGCCGCGCGCTCGGAGCGGCGCTCGGCCACGAGGTGCCCGTCGTGGACGACGTGCTCGACCGCCATCCGACGGCGTTCTGGAACCTCGAGGTCAAGGTCGCCGCGGCCGCCCCGGCGTTGCTCGAGCGCCTCGCGCGCCGCGACCCCGAACGCGTCCTCGTGACGTCGTTCGATCACGTCGCCGCGGCGCGGTTCGCCGAAGCGGCCGTCCCGGCGGGCGTGCTGATCGCCCACCGCCCCCTCGCCGGCGCGACGCCCTTCGCCGCGTGGCGCCGGCGGGGTCTCCGCACGCTCGTCCTCCCGTTCGCGTTCCTCGACGCGTTGCTCGCCGACGAAGCACGCGCGGAGGGGGTGGATCTCGGGGTGTGGGGAGTCGCGACGGAGGCCGAACGCGGCGTCGCGGAAGCGCTCGGCGCGCGGATCGTGATCGTCGACTGATCCCGCCGGCCGCGGATCCCGGGGGCCTCCCGACAAGGCTGTCGGATCGCCCCGACCGGCAACGCCGCACGTCCGCGAGGTCGACGTCCCCGGAACCCCCATCCTGAAGACCGCCCGGTCTCGCAAGCACCGCGGTAGATTCGGGGCGGGAGGGCCGCGCGCGGATGGATCTGCACGGCTGGATTGCCGTCGCGACCCTCGTCGTCGCCACCGTGCTGTTCATCGGCAAGTGGCTGCCGACGGGCATCACGGCGCTCGCCATTCCCGTCGTGCTGCACGCGACCGGCGTGCTGCCCGATGCGTCCGACGCGCTCCGCGGTTTCGGCAGCCGGGCCACGATCGCGATCGGGGCCGTGTTCGTGCTGGGAACCGGACTTCGCGAGAGCGGCGTCGCGACCCTGCTCGCGCGCGGCGTGCAGGCGGCCGGGGGACAGAGCGAGGCGCGCGTCTGCCTCCTCGTGATGATCGCGACCGCGGCGCTCTCCGCGTTCATGAGCAACGCGGCGGTGGTCGCGATGCTCCTTCCGGTGGTCCTCGTGGTGGCGCGCCGCGCCGGGATCGCCCCCTCGCGCCTGCTGATCCCGATGGCCTTCGCGGCGGTCCTCGGCGGGACGATCACGATGCTCGGCACAGCAGCCAGCATCCTCGTCGCCGACTACGCGAGCAGTACCGAGGCACCGGCGGGCCTCCCGGTGTTGCAAGTGTTCGACTTCACGCCGATCGGCCTGGCGATCACCGCCGCGGGGATCGCGTTCGTCGTGCTCGTCGGTCGCCGGATGCTGCCGCGGTCCGGCACCGACGACAATCGCCGGCGGAAGCTCCCGGAGGAGGTCGCGTCGAGTTTCAAACTGGCCGAGTCGCTGCTGATGTTCGGCGTGAAGAAGGCTTCCATCGCCGCCGGGCGCACGCTCCGGGATCTGGACCTGCCCGGAACCTACGGGATGAAACCGCTGATGGTCCGGCGGCCCGGACCGATGGGCGATCGTTGGATCGCTCCCGACGCGGCCGTCGTGCTGCAACCGGGCGATCGGCTCTATGCGCAGGGTGACGAGTCCGCCGCCTGGGCCCTCGCCGAGACCGAGATGCTGCAATTCGGTCTGGCCGGACCCCGCGCGGTCGAACGGATCCTCGGGCACGGCGCGACGCTCGCGGAAGTCGCCGTCCCGCCGCGCAGCCTCTACGTGGGCAAGTCGCTCGACGAGGAAGACTTCACGTCGCGTTTCGGCCTCCAGGTCCTTGCGCTGTGGCGCGGCAACGGCGCGGAGGTCGACAATCCCCACACCCATCCGCTCGACGTGGGGGACAACTTCCTCGTTTCCGGCCCCGCACGCGCCGTGCATCGGCTCGAGGCGCAGGCGGACTTCACCGTCCTGACCGATCAGAGCCAGGTCGAGGACGCGTCCCGCGCGCCGCTCGCGCTCGGCATCCTGCTGCTGACGTTGGTGCCGGCCGTCGGATTCGGCATCCCGCTCGCGTTGAGCGCGCTCGGCGGCGCGATCCTGATGGTCGTCACCGGCTGCGTGACGCGGCCGGGGCTCCGCCGCGCCGTCGACTGGAACGTCCTCGCCCTGATCGCCGGCACCCTGCCTCTCGGCGTCGCGCTCGAGCGGCACGGCGTCGCGGACGTCGTCGCCGAAGCGATCGTGGGCCTCGGCGGAGAGTCCACGAAGGTCGGTCTGATCGCGGCGCTCTTCGGCCTCGCGGCGCTGTTCTCGACGGTCGCGAGCAACGCGGCCGCCGCGCTGGTCATGGCGCCGGTCGCGGCCCGCGCGGCGACGCTCGGCGGGATCGACCCGGTCGCCGCGCTGTTGGCCGTCGGGTACGGTTGCTCGTGTTCGTTCGTCGCGCCGTTCGCGCAGTGGAACATCATGGTCGTCGTGCCCGGCGGATACCGGACGCGCGACTTCCTGCGCGTCGGCACTGGGACGACCCTCCTCTTTGCGATCGTCGCGGTCGCGCTCCTCGCGCTGCGCGCGTAGGGCCGCGCCCGGGCAGGACGAGCCGTGCCCTTCGCGGTACCGTTCCCTTCCCGCCCGGGAGGTCCTCCATGCGCCGTTTCGCCCTCGTCGTCGTCGGATCGGTCGTCGCATCGTTCGTCGCACCCGCGTTCGCAGAACCGCCGCCGTTCAGCGTCGAGACCCTCGCGCCGGACGAAGGAAGCAGCGGGCGGGGGTTCGCCGTGCTCGCCCCGGCCGAGACATCGGACCAGCCCTCCGTCGCATCGGTGACGGCAACCGCCATCGCGGTCGGGCTCGGCGAACTCGATGTCTACGTCGAGGCGCGCCGCCTGAAGGCAGACGGCGGAACGCACGTCGACGTCGCCTGGGTGGACGTCGATGCGGATCCGACCGCGTTTCGTGCGGCCCTCGAGGATCAGGCGCGAGCGCGCGGGTGGGCCGTGCGCGAGCTCTCCAGTCCCCACCGGCTTCTCGTCGTCGGTGGCACGGGGGCGGTGCAGGAGACCGCCATTCGCCATCAGCTGGAGCACCTCGCCCTGACGTTCGTGGACATGGCCGGGACGCGGCTCCTCGCGCGCGTCCGTCACGACGATGACCGGCGTGAGGCGGAGGCCGCCGCGCGCCGCCTGCTCGAACACGGTCGCCGGCTCGACGTCGATGCGGCCGCGTTGGACACGCTCGACGCGTTCCTGCATTGGCGGGCATGGGGCGACGCGACGTCCGCCGTCGCCAGCAACGAGGCCAAGCTGAAGAAGAACGCCGACGACGCCCAGGCCAAGCAAGCGCTCGACAAGGCGAAGGCGACGCGTGACGCGGAGAAGGAGACGTTCATCGCCCTCGCCAAGAAGGCGTTCGCGAAGGGGCGTCCGGTGCCGGCGCCCGGTTGGCTCAACATGTCGGTGGCGGGTCGTTCGGGCGGGATCCTGCTGGAAGAGAAGAACCCCGCTCGGCTGAAGGACGCCATCGAACTCCTCGAGGTCGCCGTCGCCGCCGAGACCGAGTCTCCGAACGCATCGCTGTCGTTCGAGAACCGCTACAACCTCTCGTGCGCGTACGCGCGCGCCGATCGCATCGACGACGCGTTCCGCCTGCTGGAGAAGGCCCTCGACTCCGGGGCGACCCAGCCGGCCGGGGTGTTCGGACCGCAGTGGATCCACCTGCGCGACAAGGACGAGGACATGGGCGTCCTGCGCAGGGACCCGCGCTGGGACGAACTCATTCAGAAGTTCCAGTCCGAGGCGTTGACGAAGTGGGAAGCGTGGTGGAAGAAGGCCCAGGCGGACGCGGAAGCGCGCCGCGCTGGCGGCCAGTCCCCGCACGGCGGCACCCCGACCGAGGACGAGGCGCCCGATGAAGAGGAACTTCCCGAGAGCCCGGACGATGCCGAGGGGGGGAAGTCCTGCGGCGCAGGCGGGTAGTCGCCGCCGGTTCGGAGGCGCTCGGCCGAGGGGGAGGGACGCGCGGGTCGCTAGACGCGCTCGACGAGCGCAGCCAAACCGAGTCCACCCGAGATGCAGAGCGTGGCGATGCCGCGCTCGAGGCCGCGCTCCTTCAGTCCGTGCAGCAGCGTGACGAGGATGCGGCAGCCCGTGGCGCCGATCGGATGACCCAACGCGATGCTGCCCCCGTCGGCGTTCATCTTGGCGGGGTCGATATCGAGTTCGCGATTGCAGGCGAGCACCTGCGCGGCGAACGCCTCGTTCAGCTCCCAGAGGTCGATGTCCTCGACGGAGAGGTGGGTGCGTTCGAGCAGTCGCCGCACCGCGGGCACGGGACCGAGGCCCATCTCGCGCGGCTCGACGCCGGCCTCGGCCCAGGCGACGAGTCGTCCCTCGGGCTCGACGCCGAGTCGCTCGCGCGCGCGATCCGCGAGCACCACCACCGCGGCGGCTCCGTCGGTGATGCCGCTGCTGTTGCCCGCGTGGACGGTGCCGTTCTTTCGGAACACGGGCGGCAGCTTGGCGATCGACTCCAGCGTGACGCCGTCGCGCGCATGCTCGTCCTCGACGAACTGGATCGATCCCCGCTTGCGATCCTCGATCGGGATCGCGACCTTCTCGCCATCGAAGCGACCGCGCTTGCGCGCCGCTTCGGCGCGGCGCTGACTCTCCACCGCGTACCGGTCCTGCTCGTCGCGCGAGATGACGTAACGATCGACGAGGTTCTCCGCGGTCTCGCCCATCAACTGGTCGGCCAGCTTGCAGTGGAAGCCGTCGCGGTACATCCCGTCGACGAGTTCGTCGTGGCCGAGGCGCTCGCCCCACCGCGCTCGCGGCAGGAGGTACGGCGTGTTCGACATGCTCTCCATCCCGCCCGCGAGCACGACGTCGGCGTCGCCAAGGCGGACCGCGTCCGCCGCGAGCAGCACGCTCTTCAGGCCGCTTCCGCATGCCATGTTCACGCTGAACGCGGGCCGCTCGACCGGGACGCCGGCGCGCACCGACACCTGTCGGCCGGTGCCCGGCCCCTGCCCGGCCTGCCGGGCGTGGCCGATGATCGTCTGGTCGATGTCGGTCGGGGCGATGCCGGCGCGTGCGAGCGCCCCGCGTGCGGCGTGGACCCCGAGATCGGGCGCGCTCAGCGACGCCAGGGTGCCGCCGAATCGGCCGATCGGCGTCCGTGCGGAACCCGCGAGCCAGATCGGGGCATTGCTCATGGATGTCTCCTGATCGCGGCGCCGGCGCGCCCGGGGGCCCGAAGGTAGTCGGCCCTCGTTGCCACAGGTACGCTCCGAGCGAGACGTCCGCGCCGACGACCTGACGTAGGCGGATGCCCGTCTCGGGGAGGGCGCATGGCCGCGAAGAAGAAGTCCGCGAAGGCGTCCGCCGTGCCGAAGGCCGCACCGAAGCCGTCGGCGGCGAAGCGAGCGGCCGCCCCGACGAAGCCGACCGCGTCGAAGAAGGCTGCGTCGAAGAAGGCCGCGCCGAAGAAGGGGGCGCCCAAGAAGGCGGCGTCGGAACGTCCGATCGGCGAGAGGAAGGTCGTCTCGAAGGCGCCGGCAGCGAAGCGGGCTGCGGCCAAGAGTTCCGCCGCGCCGAAGTCCGCCGCGGCCGCGGAATCCGGGATGCACGAATCCACGTCCCGGGGGGCGGTCGCCGCGCGCCCCGGGGCCGAGCCGCCGATCCGTGACACGTCCGCCTCCGCTGCCCAGGGTTCCCTCCCGCTCGCGGTGTCGGCGAGGAATCGCTCCCCCCGCGGCACGAACGACTTCGTGATGCCGTCGGACGAAGAGCTCGCCCAGGTGGATTCCGAGCCGGAACCCACGCCGGAGCGGGATCCCGAGCCGCCGCCGATCGCGCCGATGCCGCCGCGCCGCGCCGACGGCAAGATCACGATGTGGTTCGGAACGTCATCCGACCAGTCGTTCATGCTGGAGGCCCTGCTCGAGGGCGACCCGGACGCCGTCGATGTCAAGGCGCGTCCGTACCACGTCGAACGCAAGGACCTGCACGAACTCGAAGCCGGTGCGGACCGCGGAGAGCCTGACGTGGTCGTGTTCACGGCAGGGCACTACCCGTCGCTCCAGGATCGTTACCAACTGATCCCGGCCGGCGGGACCTTCGGCGACACCTTCGGTGCGGTCCTCGTCGCACGGAGTCCCATTCGACCCGCCGAGGTGCGTTCACTCGAGATCGCGGTGCCGGCGTTCGACCATCCCGCGACGATCGTCCTTCGCATGTGGTGTCCCGGACCGGGCCTGCGGCTGCACGCCGTGCCGGTGCCGCAGATCTCCCTGCTGGTGCGTGCGGAGCGGATCCGCGCCGGTCTACTCGTCAACGAGGATCAACTCACCTACCCCCGGCACAACCTGCTGCGAGTCGTGGATCTCGCCAATTGGTGGAGCGAGCGGACCGAAGGGCTCCCGCTCCCGATGATGCTCGTCGGTGTGCGGCGCGACCTCCCGGCCGAACTTCGTTCCGCGATCGCGCTCGATCTCAAGCGCACCGTCGCGAAGGGCATGGGACGTCGCGAGGAACTGTGCGAGTTGCTCGCGTCTCGGAGCGGGAAGCTCGACAAGGATACGATTCGGACGTTCGTCGGTGAGTACGTGACCGACATGTCGCTGGGCGTCGGCGAGCGGGGTATCCAAGCGTTGCGCACGTTCTATCGCGAGGGGCACCGCCACGGCGCGTGGCCCGAGATCCCGCACCTCTACTTCGTCTGACCCGTCCGACGCGGCGACGGCGCGCGTCGAGGGGGTCGCCGAGCGCGGCAGGCGGCCCATTGGCGTGGACTCTGCGGTCGAAGTCCCTGAACGCGCACGAACGCTTCAGGCGTCGTCCGGCCGTGCCTTCCGTCGGAAGCGCGGCTCGGCGTCACCGGCGGGGTCGTACTGGTAGAGGCCGGTGCCCTCGTCCCGCTCGACGATGCCCGTGCGGCGCACGGCCAAGGCCTTCAGTGCCGCGCGGATGCTGCCGTCCGTCGGGACGAGTGCGAGGTCGTCCACCCAGTTCGGAAACTCCAGCCGCAGCACGTTCGCGTCGAAACCCTCGGCCGGGAGGAGGTCCTGGCGGTGCAGGAACCGCACGAACTGCATGACCTTCTCGGTATCGAACATCAGGGCGTCGATGTCGCACGCGTCCGTGCGCGTGCCCGTCTGCCATCGGAGGTAGGCCTCCTCGAATCGGTCCGGCTTCGTGGACTGCCGGCTCAGCGCCGCGGCGCGGTAGAGGTGGTACTCGACGAGCAGCGCGCGCCGCACGTCGTCCTCCGCGAGTTGGCGGCTTCGCTGGGCCTCGAGCGCACGCGCCTGGGCGTGCTCTCGGGCGGCGCGCTGCTCGCGCGCCATCTCCTCGATCTGGTCGAGCGTCGGACGGAAGGTGGACGCCTTCATCGAACGACTCTTCGGCATTCCGTGCGACGTCCTGAAGCACGTTCCTCGGAGACAGTCCCAGTTCCCTCTCCGAGGGGGCTCCGCCGCGCATGCGTTCAGGGGGTCTTGGGCCTTGCGGACATGCGGCTTCGCAGATCGGGGGCGCTCAGGCCGCCGTGTCGGGCTCGAGTGGTCCACCACACGTCGCCCTCCACGGCGACCCCGCTCCCCGCCTGCGAACCCGCGATTGCGTTCGTGGGCCATGAACCTTGCGATCGTACGGCTTCGCAGATCGGGGGCGCTCAGGCCGCCGTGTCGGGCTCGAGTGGTC
>CAZPGF010000018.1:0-36531 GCA_964586025.1 uncultured Planctomycetales bacterium
TCTCTACGGGCGGGGCGCGGCGGACGACGGCTACGCGGCCTACGCGGCGCTCGGCGCACTCGATGCGTTGCGCGCGCACGGCGGGCGTCATGCGCGCGCGATCATGCTGATCGAGGCTTCGGAGGAGAGCGGCAGCCCCGATCTCCCCGCCCATCTCGAAGCGCTCGGCGCGCGGATCGGCTCGCCCGACCTGATCGTCGCGCTCGATTCGGGCTGCGGCGACTTCGAGCGGATGTGGGTCACGACGTCGCTGCGCGGCATCGTGACCGGGACGCTCACCACGCGCGTGCTGCGCGAGGGCGTCCACTCGGGTGATGCTGGCGGGGTGGTGCCGTCGTCGTTCCGCGTCGCACGCGAGGTGCTGTCCCGACTCGAGGACGAGCGCGATGGACGGATCCTTCCGCCAGGCCTCCACGCCGCGATCCCGAGTGCGCGCCGCGATCAGGCCAAGCGTGCGGGCGAGGTGCTCGGTCCCGATTGGGTCCGGCGCTTTCCGTTCGTCGAGGGCGTGACCGCCTCGGACCGCGATGCGGGCGAACGTGTGCTCGACCGGACCTGGCGTCCGGCGGTCGAGATCACCGGCGCGGACGGTCTGCCCTCGATCGTCTCGGCGGGCAACGTGCTTCGCCCCGAGACGCGGCTCAAGGTGTCGCTGCGCCTGCCTCCGACGGTCGATGCCCCCACCGCCGCCGAGGAGGTCCGGCGTCTGCTCGAAGCCGATCCGCCGGCCGGAGCGCGCGTGACGTTCGAGCCGGACGCCGCCGGAACCGGCTGGGAGGCACCGCCTCTTTCGCCGTGGCTCGAGCGGGCGACCGATGCCGCGTCGACGGCGGCGTTCGGCGCTCCCGCCGTCCACATGGGCGAAGGCGGTTCGATCCCCTTCATGGGGATGCTCGGCGCACGCTTCCCCGAAGCGCAGTTCCTGATCACCGGCGTTCTCGGTCCGGGCTCGAACGCGCACGGGCCGAACGAGTTCCTGCACGTGCCGTACGCCACCCGGCTCACCGCGGCGGTGGCGGACGTCCTCCATGCCCATGCGTCCCGATCGGACGCCGACACGAGGTGAGCGAGCCCGCGGTAGGATCGTCCCCACCGGAGAAGGCCATGCGTTCGCTGTCGATTCTCGCGTTGCTCCTGGCGTCGTTCGCCGTCCCCCGCCCCGGACACGGCGAGGACGATCCGCTCGGTCCGCCGCCGACCGGCGACGTCGGCGCGCCCCCGACCGCCGATCCGAACGCTCCGGTCGAGCCCGCGCCGTCCCCCGAGATCGTCGATCCCTCCGACGGCCCCGACTTCCGCGACATCCAGCACAGCCTCTCGATGCAACTCGCCCGCATCGCCCAACCCCCGGCGCGGCTTCGCAACGAGCCGACGCTCGCGAATCAATGGAACGGCGCGGTGCGCCCGCGACTGCTTCGCATGAGGCAGGCGGTCGAGGAACTCGGCAAGGAGTCCCGTTACGAGTTCGACCCGGCGACCGGCCGCGCGATCGGCATCGTCGAGTCGGAGTGGCCGCGGGTCATCCGGGAGGCCTCGACGCTGCACGCCGCCCTCGCCGGCGCGCACGACGATCTCCTCGTCGCGTTCCACCGCGTGATGAGCACCCGCCATCCAGGCGTTCCGGTGCCGGACGTCCCCGAGTACTACACGACGCACTCGCTCAGCCTGCTCGCGTACGAACGGCTCATGCACCGCAAGCTCCTGCTCGGGCATCCGATCCCGTGGCATGACGAGGTCGACGGCTACCACCTCTTCCTGCGACGGCTCGTTCGCGACGTGATCCGTCGCGAGGAGGCGATCGCGCGAAACGAGGCGATCGAAGCCGCCGTGGCGCGCTACGAGGCCGCGTTCGCCGAGCGCGTCGAACAGCTGTCGATCATGCTCCTGACGGTACGCACGTTCGTCACCGCCCTGCAGGCGGTGGAGGAGGATCGCCTGCACGCCCTCGTCGCGGCCCTCTCCGCGGACGATCCGCGGATCGCGGACCTGAAGGTCGATCTCTCGACGATCCGCGCCGGGCGGCTGGAGGCCCGTACCCAAGGTGAGTTGAAACCGACGGGGTACGGCGGCGTCCTGCGTTCGAAGTGGCTGCAGCCTCGCGCCCGACTACTCTCCCGACTGGGAAAGACCGTGGCCCCGGACCTCCCCGACGACGCGGAGTGAGGTTGCCCGAGCCGATAGCCGCGCCCTATCGGTCGGAGCCCCCCTTCCCTCTTCCCGCGCTTGTGCGGCCCGCGTAGAGTGCGCCCCATCACGCCCGATCCAGTTCACCTTGCGGGAGGATTCGTCATGAAGACCGAGTCGAAGCGGCCGATGCCGTTCGCCGCCGTCGGCGGCACCACGAACAGGGACTGGTGGCCCAACCAGTTGAACCTCCGACTGCTGCGCGCCCACTCGACGAAGTCGAACCCCCTCGGTGAGGAATTCGATTACGCGAAGGAGTTCAAGAGCCTCGACTACGCGGCGTTGAAGAAGGACCTGGTCCGCCTGATGACCGACTCCCAGCCGTGGTGGCCCGCCGACTTCGGGCACTACGGACCGCAGTTCATCCGCATGGCCTGGCACGCGGCGGGCACCTACCGCACGGGCGACGGGCGTGGCGGCGGCGGGCGCGGGCAGCAGCGCTTCGCGCCGTTGAACAGCTGGCCGGACAACGTCAACATCGACAAGTCTCGACGTCTGCTCTGGCCGATCAAGCAGAAGTACGGTCAGCGCATCTCCTGGGCGGACCTCATGATCCTCGCCGGGAACGTCGCACTCGAGTCGATGGGCTTCCGGACGGTCGGCTTCGCGGCGGGTCGCGAGGACACCTGGGAACCGGACGAGGACGTCTCTTGGGGCACCGAGACGAAGTGGCTCGACGACAAGCGATACTCCGGCAAGCGCGACCTCGCCCTTCCGCTCTCCGCGGTGCAGATGGGTCTGATCTACGTGAACCCGGAGGGACCGAACGGCAATCCTGACCCGCTCGCCGCGGCCAAGGACATCCGTGACACCTTCGGACGGATGGCGATGAACGACGAGGAGACCGTCGCACTGATCGCCGGCGGCCACACCTTCGGCAAGGCCCACGGCGCCGCGCCGGAGTCGCACAAGGGGCCCGAGCCGGAGGCCGCCCCGCTCGAGAACCAGGGCATCGGCTGGGTCAGCAACTACAGGTCGGGCAAAGGTCCCGACACGATCTCCAGCGGTCTCGAGGTGACCTGGACGAAGACGCCCGCGCTGTGGAGCAACAACTTCCTGGAGAACCTCTACAAGTACGAGTGGGAGCTCACGACGTCGCCGGCGGGCGCGAAGCAGTGGATCGCGAAGAACGCTCCCGAGGAGATCCCGGACGCGCACGACCCGAAGAAGCGGCACCGTCCGACGATGCTGACGACGGATCTCACGCTTCGTTTCGATCCGGAGTTCGGCAAGATCTCGCGCCGCTTCCTCGACGACCCGCAGGCGTTCGCCGACGCGTTCGCGCGGGCGTGGTTCAAGTTGACCCACCGCGACATGGGGCCGCGCTCCCGCTACCTCGGGCCGGAGGTACCGAAGGAGGTCTACGTCTGGCAGGATCCGATCCCGCCGCTCGACTTCAAGCCGATCGGGCCGAAGGAGATCGCCGAGCTCAAGTCGAAGATCGCCGCGTCCAAGCTCTCCGTGTCGCAGCTGGTCTCGACCGCCTGGGCGTCCGCCTCGACGTTCCGCGGCTCCGACAAGCGCGGCGGCGCCAACGGCGCGCGGATCCGTCTCGCGCCGCAGAAGTCCTGGGACGTCAACGAGCCCGCGAAGCGCGCGAAGGTGATCAAGGCCTTGACCGAGATCCAGCGCGAGTTCAACGAAACGGCCAAGGGCGGCAGGAAGGTCTCCCTCGCGGACCTGATCGTGCTGGGCGGCGTGGTCGGCATCGAGAAGGCCGCGGAGAAGGCGGGCGTGAAGGTCAAGGTGCCGTTCACGCCCGGCCGGAACGACGCCACGCAGGAGCAGACCGACGTCGAGTCGTTCGCGGTCCTCGAGCCCCTGGCCGACGGGTTCCGCAACTACCTCCAGGCCGACTTCGAGGTGCCGGCCGAACACCTGCTGGTCGATCGCGCCCAGTTGCTGACGCTGACGGCTCCGGAGATGACCGTGCTCGTCGGTGGTCTGCGCGTGCTCGGCGCGAACCACGGCGGCTCGAAGCACGGGGTCTTCACGAAGCAGACCGAATCGCTGACCAACGACTTCTTCGTCAACCTGCTCGACATGAACGTCGAGTGGAAGGCGAACGGGGCCATCTACGAGGGATTCGACCGCAAGACGGGCAAGCCCCGCTGGACCGGCACGCGGGTCGACCTGGTGTTCGGTGCGAACTCCGAGTTGCGGTCCATCGCCGAGGTCTACGCGAGCGCCGACGCCAAGCAGAGGTTCGCGAAGGACTTCGTCGCCGCGTGGGCGAAGGTCATGGACCTCGACCGGTTCGACGTGAAGCGGTAGGGGTCGCGGCGCCTCCGCTAGCGTCGGCGGCGACCGCGTCGGCGCGGCACCGTCGCCTTGCGTCGGAGGCGCATCCCCTCGATGCCGTGCCAGGTGAGGAGCAGCGCGCCGATCGCGGCGTGCTGCTCGAAGCATCCGATCACCGCATGCTCTTCGCCGGGCCAGGGGTACGCGTAGAAGAGGTCGATCTCGTCGACGTCGAGGTCGATCTCGTCGTAGATCGGCGTCGCCGACAGATCCAGCCAGTCCAGTTCGTCGCCGACCGATCCTTCGATCTCGGTGTCGTTCGGCACGAACGAGCCGCACGCGAACCGCGCCCCCGGCGCGAACGGCGCGACGAGCGACCGCGCCTCCCGCACGAGTTGCGGATCGACCTCGATGCCCCATGCCTCGAACCCGAGATGGGCCGCCAGTGCGGTCGCGACGCCCAGGCCGCTCCCCCACTCGCAGAACACCGGACCGGAGGCGAGGTGCGCGTCGCGGATCGCCGACAGCGCGTCCCAGACGGCCATCGAATCGCCGGCGACGAAGCCGGGTCGCTCGACGCTCGCGGCCGACTCGAACCAGGCGACGCGCGCGGCCTCGGCGCGGTCGAGGAAGTCGGCGACGCCCCTTGGAAGCGGTCGGCCGGGCGGAAGCGCGATGGCGGTCGATCGTCCGGCGCTCAAGGCACGCGACGGACGGACGTGATCGTCACCGGCTGCACCGGCTTGGCCTGCGGTCCGACGGGAACCTTGCCGATCTTCTCGACGACGTCCATTCCGGCGACGACGCGGCCGAACACGGTGTGCTTGCCGCGCAGGTGCGGTGTGTCACCGAGGTTGACGAAGAACTGCGAACCGTTCGTGTTGGGGCCGCTGTTCGCCATCGCGATCACGCCCTTCACGGGCGGCGAGCTCTTCAGGTTCGCGTCGTACTTGTAGCCCTGGAGTTCGTACAGTTGCTTCAGCGAGATCGTGTTCAGCGTCTGCTGCAACTTCTCGTCGAGTTCCTTCTGCCGGGCCTGGATCTGCTCCTGGCTCGTGATGCCCAGGCTCTGGAGCCACGGCTGCACGAACAGGCGGGAGAAGTCCTGCTGCGACTGGATGCCGGCCCACGGATGCGGCGCGCCGTTCTCGAAGAACTTGGTGCGGTCCAGGCCCAACGAGTCCGCGTTGATCTCGTCCTCGAACGCGTAGCCGGGGCTACCGGTGCCGTCACCGCGCGGACAGCCGCCCTGGATCATGAACCCGTCGATGACCCGGTGGAACGTGAGCCCGTCGTAGAACGGGGTGCGACGCTCCTCCCCGCTTCGCGGATCCTTCCAGGCCCTCTGCCCCTCGGCGAGATCGAGGAAGTTCCTCACCGTCTTTGGCGCCTCGTCGGAGAACAGTTCGAGCGTGAACTCGCCGAGGGAGGTCTTCACGACCGCGCGGGGTCGCGCGGGAGCCGCGGGCGCATCCTCCGGCGACGCGGGCAGGGCCGAGATCGACAGCGCCGCGAGGGCGAGGAGGGCGACGAACGAGCGCATGGTGGGCTCCGGCGGGAAGGGGGCATGCTACGCACGATCCACCGTCCATCGTCACCGCGAGGGGGGAGGTCAGCCGACCGGCGCCGCCAGGCTTCCCGCGAGGCGGAACGCCGTCTTGGATCGGGCTCGCTCGAGCGCGGCGTCGCGGCGGCGGCGCGCTTCCTCGAGATTCGCCGTCTTCAGGGAGCGGCGCACCCGCCAGCGCGTCCCGTCGGCTCCCTCGACGGTGATGGCGATCCACCAGAGACGGCCGTTGCGCCAAAGGTGGTGGTTGGGGTCGTCCGGGTGAGCGCGCAGGTGGCGCGGCTCGTCGTCCGGCGCGACGACCGGTTGCGTGGTCGACATGGCGAACTCCGAAGGGACCGAGGGTCGCTCCGGAGTGCTGCGGGCCGCTCGCGGGTCGATGCGTGCGTCGCAGGGACGATTGGCTTGCCCGCCTTCGGCGCGATGCCGACGACGGACCACATCCCTCCGAGGCCTTTCGGCACGCGTGCCGATCGACCGCGGAGGCGGGCACCTTGGGTTCGTCCGCCCAGGTTGCCGGACCGCCCCGGGAAGGGCGGCCACTCCGGATGATGCCCGAAGCGTAACGCGGCCCCGCGGCGAGGCAAACTGGAACGAGGGCGGAACGGGCCCCAACGGAGGACCGATGGCATCCACAGTCGCCCACGACGCCGTCGCGCATCGCTTCTCGCTCTCCCTCGAGGGCGGCGCCGTGGCGCTTCTCGACTACGTCGTGATCGAGGGCGCGGCCGGGCCGATCTGGGACGCGGTTCACACCTTCGTCCCCCCCGCCGGGCGCGGCCGCGGGATCGCCGACCTGCTCACGCGCGCGTTCGTCGACGCCGCGAACGCGGCCGGTGCGAAGGTCCGCGGGAGTTGCTCCTACGTCGCCGCGTGGCTCGCCCGTCAGACGATGCGCTGACGGACCCGCGACGAGGCGACGTCCATGAGCCAGACCACCAGCGTGATGAACAGCAGGATCGTCCCGACCTTCGGCCACTGCCCGACCTGCTGGTAGTAGAGCAAGCGGTCGCCGATGCCGCCGCCGCCGACGAGACCCAGGATCGTCGCCATCCGCACGTTGATGTCCCAGCGATACACCGTGAAGCCGAGGAACGGCGGTACGACCTGCGGGACGACGCCGTAGCGCAGGACCGCGAGCGGCGACGCACCGGTCGCCTGCAGCGCTTCGACGGGTCCTGGGTCGATGCCCTCGATCGCCTCGCTGTACAGCTTGCCGAGCGCAGCGACGCTGTGGATCCACAGTGCAAGCAATCCCGCGAACGGGCCGACCCCCACCCAGATGGAGAAGATCACGACCCAGACCAGCGGCTCGATCGAGCGCGTCACGTTCATCAGCAGCCGGGTGGCACCGTAGGCGACCCGACCGGGCAGGGAGCCGCGGGTGACGTTCCGCGCGCCGACGAACGACAGCGCGAACGCGAACGGAAGCGCGAAGGCCGACGCCAGCAGGGCCACGAAGATCGTCTCGACCATGCGCTCGATCACGTCGGGCACGATCGAGAGGTCGATGTCCAGGAGGTCGCGCACGAGGCGTCGAACCCCTTCGCCTCCTTCGAACAGGCGCTCCGGCGTCGCCTCCACCAGGCGCCATCCGACGGCGAACGTCAGGCCGAGCACGACGAGCGCGAGCCACGCCCCGGGACGCGTCCAAAGCGCGGGCATCGCCTCGGACTCGTCGCGACGCGCGCGCACGAACTCGATGCCTCCGACGCGCTCCGGCAGCGACCTCCCTCCCGGCAACACCGTCGCGACGAACACGAGGACGAGCGAGGAGACGAGGGCGGGCACGAACCCCGCCGCGCTCCCCACGCCGACGACGACGAGGCCGCCGACCGCCGAGACGACCGCCGCCATCGCACGCCGCGCCGCCTCGGCGCGGCGCCCGGTCGGTTCGACCGCCATGCGCTCGAACGCCAGAAGGCCGAGGCTCGCGTTCGCCGCTTGCGCCGCCGCGGCGAACACGGGAGCGAGTCCGCAGAGCAACGGGTAGCGCGAGAGATCGCCGCCTCCCAGCCCCAGTCGATCCAGCGCCCACAGGACGTAGGCGAACAGCAGCGCGTCCATCAGGAACGCGAGCCCGCGACCGATCGCACGCGCCGCGGGCGCCTCGGTCGGCGATCCACGCCGGTTCATCGGACCTCGACCTCGACGGCGTCCTCGCCGTAGATCGTTCGGAAGCGCTCGTCGGTGATCTCCGTCGGTCCGCCGTCGAAGACGATCTCCCCGGCCCGGAGCGCGATCACCCGCGTCCCGTACTCCCGCGCGAGCGACAGGAAGTGCAGGTTCGCGATCACCGTCATGCCGCGCGTCTCCCGCAGCATCTTCAGGTACTTCATCACCGAGTGTGACGTCGCCGGATCGAGGCTCGCCACCGGTTCGTCGGCGAGGATCACGTCGGGGTGCTGCATCAGGGCACGCGCGATCGCGACGCGCTGCTTCTGCCCGCCGGACAGCGCGTCGGCCCGGCGCCGCCGGAAGTCCGACAGGCCGACGAGTTCGAGCATCTCGCGGGCCTCGCGCTTCGACGCGGCGTCCCAGAGCCCGAGCAGCGCGCGCCACGTCGGCTGCCGCCGCAGGCTGCCGGTCAGCACGTTCGTCAGCACGGTGGCCCGACCGACCAGGTTGAAGTGCTGGAAGATCATCGCGAGGCGCCGCCGGAGGTCTCGCAGCGCGTCGCCGTGAACGTTCGTGACGTCCTCGCCGCGGAAGCGGATCGTGCCGGTCGTCGGTTCGATCAGGCGGTTCAGACAACGCAGCAGCGTGCTCTTGCCCGAACCCGACAGCCCGATCACGACCAGGAACGACCCGGCCTCGACGTCGAGGTCGATGCCCCGCAACGCGACGGCGCCGTTCGGCCAGGTCTTGCCGAGACCCCGGGCGGAGAGCAGCGGCCCTCCCATCAGCGCTCCCGCCGGAAGTCCGCCCAGCCCTCGGGATCGTCGGCGAAGGCCCGCTCGATGACGTCCAGCAGCGGATCGTAGTCGGCGCTCGTCGCGGGCAGATACCCGATCTGGCTTCCGACGGCCTGCAACTCGATGCGTCCCTCGTCGGTGACGACGCGCGTCGCGATGTACAGGCAGAGCGCGCGCGCGACCACGTGGCGCACGTCCTCCGGGACACTCGCCCGGGCGACGACGGGCTCGTTCGGGATCCACTCCGTGAACCCGATCAGCCGCGTCGTCTCGAACACGTCGGGATGCGCGCCGAGCACGGTGAGGCGTGCATCGTTGCGCGGTGCGTCGTCGTTCGGGACGGACCACCAGATGCAGCCGACGTCCACCGCGCCCTGCAGGACGGCTTCGATGATCAGCGGATAGCCGGCACCGAAGCGCGTGATGCGCGGCTCGACGCCCAGGCGGTGGAACAACGCCGAGGGCAGGATCGAACTCGCGCCCGACACGGGAGAGCCCATCGCAACGCGAACGCCGTCCCGGAGGTCCTCGACCCGACGCAACGGGCTGTCGTCCCGCACGAGCAGCGCCGCGCGGTAGGCGAGTTCGCTGCCGGGATGATCCTCCGAGCCGTGACGCACCGCACCCAGGAAGGCGACGATGTCGTCGTCCGGGTCGTCGTTGCGATCGGTCGCGAGTCGGGCCCGTGCGTACGACGCCGCCGTCAGGAACGCGATGTCGCAGCGACCCTGGATCAGTTCCTCGATCACGAGCCCGTAGCTTCCCAGCACGCGCGACTCGACCTCGTAGCCGGTTCGGGACGCGAGCCAGCGCGACAAACGCTCGGTCGTCGCGAGCGTCCGCGCCTGGTCGGCCGACGGAACGAAGCGCAGGCGCAGTGGGCGTCCGGGTGAACCGGGACCGTCCGCGGGCGGGGTGGGCCGGCCGGTCGGGTCGAGGGGTCGCCCGGTCAGGAGGTCGATCCCCAACGGCACCGCTCCCGCGTCCGGCGTCGTGCGGTCGGCCTCGCGCGTGGCTTTCGCGGGATGCGTCAAGGCGACCGCGACGACGGCGGCGCCGAGCAGGGCGAGGAGGACCGCCGACACCGCGGTCGGTACGCGCCCCCGAGCCGGCGACGCCGCTTCGCTCACGCGGCTCCGCCGGCGTCGAACGCCGCCTCGTTCTCGCCATCGTCGCTCACGAACCACGGCATCCACGCGAGGATCACCGACTGGACGTCGATGTCGCTCTTGCGCGGACGGACCTCGTCCGGCGAGAGGTCGAACGCGGCGGGGTCGAAGCGTGCGCCCACGGCGTCGATCCCCGTCGCCAGGTCGGCGTCGAGCGCGGCGAGTTCCGCCTTCACCCGCTCGACATCGGCCTCGGCCTGCTCGACGTCGAGTTTCTCCTTCGCCTCGCGGGACTTCCCGCGAAGCGTCGTCTGCGCCTTGCCGAGCGTGCCGCTCGAGAGGGTCTTGCGCCCGGCGAACAGGCCGAGGAGGAACGCGAGGATCGTCTCGATGATCCGCATGAAGAAGCCGCGCTTGATCTCGGCGACCTGCGCCCGTTCCTTCTCGACGCGCTGCTCGGCCTTTCGCAGACGCTCCTCGGTCCGCCCGCGCTTGATCGCGTGCGCCTCGGTCAGCTTCTTGGTCTCGGTGTCGCGCCGCGCCTCGATCAACGGGCGCAATCGGGCGCGGAACGCCGCTTCGCTCTCGCCCGCGTCCGACCAGGCGTCGAGCGACTCGCATCGCCATCGCGTGAGGGCGTTTGCGCGGTACGCGTGGTCCTTGAGCGAGCGAGCCCATTTCTTGTACGGCGCCTCGCGCTGCGCTTCCGACGGCAGGCTGGCGAAGCGCGCCCCCTCGGTGGGCCGGTCGTCGAACTCGGGGACGGTCGCGAGGGGGGCCGCGTCCTCCCACGGGTCCGCGGCGACCTCCTCCCCACGAAGCCGCGCCACCAGGACCCGCTCCTCCCACTGGTCCAATCCGCGACGGGCGTCGACGAAGTGCAGGCGCACGCGGCCGAGCAACGCGGGTCGGTAGACGAGGTGGGTGTCGGCGCGCCGGCCCGCGATGCGCGCCACGAAGCGCTCGGGCACCCCCGGCGGGACCAACGGGCGTCCCCCGCGGGCCGACGCGTCGGTGCCCGAGACGGCGGACGCTCCGTCGCCCGGCTCCGGCTCGCCCCGCGCGGCCGCGAGGGCGCGGATCTCGGTGCGGGTCAAGGGCCCGCGCAGATAGGACATCGCCCAGCGTGTCTGGAACAGGACGGGCGCCTCGTCGTGGACGTTGTTCATCAGGAACACCCGTCCGGCGAGACCGGAGAGCGTCGCCTCGACCTTGGCGCGGTCGAAGGCATGCGAGGCTGCCATCGACGCGCCCTCCAACCCGTCGAGGACACGCGCCTTGTCGCGCTCCGTCTGGAGGCGTCCGAGGAACCACGTCCCCATGTTGGAGAGGGCCTTGTAGTCGAGGTCGACCGGGTTCTGCGTCGCCAGGACGACACCGAGCCCGTACGCGCGAGCCTGCTTCAGCAGCGTGAGGAGCGGCACCTTGCTCGGCGGATTCGCAGTCGGCGGCAGGTACCCGAACAGTTCGTCCATGTAGAGCAGCGCGCGCAGGTTCGACGTGCCCGGCTGGGCGCGCATCCACGAGACGATCTCGTTCAGGAGCAGCGTGACGACGAACATCCGCTCCGCGTCGCCGAGATGCGCGATGCTGACGATCGCGATGCGCGGCCTTCCGTCGGCGGTGCGGAGCAGTCGCGAGGCGTCGAGCGGGTCGCCGGCCGTCCAGGCGGCGAAACCGGGTGACGCGAGCAGATTGTTCAGCTGCATCGCGAGTTGGAAGCGATCCTTCGCCGGATAGAACGACTCCAGATCGACGACGCCGAGGCGCTGGATGCCCGGATCCTGGATCTCCGCGATCAGGGAGCCGAGATCGAGCGATCGTTCGTCGCGCCAGGCCCGTTCGATCAACGTGGCGAGGAGGATGTGCTCGCGGCTGCGCAGCGGGTCGGCCTCGATCCGGACGAGCCCGAGCAGCCCCCCCACGACGGCGCCGACGCGATCGCGCAGCGCCTCGGCATCGTCGAGCAGGGCTCGCGGCGGCGCATCGAAGGATCGCAGCAGGGCGAGCGAACGCCCCGCTGTCGATCCCGGCGTGTAGATCGTGAAGTCCGCCGCGGCGTGCAGGCGTCGAATGCGTTCGCCGTCCTGTCCCCACGCCGCAAGTCCCTCGCGCCACTGGTTCGCGGTGACCGTCGCGTACTCCGACACGCTCATCCCCTTGCGCGTCGCCGCGGCCTCCTCGACCCAGGGTTCGAAGTCCTTCGGCCGAAGGTCAGGAAACGAGAGGAGGAGGTTCCCGAGGTCTCCCTTCGGATCGATCGCGATGGCCGGGATGCCGTCCATGGCGGCTTCCTCGAGCAGACCGATCCCGAGGCCGGTCTTGCCCGAACCCGTCATGCCGACGACCATCGCGTGCGTCGTGAGGTCCTTCGCGTCGTAGAGGATCGGCTCGTCGGTGGCGGTTCCGGCGGGATCGAGGACCCGGCGACCGAGATAGAAGGCGCCCTGACGCTCGTACGAGGGGAGGGTCATCGCGTCGCTCCCTTCGACGCCCGCTTCGTCTTGGCCTGCTTCGCGGCCGCTGCGGACGTGCTCCGTCCGCGCGAACGTTCGTCTCGGACGCCCTCGGCCTCCAGTCGCGCCGCGAGCGCCGCGAAGTGCGCGGCGTTCCCGGGGCTCACCGCGGGCCACCGGAGATCGAGCGAACGCAGCGCGTCGCGGAGGGCCGTCGCCACCGCGAGTCGCATCGCGTCCTGGTCGTCGGCGGGAATCGCGTACCACGGCGCAAAGGGGCGGGACGTCGCTCGCAGCGCCTCCTCGTAGGCCGCCTGGTACGCGTCGAACCAACGCCTCTCCTCGAAGTCCCCGCTGGCGAACTTCCAGTGCTTCTCCGGCTCGCGGAGTCGGTCGAGAAAGCGCTTCCGCTGCTCCTCGCTGCTGACGTGCAGATAGAACTTGAGGATCACGGTGCCGTTGCGCGCGAGGTGGAGTTCGTGGTCGCGGATCGACGCGAGACGCTCGTCCCAGAACGCGGCGCCCGGCGTGGGATCGGGCAGTCGCTGGGCTGTGAGCCACTCCGGGTGGACGCGCACGACGAGCACCTCCTCGTAGTAGCTGCGGTTGAACACCCCGATCCGCCCGCGTTCGGGGAGGCAGCGCGACGTCCGCCAGAGGAAGTCGTGGTCGTGCTCCTCCTTGCTCGGCTGCTTGAACGAGAACACCTGGAACCCCGCGGGATTCAGCCCCTTGAGAACGGCGCGAATCGTCCCGTCCTTGCCCGCCGCATCGAGTGCCTGGAACACGAGAAGGATCGCGTGCGAGTCGTGGGCGAAGAACTTGCGCTGAAGGTCGTCCAGTTCGTCCTTCATCGCCTTGAGCCGCCGTTTCGCCTCCTTGCCGGCGGGTCGGCCTCGGTCCGGGCGAGTCCGGACGGACGCCAGGCGAAACGAACCGTCGTACGGGACGCGATCAGGATGCGGAGGGGCTTCGAACATGTCGCGTAGAGTAGAACGGATGGCCTCGTTCCCCGCTGTCCGTTCGCGCCCGCCCGGCGATGGCGAGCCACGTGTGGACGTCGCCGTGGTCGGAGCCGGCGCGGCCGGACTGATGACCGCGATCCAGGCCGGGCGTTGCGCTCCGGGCGCACGAATCGTCGCCCTCGACGGAGCACGCACGCTCGGCGCGAAGATCCTCGTCGCCGGGGGCGGGCGCTGCAACGTGACGCATCGGGCGGTCGGGCCCGAGGACTACGCCGGGAGTCGGCCCGCGGCGATCGGAAAGGTGCTGAAGGCGTTCACCGTCGCCGACACGATCTCGTTCTTTCGCGAGCTCGGCGTCGTGCTGAAGGAGGAGGACACCGGCAAACTGTTTCCGACGACCGACCGCGCGCGCACGGTCCTCGACGCGCTGCTCGGCGCGGCACGCGACGCGGGTGTGCGGATCGCACATCCCGTCCGCGTCGAGGGGATCGCCGTCGAGGAGTCGGGCTTCCAACTCACGACCTCGGCAGAACCCTGGCACGCGAGGATGGTCGTCCTGGCGACGGGGGGACGGAGTCTTCCGAAGAGCGGTTCGGACGGGGGCGGCTACGCCCTGGCCCGCGCGCTCGGACACACGATCGCCGAGCCCCTCGTCCCGGCGCTCTCGCCGTTGGTGTTGCCGGCGGGTCATCCGGCGACCGCGCTCGCGGGCGTCGCCGCCCCCGCGCGGGTCACGCTGCGAGAGCCCTCCGGACGCGTCCTCGCGACCGCGTTGGGCCCGGTGCTCCACACGCATTTCGGCGTGTCGGGTCCGGCGATCCTCGACCTAAGCCGCCACGTCCTGCTCGCACGCGCCACGGGCGTCGAAGCCATCGTCGAGGTCGATTGGCTTCCCGATCTTCCGTCCGGCGGATTCGAGGAGGCGCTGCTGCGACTCGGCAACGAGCCGATCTCTCGCCCGCTCGAGCGATGGCTGCCGGCGCGGCTCGCCTCGCGGTTGCTCGCGGCAGCCGGGGTCGACCCGGCGACGCGCGGCGATCAGTTGCGTAAGGACGCGCGTCGGGCCTTGGTCCGGGCCGTCGTCGCCGAGGTGCTGCCGGTGGTCGGAGATCGCGGCTGGGCCCACGCGGAGGCCACCGCCGGAGGAGTTCCCCTCGCGGAGATCGACCCGGCGACGATGGCGTCGCGCCGAACCAAGGGCCTCTTCCTCGTCGGCGAGATCGTGGACGTCGACGGCCGGCTCGGTGGCTTCAACTTCCAGTGGGCCTGGTCGTCGGGCACCGTCGCCGGACGCGCCGTCGCCCGCGCTCTCGGCGACTCTGTACGCCTCGCCTCGGACGCCGCCGCCCCCCCATGACCGCGCCCGCCATTCGCACGCGCCTGCTCGACGTCTACCGCATCGGCCCCGGACCGAGCAGCAGTCACACCGTCGGACCGATGCGCGCCGCGGCCGCGTTTCGTCGTCGGCTGATCGAGAGTGGAGTCCGGGCCCGTCGCATCCGCGTCGAGCTGAAGGGTTCGCTCTCCGCCACGGGACGCGGCCACGGCACCGATCGCGCGGTGCTCGCCGGCCTGCTCGGGTGGGAGCCCGAATCGTGCGACCCCGACGCGTTGCAGGCGTTGCCGGCGACGCTCGCCGCCGACCCGGAGGTGCCTTGGCCGGCGGGAGGAACGCTTCGTCTCGAACCGGAGGACGTGCGCTTCGTGCCGTATCGGGAGACGCGCCACGAACACCTGCCTCATCCGAACACGCTGGGGTTCGTCGCATCCGACGAGTCGGAGCGGGCGCTCGTCGAGTCCACCTGGATCTCGCTCGGCGGAGGATTCGTCGACGAGGTCAACGGGCCCGGGGGCGATCGCGACGCGGACCTTGCGGATCCCGTCCTGCCGTTCCACGACGCGGCCTCTCTCGTCGCCGCGGCGAAACGGATCGGCGGGACGCTCGGCTCGGTCGTCCTCGCCAACGAGGCCGCGTGGGACGGCGACGCCGCGGGCGCTCGCCGCGGACTGACGCGCGTCTGGGAGGCGATGCGCGCGTGCATCGCACGCGGCCTTCGCCGCGACGGAGAACTGCCGGGAGGCCTCGGCATGCGGCGACGCGCGCGCGACCTCGCCGCGCGCGTCCTGGGCGGTCACGTCGAGAGCGGCTATCTGCCGATCGCACGGGCACAGAGTTACGCCTACGCGGTGTCCGAGGAGAACGCCGACGGAGGTCGCGTCGTCACCGCGCCGACGAACGGCGCGGCGGGCATCGTTCCGGCGGTCTTGCGGGAGGCCGAAGAGCGCTTGGACCTCTCCGTGGACCGCCTTCACGACGCGCTCGCGACGGCGGCGTCGATCGCGATGGTGATCAAGGCCCACGCGAGCCTGTCGGGCGCCGAGATCGGCTGTCAGGGCGAGGTCGGCAGCGCGACCGCGATGGCGGCGGCGGCGCTGTGCGAGTTGCTCGGCGGTACGCTCGATCAGGTCGCCTACGCGGCCGAGATCGCGATCGAGCACAACCTCGGGCTCACCTGCGACCCCCTCAAAGGCTTGGTCCAGGCGCCCTGCATCGAGCGCAACGCGATGGGCGTCGCGAAGGCGTGGAGCGCCGCCCAACTCGCCCTGCATTCCGACGGCCGCCACTTGATCAGCCTGGACCGCGTGATCCGCGTGATGAGGCGCACCGGCGACGACATGCGCCGCGAGTACAAGGAGACCGGCGAAGGCGGCCTCGCCGTCAGCCTCCCCGAGTGCTGACGACGCCGAATTCGACGGAGTCTGCTACGCTCCGCGCGATGGACGTGACGATCGTCACCGAGGCGTTCAACCTCGCCGAGGGTCAGGGATTCGACGAACTCGGTGCGGCCGTGAACACGGTCCTCCGGCTGATCGGCGATCACCCCGATCGCGAGGGCGTCGTCCTCACGCCGTCGGCCGATCCGCGCGTTGACGCGCTGGTCGCGGGCGGGCATCCGCGATTGCGACTCCTTCGCGCGGACGGTCTCGGGTACGACGAACTCAAGTGCCTCGCCGCGGACGAGGCCCGTGGCCGGTACGTCGCCTACCTGGACGGCGACTGCGTCCCGGCCCACGACGACTGGCTGGATTGCCTCCTCCGTCCGCTGCGGGACGGCGAGACCGACGTGTCCACGGGACTGACCGTGTACGCGGGATCGAGCGCGACGGCCGCCGCCTGCTCGGTGCTCGACTTCGGTTTCCTGCTGGACGGGGGAGCCACCGGAACGATCGGCTGCTACGCGTCGAACAACGTCGCGTTCCCGACCGAGCTTCGTCGTCGCGTTCGACCGATGCACGACGGCATGCGCTGCCATTGCTATCAGCACGCGCAGCTGCTGCGACGGCAGGGGTACCGGGTCCGCTGCGTCCCCGCGGCGTTCGCGCTCCACCAGCTTCCGAACCTGCGCCGTGAGCGTCACCGACGCGGATACGACCTCGTCGCGGCGTGTTGGAGCAATCCCGCGCTGCCCGAGACGGCGTGGATGGAACCCGGCGAGGCGACCGTCGCGAGGCTGATCCGAGACAATCTCCGCCTGGACCGGCGTCGGCTCGCGCGGCTTGCCAAGCAGTTGGGTTGGCGGCGTGCGTTCACCAGGCGCGTTCGCCGACTCCTCCCGCGGCTGCGCCGCCTCGACGCGATCGGCATCCGCCGCGCGTTGCGCGACGGCGAAGCCGGAGGACTCACGCGGGCCGCGCGCGAAGCGCATCGCGCAGGCCTCGCGGGCGAGTGCCGAATCGGGTTCGAGGGCGGGTAGCGGAAGGCCGCCGGGAGAGCACATCGGGTTGGACCGCCCGAGCCAGCGGGACGGATGTACCGAGCCTGCGGCGAGTCACCTCGCGAGGAGGCGTCGCAGGCGGCGGATGGTACGGGGCGTCGTACCGCAGCAACCGCCGACCAGGCGGATGCCATCCGCCAGCCAGCCGCGCGCGGCGCGAACGGTCGTGCGGTCGCTCGCGCCGCCGGTCCACGACCAACCGCCCTCCGCGGTCGGACGACCGCGACCGTTCGCATAGACGCCGACCGGAAGATCCGTCGCCTCGCGCAGCGTCCCCACCACGCGCGTCGCGACCTCCGGCGGACAGCAGTTCACGAGGATCGCCAGCGGCTCTCGCTCGGCCGCCTCGCGCACCGCGGCGCCGAGATCGTCGCCGTCGAGGAGCTTCCCGTCCGGTCCGGGAACGAACGACACGACCGCCGGAAGCGCTCCCGCGCGCGCGGCATCCAGCGCGGCGAGCGCCTCGCGTCGGGTCGGCATCGTCTCGATCCAGGCGAGGGTGCAGCCGGCGGCGACCAGACTTCCGACGTGCACGCCGTGTTCGATGCGCAGCACGTCCCCCGGCGGCGTGAGGTCGGGCCGGTAGCAGTCCTCCAACGGCGCGATCGACCCGGCGACGAACACCGGGGATCGCGGTCGCGCGAGCGCGACGCCCTCGCGCGCGAGCCGCAGGGCCAGCGCCGTCAACGAACGCGCCTCGCCGCCGCGATCCACCTTCCGAAGGACGTGGCGCGCCGTGCGGAAGGTGTTGGCGACGACGACCCGCGCTCCGGCGCGAACGTAGCGGCGATGCAGGTCGCGAACGCGGTCGGGTGCCACGTCGAGTGCCGCGGTCGACCAGAGCGGCGCCGGCAGCGGGACGCCGCGACGGTCCAACTCGGCACCGAGCCCGCCCGAGAGCAGGAGCGGTCCCGCATCGAGTTCCCGCCGGAATCCGTCGGCGACCGGATGCACGACGGCTCAGCGCTTGAGGTCGGCGGGCAACGCACCGTTCTTCGCGACGAACGCCTCGATGGCGGCGCGGATCTCCTCGCGGCGGGTGTCCCCGCTCGGGTGGGTGCTCAGGAACTCCGGAGGACGCCCCTTGCCGGCGGCTCGCTCGAGGACGTCCATCACGTCGATCAGCGCCTCGGGATGGTAGCCGGCCCGGATCATGTACTCGACGCCGAGCTTGTCGCTCTCGAGTTCCTGGTCGCGCCCCCACTTCATGTTGATCAGTTGCGCGACCATCATCGCCATCATCGCCTGTTGCTGGCTGTTGGCCCGCTCCGGATCGTAGGTCGCGATCAGCACCGCGCCGGTGATGCCCTGCATCAGTTGCATCTTGCTCATTCGTTCGGCCCCGTGGCGGCCCACGACGTGACCGATCTCATGCCCGAGCACACCGGCGATCCGCGACTCGGGATTGCCGCTCTCGGCGAGCGCGACCATCAGCGCGTCCGTGATGAAGACCTGACCGCCGGGCAGCGCGAACGCGTTGACGACGTTCTCGTCGGCGAGGGCATGGAACCTCCACCGGTAGGGCGTCTGGTCGAGGCCGTTCGAGCGCACCAGCTTCTGCCCGATCTCCTCGACGATGTCGCGCAGCCGCGCATCGGGGTGATGGCCGCGATGCTGCTGAATCAGTTCCGGCGCGGCCTGGAGCCCCAGCTTGATCTCGTCCTCGGCCGACATCGACACCGACTGGCGACGACCCGTGTAGGGATTCACCTGGCAGTTCTTCAGGAACGTCATCAACGGCACCGCCAGGATCACCAGGGCCAGGAGGAGCCGCCCCTTGCCCGCGAACGGGCCGCCGCCCCCGCCCCCCGGACGCCCGCCCTCCACGGAACGCCCGCGATCCCGACGGAGTTCCGGCGGGATGCTTCCGGACGAGGTCGGACGCGGCGCGGGACGCCCACCGCTCGAGCCGGAGGGGTCACGCGGATCGCTCGGACGACGGGAGAAAAGGCCCATGACGACGCTCCGGGGGTCGGCCGAACAGCGTACCGGGCCGCACTCGAGCCCGTTCGTCGCAACCCGGCCGCCGCCCTCGCTCGCCGCCGACGGCGCTCACACCGCGTCGTCGAGGGCCTCCAGTGCCTCGGTGGCGGCGGCCCATTCGTCGAGGAGGCCTTCCAGGCGGTGCCGCGCCGTGGCGAGGTCCCGTGCCACGGCGACGCCGATCGCCGGATCCCCACCCGGCGCGTAGCACGCCTCGAGCGCGCCCACCAATCGGCCGATCTCCGCTTCGGCGCGGGCCACCTGCGCCTCGAGTCGCTCCGCGCGCGACGCGCGCCGGGTCCGTTCCCGCCTCGCCTCCCGCTCGGCCTCGAACGCCGCGCGTGCCGCCGCCTTCGTGCGCTCGACGGAAAGGGGATCGGCTCCTCCGCGCACCTCGACCGCGCCGCGCCGCGCGGGTCCATCGCTGCGACGCTCGTTCCACCAGGTCGCGAACGGGACGGGATGGTCCACGAGGCGCCCATCCCGGATCTCCAGCACCCGCGTCGCCAGCCGGTCGAGCAGGTACCGATCGTGGCTGACGAACAGGAGCGTTCCGTCGAACTCGAGCAGCGCCTCCTCCAGTTGCTCCGCCGACGCGAGGTCGAGATGGTTGGTCGGCTCGTCCAACACGAGCAGGTTCACGCGATCCGCGACGAGTCGCGCGAGCTGGACGCGGCTCTTCTCGCCGCCGGACAGCGTCCCCAGCGGGCGCTCCAGGTCCTCGCGCGTGAACAGGAATCGGTGCAACAGTTCGCCCGCCTCGCGATGGGCGAACCCCGTCGCGCGACAGGTCCAGTCGAGCAGCGTCGCGGCGGGATCCAGCGCCTCGTCGTGCAACTGCCGGTACTCGCCGGCACGCACGCTCTTGCCGAGGCGCACGACCGGGTTCTCCCACGCGCCCTCGTCGAGCACGGTCCGGAGCATCGTCGTCTTGCCCGATCCGTTCGGACCGACGAGTGCGACGCGTTCCCCCTGCTCGATCTCGACGCGCGCGTCGGCGACCAAGGTCCGTCCGCCGCGCTCGATCGTCAATCCGTCGAGTCGCAGCGCGATGCGGCCGTGGTGGGCCGCCCCCGCCAGCCGCGCGCGAAACGCTCCGGCCTCGGGCGGCGGCCGCTCGACCTTCTCCATCTGCTCGATCCGGCGGCGCAGGTTCTTCGCGCGCTGGGCCTGGGCGGGGTCGTCGTAGGCGTTCGCCATGTCCATCAGACGGCGAGCCTGGAACTCCAGACGCGCGACCAGACGCTGCTGCGTCTTCCACAACTTCTCCTGTCGCGCACGCGCGGCGGCCTTCTGCTCCTGCCACTCGCTGAACGCACCGCGCCACGCGACGACCCGGCCCCGGTCGATCTCCCAGATGGTCCGCACCGTCGCGTCGAGCAGGTGCCGGTCGTGACTGACCATCACGACGGCGGCGCGCGTCGACCGCAGGAACCGCACGAACCAGTCGATCGCCGCCATGTCGAGGTGATTCGTCGGCTCGTCGAGCAGCAGCACATCGGGGTCGAGCAGCAGCACGCGCGCCAGGGCGATCACGTTGCGCTCGCCTCCGCTGAACGAGTCGAGCGGCTGATCGTGCACGCCCTCGTGCAGGCCGAGCCAGGTCAGCGTGGTCTCGACCCGGCGATCGATGTCGTAATGCCCTCGTTCGGCCTGTCGCTCCTGCAGGTCCCCGTAGTGCGCGAGAAGCCGATCGCGCTCGACCGGATCGGTCGTCTCCGCGAGCGCCTGCTCGACGTCGCGCAAGCGCTCCTCGACGCGCAGCGCATCGGCGAGCGCCTCGCGCATCGCCTCGCGCACGGTGAGCCCGGGCGGAGCGTGGAGTTCCTGCGCCTGGTAGGCGACGCGGACATCCCTCGGGTGGTGGACGCTCCCGCTCGTCGGCTCGACCTGGCCGGCGAGGATCTTCAACAGCGTGGACTTCCCGCTGCCGTTGCGGCCGATCAGTCCGATGCGATCCCCGGGCTGGATTTCGAGCCGAACCCCCTCGAACAGGAGGGGGCCGCCGTGGTGCATCGCGAGGTCGTGGGCGGACAGCAGGGCCATCGGGTCGCTACGCGCTTTGCGCGCCTCCCCCTCCCCGCAGGGCGAACAGGCCGATCGCCGCCGCCGCGGCGACGTTGAGCGAGTCCACGCCCGCCGCCATCGGAATCCTCACGCTTCCGTCGAGTCTCGCCAGGGTGACGTCCTTGAGTCCGGCGCCCTCCGCACCGAGGACCAGCGCCACCGGGCGCGCCCGATCGCGGCGACGGACGAAGCGTTCCAGGTCCTCCGCGTCGGCGGCCGGTGTCATCCCGACGAGCACCCGTCCGGCCTCGGTCAGTGCGTCGAGGCTATCCTCCCAGGGCTCGGCGTCGTGCGCAAACGGGAGGCGCAACGCCGCCCCCATCGAGGCGCGCAAGGCCTTGCGGTAGTACGGGCTCGCACAGCCGGGCGACAGCACGGCGCCCGCGGCCCCCAGCGCGAGACCCGACCGCAGGATCGTGCCCACGTTGTCCGGATTCGACACCTCCTCCAGCACGAGGATCGCCGCGCCGCGCGGGACCGCTCCCACCACGTCGGCGGCGGTTCGTGCCGGGGGGCGCCGGGCCGCCGCGAGGCAGCCCTGATGGAAGCGAATCGCGCCGAGTTCGTCGAGCAGGCCGCGCTCGATCTCGAGGACGGTCACGTCCGGCCGCGAACGCAACGCATCGTCGATCCCCGCGCGCGCCGTGGGCGAGACGAGGACGCTCTCGATCTCGATGCCTTCCGTCCCGAGCAGGGTTCGCACCACGAGACGCCCTTCGGCGAGGAAGCGCCGCTCGCGTCGGACCAGGTCGGGGTCGCGCACCGTGCGGTACACGGCGAGCCGCGGGTCGCCGAGGTCAACGACCCGCGGTGGCGTCATCGGAAGGGGACGCCTAAAGGATGTCGAGGGCGAGGTCGAGCGCGAGCAGCGCGAAACCCGTTCCGTACGGCTTGTGGAAGTGGAACAGTTGGTAGTCCCACGTCGATCCGTCGCGCTCCTGCATGCCGCGGACGTGCGCGGCGATGTGGGCCGCGTGGACGCGCGCGATCTCCTCGGACACGTGGGCGAGGTCGAGCGCCGCGTAGTAGTAGCCGTACAGGCAGAAGTAGCCCGAGTTCTGGTACCAGGTCTCGTGCGGGATCGGGTACTTGCGCGCGATGCGCAGGAAGTGCCCCTCGCGCTCGAGGTCGTCGAGAGCGCGCTTCCAGCGGGCTTCCGGCACGCGTTCACCCCACGACGCGAGCGCGAGGAGGCAGGCGGGGGTGCGCGCGAGGCTGCCCTTCACCTGGTTCACGCCCATGCGCGCGCCCGGCAGGCGATGGTCGAACGAGTAATAGAACGCGTTGTCCGGGCGCCACGAGAGCCGGATCACCCGCACGGCGCGATCGACCAGGCGCTGGGGAACCGATACGCCCTGGTCGGCCGCCATCCGGAGCGCGACGAGGCATGTCGCCGTCGTGAAGCTCGTCGAGCCCGGCCCCGGACGGCGCGTCCGTTCGTCGAAGTTGTAGTAGCCCCACCCCCCCTCGACGAACTCGAATCGCTCGAGGTAGTGGATGCAGCGCCCCGCCGCTTCGCGGACGAGCGCGCGGCGTTCCGGTGGCGGGTTGCGCGCGAGGATCCGCGCGAATGCCTCGAGTGCGTACGCGAGCGACCAGGTGTTGTAGAGCGTGTCCGTGCGGATCCGACGGATCGCGTGGTGATCGAGCAGCCACAGGGTCGCGCGCTCGATCGCACCGTCGATGCGTGCTCGCTCGGTATCGTCCCGGGCGAGTCGATCGCGGTTCTCGATCAGACCGGACAGGGCCAGCGCGACCGACGCGGTCTGGAACGCCTGTTGCGATCCCGGCGGCGGGGCGTAGATGTCCCAGAGGTTGCTCGCCGCGTTGCCCCAGGATCCGTTGGGATTCTGGTTGTCCAGCAGCCACCCCGCGCCTCGTTCCACCGAGGTGCGCGACGCCGCGAGATCCTCGGCCGGGATGCGCTTCGCCGCGTCGGCGACCTCACTCGAACCCGTCGCCGGCGCCGCGACGGTGGGCGCGTCCTCGGCCGCCACGGGCCCGCCGAGGGCGAGCGCCGCCGCCCATGCCAGACACCGCGCCCGGACGGTCACGCGCCTCCCTCCTTCGGTGCGTCCTTCGGGGCGTCCTTCGGGGCGTCCTGAGGTGCGTCCTTCGGTGCGTCCTTCGGAGCGTCCTTCGGTGCGTCCTTCGGTGCGTCCCTCGGGCCGTCCTTCGACTCGGGCTTCGCGTCTGGCTTCGCTTCGGGGCTCGCGTCGGCGACCGGCGACTCGGGGGCCTTCGCGCGGATCCGATCGCCCGCCGCGAGCCCCTTCTCGATCGCCACGCGATCGCCGATCGTCACGCCGACCTCGACCGGGCGAAGTTCGAGCTGGTCGTTCACGACGACATGGACCCACGCCCTCTTGTCCTTGCGCGCGACCGCGCTGGCGGGCACGTGCAGGGCGACGGGTGCCGTCTTTCCGAGCACGGTCACGCGTACCTTGCGCCCCGCGTCGAAGCGCGCGTCGCCGCGCGCGAGACGCAGCCACACCTCGTACTTGTCGTCGCGCGGGAACCGCGCCACGTGTTCGACCTCGGCGCGGAAGTGTTCCTGCTCGGCGTCGGCCGAGGAGAACCACGCCGGGCGCCCCGTGACGACATCGTCCAGATCCCCCTGACCCACCGCGCCGACGACGCGGAGGTGGGTCGGATTGTAGAGTGTGTACAGGACCTGCTGCGCCTTGACCTTGTCGCGCGGCGTGTAGGCCTGGACCCCCTCGCCCACGCCCTGCCAGACCCCGCCGCCGAAGCGCGCCGCGACCGCGATGCCCGCGTGGGGCGCCTTGAGGACCATCTGCTCGCGATCCCCTTCCAACTCGGCCAGCGCTCGCTTGCGCGCGTCCAGTTCGAGCCGGGACTTCTCCCGGGCGAACTCGGCGGCGCGCCGGTCGACCTCCAGCGTCTTGGTCTCATGCTCGACGCGGAGCTTGGCGCGGCGAAGTGCCCAGTCGAGTTTGACGTCCTCGCGCGGGAACACGACCTGCATCCACCAGGCGTGGCGCTGCTCGCGGAACGCCAGGGCCTGGCGCGTGCGTGCGACCTGACGCCGGGTGCGACGAAGGACGATCTCCTCGGTCTCCTCCGTGAGGTCGTCCTCCGTGTACATCTTCTCGATCTGCGCGAGTTCCTCTTCCTGGTTGCGAAGGCCGTCACGGGCGGCTTCGAGGCCCTGCTCGGCTTCCTTCAGGCGAAGGGCCCGCTCGACACCCTGCCAGCGCTCGAACTCCTCGCGGGCCTCCTTCTCCGCCGCCTGCGCCTCCTCCAACGCCAGGCGCTGCCGCTCCACGGTTTGGGTGTAGCCGACCTCGGCCTCCTCGAACTTGGCCATGGCGATCTGGAGCTCGATCCGTTCGCGCTCGATGGCGCGATCGATCTCGATCGGGTCGAAGCGGATCAACGTGTCCCCCGCATCGACCGGTCCGGACGCGCGCGCTTCGACGACCTCGAGCGCACCGCCGTAGCGCTTCGTCTCGACCTTCACCTCGGTGAGGTCGATCGGCGCGAGACGCCCGTCGAACGAGACCGCCGCGCCGAACGGCCCTTCCTCGACGACGACCGTCGGCTCCGCCGCCGGTTCGGCGGCCCCGAGCGGTCCTCCACGAAGTCCCGACACGACGACGGCGACGAACAAGACGAACGAGAGCGCGACTCGAAGAACGCGTTGCGGCATGATCCTCACCTCGGGGTCCGGGCCGGAGAGGGTACGCTCTCCCCGGCGGGGGCGTGAGCCGCGGCGGCGCCGCGCGACCTCACGACCGCACGACCTTCGGGAGGGCACGATGCGCATCGTCGGCGTCGGCGCGGGCCCGGCCGCGCTGTGGTTCTCGATTTTGATGCGCCAGGCGTTCCCGTCGGTCGAGATCGATCTGCACGAGAGGAACCGTCCCGAGGACACGTTCGGTTGGGGCGTCGTGTTCTCCGACGAGACGATGAGCGGCTTCGAGGCGGCCGACCCCTCGTCGATCGCCGCGATCCAACGGTCGTTCGTCCACTGGACCGACATCGAGACCCGACGGGGCGCCGAGAGCCTGCGATCGACGGGGCACGGGTTCTTCGGTCTGGCCCGTCGGACGCTGCTCGGGATCTTGAGCCGGCGGGCCGGGGAACTCGGGGTCCGCATCCACGTCGGCCGGGAGGTTTCGGATCCTCGCGCGCTGGCCGCAGAGGCCGACCTCCTGCTCGGGGCCGACGGCGTGAACAGCGTGGTCCGGGCGACCTGGGCGGACGCCTTCCAACCCACCCTCGACCCCCGCCGCTGCACGTTCTGCTGGCTCGGAACCACGAAGCCGCTCGACGCCTTCACCTTCGTCTTCGAGCCGACCGAGCACGGCTTGTTCCAGGCTCACGCGTATCCGTTCCAGCGCGAGCCGAGCCCGCTCGCGACGTGGATCGTCGAGTGCACGGCGGAGACGTGGCGGCGGGCGGGACTCGACCGCGCGGACGAACGCGAGACGGTGGCCTTCTGCGAACGCGTCTTCGCGCGGGCCCTCGACGGCCATCGGCTCCTCGCGAACAAGAGCGTGTGGCGCACGTTCCCCACCGTCCGCAACGCGACCTACGTCCACGAACGGGTCGTCCTCCTCGGCGACGCGGCGCACACCGCGCACTTCTCGATCGGTTCCGGCACGAAGCTCGCGATGGAGGACGCCGCCGCGCTGGTCGCGGCATTCCGCGAGCACGGTCTCGCGGATCCGCAACGCGCCCTCGCCGCCTACGACGTCGTCCGTCGCGACGACGCCGATCGACTCCAGCACGCCGCGCAGACCAGTCTCGAGTGGTTCGAGAACAGCGCGCGCTACCTGAGCCAGCCGCTCTCGCAGTTCGTGTTCAACCTGATGACGCGCAGCAAGCGGATCACGTACGACAACCTGGCGCGGCGTGACCCGGGCTTGATCGAACGCGTTCGTGACGACTTCGCGCTCTCCGCCGGGGTCACGCGCGATCGTTCGTTCGACGCCCCGCCTCCCGCGTACGTGCCGCTCCGGCTGCGCGACCTCACGCTCCGCAATCGGATCGTCGTCTCGCCGATGTGCCAGTACCAGGCCCTCGAGGGCGTGCCCGGCGACTGGCACCTCGTCCACCTCGGTTCGCTCGCGCTCGGCGGCGCCGGCCTCGTCTTCGTCGAAGCGACCGGCGTTACGAAACAGGGACGCATCACGCCCGGCTGCACCGCGCTCTGCGACGATGCGACGGAGGCCGGCTTCGCCCGCGTGATCGACTTCGTTCGACGCCACTCCGAGGTGCCGCTCGCGATCCAACTCGCGCACGCGGGTCGCAAGGGGTCCTGCTCGCGTCCGTGGGAGGGCGACCGCGCGCTGCGCGGGGCGGAGGCGTGGCCGACCATCGGGCCGACCTCCACGCCGTTCCGTGCCGGCGATCCCCCGCCCCACGCGCTCACGCGGGACGGCATGGACGACGTCGTGACCGCGTTCCTCGACGCGATCGATCGCGCGAAGCGCCTCGGATTCGACGGGCTCGAACTGCACATGGCGCACGGCTACCTGCTGTCGAGCTTCCTCTCGCCCCTCTCGAACACGCGCGACGACGAGTTCGGCGGGTCGCGCGAGGGACGGATGCGATTCCCGCTGCGACTCGCGCGCGCCGCGCGGGAGGCGTGGCCGCGCGAGAAGCCGCTGTTCGTGCGGGTCTCCGCATCCGACTGGATGGACGACGAAGGCGGGCAGACCGTCGAGGACACGGTCGCGTTCGCACGCGAACTCGCCGAGATCGGCATCGACGTGATCGACGTGTCGAGCGCCGGCAACGATTCGCGAAGCCGCGTCGTGTTCGGTCGCATGTACCAGGTCCCGTTCGCCGACCGGATCCGTCACGAGGCGCCTCTTGCGGTGATGGCGGTCGGCGGCATCCAGAGCGTCGATCATGCGAACACGGTCATCGGCGCCGGGCGGGCGGATCTCTGCGCGATTGCGCGCGCGCACCTGACGAACCCCCATCTCGCGCTCGAGGGCAGCGCGCGGTACCGCGAGTCGGGGACGTTCTGGCCGCACTCCTACCGGGCCGCGTCCCGCCCGCCGCTCCCCCGAGGAGCGGCGGGCGTCTAGGTCGCCGGGTCGGCCGCGCGCTACTCGACCTGGGCGACGGCCGGCGGCAGGGGATCGGGCACCCGGTTGCGCACCGCGGGAATCGTCCGGAGGTAGGCGTAGATCGCCTTGAGGTCGTCGTCGGTCATGTTCTTGCCGTAGATGTCCGGCATCGGGGGGAGCAGCGGACGCCCGAGACCCATGTGACGCATCTCACGCAAGGTGGCGACGAAGTTCTCTTCGGTCCAGGCACCGATGCCGGTCTCGACGTCGGGCGTGAGATTGCGCGTGTAGCTGACGCCCCACGGCCCGGCCCACGCGGTCAACGTGCCGGCGGCCCGGACGATCCACGGGGCCGCGCCCGCCTCCGGCGCCACGTCGATTCGCAGCGTTTCGGGATGGCCGGCGAGGTGGGCTCCTTCGACCGGACGACCGTTCACGTGCGGCGTGTGGCAGTCGGTGCACGCGGAGGTTGCAATGAGGTAGCGACCTCGTTCGACACGGTCGGTGTCGACGGTCGCGGGCGCGGACGACGCGTCTTGTTCCGCCCACCAGAGGGGCCAGGCGACCCCCACGACGACGGGCACGAACACGAACAGCGTGGCGACGAGGGAACGACGAAGCGAGGGCATGGGATCTCCGATCAGTTGGAGGAAGGGGACGCCGTCGTGGCGTGCTCGTCGAGCGCGCGAATCCACGAGGCGATCAGTTCGACTCCCGCGTCGTCCACCCGTCGGGTGCCGCGCGGAGGCATGCGTTCGATCGGCGACGCCGACGCGAGGCGTCGCCACAGCGCGCTGGCGGTCGGATCCCCCGCGACGAGGCGCGTGCCGTGCGCGCCGCGCAGCGAGGCGCCGAGGGCCGTGCGCAATGCGCCGGCGGTCGAGAGCGGTCCCGAACCGCGATGCAGGTCGAGTCCGAGCGACGCGAGGGGGCCGCGCGGGTTGTGGCAGTGCGCGCAGTTGGCGTGGAGGTAGCCGAGAGCGCGCTCCGCGTCGCTCTCCGCGGGGCGAGATTCGAGTTGGAACCGGCTGTAGCCGAGCACCGGTCCGTTGCCGCTCTCATGGCACGCGCGGCAGTCCCGCACCGAGGGCAGGTCGTACGGCACGCCGGGCGCGCTCTCGGCGGCGTGCGGAACGCCCTCGTCGGGGGCGCGATCGGCGTCGAGACCGTCGGCTCGCCAGCGGTAGGTCGCGTACGCCCACGAGCCATCGACACGGCGCAGCAGGTAGCGCGTCTCGATCGGCCGACCGTCGAGGGCGAACTCCTTCCAGACCCGGGTCCCGACCGGGAACACCCAGCGTTCGGGATCGGCGTCGTCGATCGACGATCCGGGAGGCAGCGCGATCCAGCGGCGCTTGGTCGCCCCATCCGTCCACAGCGCGTGACGCGGCTCGAACGGGCGCGCCTCCGCGGCGATCTCGTCGGGCCGGCCGGTCGGGAAGAGGCCCGTGTCGGAGAGTCTCGGCGGGGGCAAGTCCGGTGACGTCGCCACCGCCCCACCCGGCGTGCGTGCCGTCGGATCCTCGTCGCACCCGGTGGTGGCGGACGCCCCGCCGAACAGGGCGAGCGTGACGGGGATGAGGCGTCGGGCGAAGGTTCCGAGCGGTGCCATGCAGACCGAAACGCCGAACGCACCGCCGACCCGCAGGGCCAACCGCACGAATCGCTACAATCCGCCCGATGGCGCCCGCGACCGAACCCCTGCCGCCCGCGGACGGAGCCTCCTCGAACGCCCGGAACAGCCGCGAACTGTTCGAAGGCCTGTACGAAGAGTTGCGGACGCTCGCCGCCCGCGTGGCGGGGCGCGGGGGCAAGGCGCTGACCCTCAGCCCGACCGCCCTGGTCCACGAGGCCTGGCTGAAGCTCGCCCGCCCCGGCCACGAGGCCGCGGTCGGCGACTCGGACCACTTCATGAACCTCGCGGCGCGCGCGATGCGCCAGGTCCTCGTCAGCCACGCGCGCGAGCGAGGCGCGGCGAAGCGCGGCGGCGGGCGGGACCGGGAACGCCTGACGGTGGTCCTCGCCGGCACCCCGGTCGAGGATCGTGGCGTCGATCTGCTCGACCTCGACGATGCGCTGAAATCGCTCGCCCGCCTCGACGAACGGCAGGCGCGCGTCGCCGAGTTGCGCCTGTTCGCCGGGCTGTCGCCGTCCGAGATCGCCCCCCTCGTCGGAATCGCCCCACGGACGGTCGAACTCGACTGGCGGATGGCCAAGGACTACCTCTCGCGCACGCTCGCCCCCGATCGCGACGAGGAGCGTTCGTGACCGACGACGCCGGGGCGCGCCGCCACCAACGGCTGCGGGCCCTCCTCGAGGAGGCCGCCTCGCTGACTCCGCCGGAGCGAGAGCGCCTGCTCGCGCGCGTGCGCGCCGAGGACGCCTCGCTGGCCGTCGATCTCGAGCGGTTGCTCGACGACTCCTGGGTCCGCACCGATCGGATCACGCCCGATCCGGCCACCGCCCTCGACACGACCCGACTCGCCCCCGGCACCGTCGTCGGCCCCTACCGGATCGAACGAGAACTCGGCTCCGGCGGCATGGGCACCGTGTACGCCGCGCGCGACGTCGCGCGCGCGATCCGCGTCGCGTTGAAGGCGATCCATCCGCATCTGGCGTCCCGCCCCGGGGCGCGCGAACGTTTCGCGCGCGAGGCCGAACTCGGTCGCCGCGTCCACCACCCGCGTGTCGTTCGCACCCTGGGTTCAGGCCGTGCGGAGGTCGATGGGCGTCCGGTTGACTTCGTCGTCCTCGAGTACGTGCGCGGGCGCGACCTGGCAACGCTCCGACGCGAACGCGGACCGCTCTCGCCGGCCCTCCTTCGGGAGGTCGGCGCGCAGGCCGCGGACGGGCTCGCGGCGATCCACGCCGCGGGCATCGTCCATCGCGACATCAAGCCGGAGAACCTGCTGATCACCGAGGATCACGAACTGCGCATCATGGACCTCGGCATCGCTCGACCGCTCCACACCGAGATGGCCACGCTGACCCAGGAGGGGCAGTTCGTCGGATCGCTCGCCTTCGCGGCGCCCGAACAGATCGCCGGCGAGGAAGCGACGCCGCAATCCGATCTCTATGCGCTCGGCGCAACCCTCCGCGATCTCGCGCGCGCCGACGCGCGTCCCGGCGGCGGGAACCTCGCCGCGGTCCTGCGCGGCGGCAAGCCGCCCGGATCGACGACGACCGCCGAGGTCGGCCCGTTCCTCGCCGCGGTGCTGGAGAGGCTGCTCGACGCCGATCCGAAGCGTCGCTTCGCGTCGGCGGCGGAGTTGCGCGACGTGTTGCTCGCGGGCGAGGCGGGACCCTGGTGGCGGGAACGCGCGACACGGGAGGGTCGCCTTCCCCGTGCGCGCGTCCCGGTGGCGCGCGACGTGCCGTTCCACGGGCGTCGTGCCGCGGCCGATGCGCTCGCCGCGGCCTGGCGCGAGGTCCGCGACCGGAAGGACGCGCGCGTGGTGGACGTCGAGGGCGAGGACGGCGGAGGCAAGTCCCGTCTCGTCGCCGAGTTCCTCGACGGCCTGCCCGCCGAGAGCGCGACGTTCTACGGCGCGTGCACCCGCGGTGGCTTCGTGGGCGGCGTGCGCGGCGCCCTCGCTGCCGCCTACGCGGACGCGGATGCCGAGCGACGCATCGCCGCGCAACTCGATTCGCCTCCGCATGCGGTCGCTTCGTTTCTCGCATGGCTTCGCGGCGACGCCACGCCGGAGTCCGCCGGCGTTTCGGTCGCCGGTCTCGCCGCACGACTCCTCGGCTCGCTCGCGCGCGACCTTCCGGCGACGTTCGTCGTGGACGACCTCGACGAGGCGTCGCGCGAGGAGCGACGACTGCTCGACGCCCTCGTCGCCGGCGTGCGCGGTCGCCCCGTCCTGATCGTCCGGCTCGCCGGTCCGTCGCTCGCTGCGGGCACCGTCGTCGCGCCCGATGCGACCCTCCGCCTCGAACCGCTCGCGGAGGCCGACGCGATCGCGCTGGTCCGCGACGCCGCGCCCGCCGCCGCGCTCGACGAGGGCGACGTGGAACGCATCGCCAAGCGGGGCGAGGGTCTGCCCCTCTTCCTGGTCGAACTGGCGCGCGGCGCGCACGCCCCCGCACCGGCGGCGGGCGTCGATCTGCCCGACGCCCTCGCCGAGCATGTCCGGCGCCGGCTTCGCGACCTGCCCGACGAGGAGTCCGAGTTGTTGGCGGTGGCCGCCGTCGAAGGGCCCGTGTTCGAGGTGGACCCCCTGGTCCTCGTGCGGGGCGCCACCCGCCTGCGCGTGCTGGAGATCCTGGATCGACTCGAACGACGTCGGCGCCTGGTACGCGCCGACGGTGCCGTGTGGCGCTTCGAACATCGGATCGCGCAGGAGGTCGTCTACGCAGGGATCGCGCCCGTGCTGCGCGCCGAAATCCACCGTGCGTTGGGCGATGCGGCGCTCTCGACCGGGACGACCGATCCGACGGCGCTCCGAGGGGCGGCCGCGGTGCGCTACGTGCGTCACCATCGAAACGGGCCGGATCCGTCGCGGGTCGCCGCCTGCGTCATCGCGGCCGCCACCCACCTCGAGTCGCAGGGGCGAGGAGAGACCGCGGCCGATTGGCTCGAGCAGGCCCTCGACGGCGATGCCCTCGCCCCGGTCCAGCGCGTCGCGGCGCGTTCGATGCTCTCCCGGCTGCGCCGCTTCGCCGGACGTGCGGAGGACGCCGAACGCCACGCGCGCCGCGGTCTCTACGAGGCCGCGCAGGCGGGCACGAGCGACATCGCTCCGCGGGTCGAATTCGCCTACACGATGCTCGACCTCGGCCGGTACGCCGACGCGACCGAGCACCTCGCGCTCGCGCTCGACGCCCTCCCCGAGTCCGGCGAAGAGGTGCGTCGCGGCGGCATCCTCGGAGGCCTCGGCCAGGCGGCGTGGCATCGCGGCGACTACGCGGAGGCGCGCCGTCGCCAGGAGCAGGTGATCGCGCTCGGCCGCGCCTCGGGGAACGCGAGCGTCGAGTCCCGCGGTGCGGGCGACCTCGCGGTCCTCCTGCAGGAACTCGGCCATCACGACGAGGCCGAGGCGATGACGCGGCGGGCACTCGCCCTGCAGATGGAGACCGGCGATTACCGCAACTACGCGCTGACGCTCTGCAATCTCGGCAACGTCCTGTACGACGCCGGCCGCCTCGGCGAAGCGGTGGTCTGCTATCGGCAGAGTCGCGAGGACTGTCGCGCGTTGGGAATGCGCGTGAACGGAGCGGTCGCGGAGTTGAACCTGGCCGAGTCCCTGCGTCGCCTCGGACAATTCGAGGAGGCGGAGGCATGCCTCGATCGCGCTCGCGCGACGTTCGCGGCGGGTGGCCTCCTCCGCGAGGAGGCCTTCGCGCTCCACAGCCGGGGCATCCTCGCGATGTGGCAGTCGGAGTTCGCCGCGGCGCGGGTCGCGTTCGAGGCCGCGCTCGATCGCCGTCGTCGCTTGAGCGACGCGCGCGGCATGGGCGATACGCTCCAGGCGATCGCGGCGCTCGACCTGGTCGAGGGCGACCGCGAGGCCGCCGTCGCGCGGATCGCCGAAGCGCGCGGCGCGTGCGCGCCGGGGATCGACGTGACGTTCGACGCGCTCGTCGCGGCGCGCGCGGCGCTCGCCGGCTGCGGCTCGGTCGACGACGCGCTCGCCGCGTGCGCGGCGGCTGGCGCGCGATTGCGCCACGACGCGCGGATCGAGATCCTCGACACGTTGATTCGGGCGACCGACGCGCCCGCTCTCCGCGACGAGGCGCGGTCGCTCCTCGAGGCCGAGGCCGCGCGCCTCGCTCCCGAGGACGCCCTCCGGTTCCGCACCGCCGTCCCCCTGCATCGCGCGCTGCTCGGTCACGTCGCGGCGTCCTAATCGCGTGCTGCGTTCCCTCACCCCGTTGCTTCGTTGGGGCTTCTTGGAAGCCACGGTCCGCAGCAGACCTTGCGCGCGGATGCGCCGATTCGTCGAGGAACCCGACCTCGCCCGCATCCTCGGCACCGATCCCCACCGTGGGATCCGCGAGGCGATGTGGGAGGTCGAGTGGGCCTTGGACCGGCCTCGAGGTCAGCGACCCAACACTCTCCACATCCGTCGTCTCAAGCCGCGACGCCAGCGGTCGCGACGTGCGCGCGCCACCTCGCCCGGGTCATCGACGAGGCGGGCGAACCAATCGACATCGAAGGCGTGGGGATGGACGGCGTCGGGCGTGCGCTGGTTCGCCTCGCAGGTCGCGACCAGTTCGGCCAGTTCGGACCGGTCCATGTGCGGACGGTCGTAGGCGCGCGCTTCGAGAACGAGCGCCAACTCGAGCATGCGGCGGCGACCGACGCGGTCCGCAAGTGCGCGCACCTGGTCGAGTGCGATGCCCGCGCCGTCCAGACGCCCGAGCAGGAGATGGACGTCGGTGAGCCAGCCGAGACGCACCCACTTCGAGCGGGCCGCGTGCTCGGCGACGTGCAGGAGGTGGTCGCCGAGGGAAAGGGTGGGGACCTGAGGCCCACCGTGCGCTCCGGGGAGCGCACGATCGAACACGGGCTCGTCGTCGAGCCCCGAACGCCCCGGCGCATCGGCGAACCGACCGTGGAGATCGATGACGTGGCCGCCGGGCCCATGCACGGTGCGCACGAAGGGCCCCGAGCCGGATCGCGGTCCGGTGGACGCTCCCCCAGCCACGAGCGCCGCGAGGGCCTCGCGCCACGAGGACCTGGGCACGAGGAGATCCACGTCTTCGAACGCGCGCAGCCCCGGACTTGCGTAGAGCCAGTCGGCGAACGCCGCGCCCTTGAGCACCAGCACGGGAACCCCTGCCGCCTGCAGGCGGCCCACGGCTTGACCTCGTAGGTGGAGCGCGTGCAGCGCCCTGGCCGTACGGGTGCGCGACCGCTCCCGCAATCCCTGGCACTCCGCTTCGGGCAGGCTGGCGCGCCCCGCGCGGACCGCTTCGTCGAGGCGTGCATCCAGGCCGTGGGCCGTCACGAGCGCGAGCAGACTCGGTGCTGCGACGATGGGGACCTCGCCGACCGGCTCGCCGCGCAGCAGCGCGTGCAGAAAGGTCAGCGCGGACGACCGGTTCAGCGTCGTCACGTCGGGCGACCCTCGCGTCGCCGTGCCTTGGAGGCGATCCACGCCCCCACGGCCATGCCCGCGGCGTCGACGAGCAGGTCGCTCCAGCGTGCCGTGCATGCGGTGTGATCAGCGGGGATCTCCAACCGCGATCGCCGCAGAGACTCGTGGGCGCGTGGCGGACCGAGCCGTACCTGTCCCAGTTGGGCATGAGCGTCATGTCGATCCGATTCGGAGAGGACGGCACGCACGAGACGAGTGTGGAGTTGCAGCAGATTCCCGTCCCACCGATGAAGGCGGGCGGCACGTACCGCGTCGACGGGAACCGACTGGCTCTGGCGAGCAACGGCAAGGAGGAGCGCTGGACGTGGGCTTGGGATGGAGACGTCCTGGTCCTCACGGAGCCCAACGGCGACACCTATCGTCTGTTGCGCGTTGCTGACGACCACCCTCCGCCCACGGAGGCACCCGTACCGGGTCGTTGAGAGAGCGGGCGAATCGACTCGTCCTACGCCCACGGGTGGGCGCGAGGCGCGGCGCCGATAGCATCTCGACCTCCGACATGGAGCTGCGCGACCACGCTCTGGCGGTCCTACGAGCGACGACGCTCGCCGGGAAACTCACGCCGCTGCCGAGGGGATTCACCGACGAGTCCCCCGGACCACCTCTCCGCGTCACGTCCCCCCATCGTCCGCCGGATCTCGTCTGGACGCCGCGCCGCTCCGTTCGCGTACCGCCGCTCGAAGGCATGCCGGACCCCGCGCAGCGACGTCGCATCCTCCACGCGCTCGCGAATCATGAACTCCAGGCCGCCGAACTGTTCGCGTTCGCCCTGCTCGCATGGCCCGACATGCCTCGCGCGTTCCGCGTCGGGTGCGCCGCGATCCTCGGCGACGAACAGCGACATCTGCGGATGTTCGTCGAGCGGCTCGAGGCGCTCGGCGGTCGGTTCGGCGACGAACCGGTCAGCGGGCACTTCTGGAACCAGGTCGATCGCCTGACGACCCCGCTGGAGTTCGTCTGCACCCTGGGGCTCACGTTCGAGTCGGCGAACCTCGACTTCAGTCTCGAACATGCCGACGCCGCGCGGCAGGCCGGAGACGCGGAGACCGCGCGCGTCCTTCGGATCGTCCACGACGACGAGGTGGACCACGTGCGCTTCGCGTGGGTGTGGTTCCAGCGTCTCGCTCCGGCCGACGACGCGCGCGCGCACGATTTCGAACGCCACGCCCGCGTCGCGCACGCGACGGCGCGTGCGCGGGGATCCCGATTCGACGCCGCGTCACGTCGCCGCGCCGGTCTGCCCGAAGCCCTCGTCGAGCGACTCGCCGCAACTCCCCCGCGCGCACCGAGCGGTGCCCCGCGCCGCGCCGGGCCGGTCTAGCGCGCGCCTCGATGTGGATGCTGCCGAACTTCGGAGCCGAGGCCGGGTGGCGGGGCGAGCGACTCTCGGGCGAGGCCGCGCGACGCGCGACGGATCTTGCGCCGCTCTTCGGCGTCCTCGCCCGGCCCGGTGACCGGGTTCTCGGGGAGCCGTCGTCGTGCCGTGCGACGGCGGCGGCTCGACGGTGGCTACCCGCACTGCCTCACGCGGCAACGGCCGAATCGGAGGTCGATCCCGCAGAGGTGGTGGCGTGGTGCGCGGCCGGGATCGGCCCTCGCGACGGCTCGGCCGAAGGCTCGACGTGGGCCGAACGACTGCGCGCCGCACCGCGTTCCAGCGAGGAGGTCGCGCGACGCGTCCACGGACGTCGCTGGCTCGCCGAGGAGCGTTCGGCGGGAACGCTGCCGCCGCATCCCTTCGCTCGCTGGATCGAGGACATCGACGACCTGTGCGCCGCCCTCGTCGGGTGCGGTCCGTGGGTGCTGAAGGCGCCCCATGGCGCGGCCGGTCGGGATCGCGTGCTCTCGACCGGACCGCACGCCGACGACGCGACGATGCGCCACGCCCGCCGCGCCCTCGCGGCGTGGGGTGGCGGTCTCCTGGAGGCGTGGATCGCGCGCACCGAAGACCGCGGCGCCATCGGCATCGTCACGGGACGAGATGTCATCGAAGGCGGCGTCCATCGGCTCGTGACGGGCAAGGACGGGCGTTTTCGAGTAGTCGAGCGATGGCCGCTCGGATGTGCCGGGGCGCTGCTCTCGCGGTCGATCCTCTCGGCGCCACGTGTCGTCGGG